>NZ_JAUBTX010000020.1:0-96882 GCF_036705185.1 Microcoleus sp. B4-D4 | reverse complement strand
GTTATTGGTTATTGGTTATTGGTTATTGGTTATTGGTTATTGGTTATTGGTTATTGGTTATTGGTTATTGGTTGTTGCTCCTTAGTTATTAGTTGTTGTTATTTGTCATTGTTCTTGGCTCAAAGAGAATTGGAAGTCTATTGCGGTTCGATCGCGTGGTGAGGTATGCCCTATGCCCTATGCCCTATGCCCTATGCCCTATGCCCTATGCCCGAAAGCACCTCATCTTTATGAGAAATGCTATATCGTTATTTGTCCGTGCGGGCAAATCGATCAACCTAAATACAAGTTGACAGCGAGGGTCATTAAAAATGTTAGTTGAGCAGCCAAGACAATTAAGTAAATTACGGCTCGACCTTTAAAAATAGAGAGCATTAAACCGATGCCTTTGAGGTCAATCATCGGGCCGAAAACGAGAAAGGCTAACAGCGAACCGCTGGTAAATGTGGCGGCAAAAGATAGGGCAAAAAAAGCATCTACTGTAGAACAAATCGATACGACTGCGGCTAATAGCAGCATGGCGAGAATCGAGGAAACCGGGCCTTGACCGAGGTTGAGAATTAGTTCGCGGGGTGCGCCAACTTGAATGATGGCGGCGATCGCGCTTCCGATGACCAAAACTCCTCCCAACTCCCGCAACTCCTGTACCATACTATCTAAAAGCAGGCGCAGACGCTCTCTAGAAACGGGGTGAAACATCGAGGAAGGTTTAGAGGTTTTTTCGATTTTGCCTGTTGGTAAGGGCTTCCACTCCTCTTGTAGCAAAGATTCGATCGGCACTGCACCCCCCTGACCGAGCATAAATGTTCCAGACTGCAACAAGAGTGGAGTGTTCTCTTGGGCGAGGTTTTTTTCGGAAAACTCGGGTTTTGGGAGGGGAATTGCGCGGGCTACAGAGGGGTGTAACAGAGGCCGCAAGTCTGCTTGGGCGCTGAACACCCAGCCGATGATTGTGGCGATAAACAGAGAAAAGACTACCCGCAAAACTACTATTTCTGGCTGATCGCGAAATGCTGTCCAAGTCGCCCAAACTACGATCGGGTTGATGGTGGGGGCTGCTAGCAAAAAGCCGATCGCCGCTGGTGCGGGTACTCCCTGCATCAGCAACCTGCGGGCTACGGGCACGTTACCGCACTCGCACACGGGAAACAAAAAGCCGATCGAACTCCCCATCAAAGCGCCCAGCAGGGGGTTTCGCGGGATGCGGGATACGAGCTTGCGTTCGTCTACAAACCCCAGCAGCAAACCTGAGAATAAAACTCCCAGCAGCAGAAAAGGTATTGCTTCTACTAACAGGCTGAGAAAAAGGGTAAAAGCATTGTTTAACTGATTCGTTAGGGCTGGTTGCATCGATCGCCTACTGGTAAATTGGTATTTAGTTTCACGTATTTGGCGGACTCCCTGTCGATCATACCTTCTGCACAGCACTAAGTTTAAAATTCCGTTGAAACTTTTTGGCGATCGTCCTCAATGTTATAGAAACCATTAAAAGTTGCAGATTCCAGCACCGGACACCGCAATATCCGATCCCTAGCAATGGTCGCCTATAATCTCTATATTTACACAAGAAAATAATAGTTGTTAAAATTAATTTTATATTTTTCCTATCAATCGGATAATTGTTGATTTAACTGGCGCGAATTATCACAAAAAGTCATAAAGATTTAATCACTTAAAACATCACCAAATATTGCGTCAAATTGGCCTGTTGCAACCAACAAATCATAAAAGTAGCAAGATTGTTTAGACAGCCAGACTCTATGGGAAAACCGAGCAGGGGTATTTGAGAATCGCGCCGCAATAATGATTTTCCTGTATCATCAATTAATGATAACTTCCAGCGCAATCGGGTTAGTGTTAACAACAGGTTAAGCTTTTAGCCCAAGGTTAACGAATAGTTAAATACTCCAAATAACAGTTAATACGCCTCCAGCCAATATAAAATAAAGTCAGGCATAATTACCAAAGCGCATCTATCTCGGTCATCCTCAAACTTGCCTAATACTTGGAGTGGTAAAATCCCATTTGCCACAAACAGTTTTTTGTGTAATTTAAAATGCCGTTTGCCAGAGGGATGTCGGCAAAAGCACTCAGCTACTCACCGACTGAGCTTTGGTAACTGAATGTCTGCTGGCAAATAAAAACCAAAAAAGCGTGCTGATGAATTTATGTTAAATACTTCTTGCGTAGAAATACCAGTACAACCCGCGTCCGAAGCTGACTCTGGAGAACTTCGTTTAGACTCTACTCTCCAAGAATTATCGCTTTACGATTTTCAAGTAGAAGCTATGGATTTCGGGATGAAAATTTCCCAGATGTTAGAAACTAATCCGCTGTTACCGGGAGTCATTTTGACAAATCAAGGTAAATTTGTCGGCATGATTTCCCGGCGGAGATTTTTAGAATTTCTCAGCCGTCCTTTTGGAAGAGAATTATTTTTAAAACGACCTGTCAAGGCTTTATATCGCTTTGCTGAAATTGAGACTTTGATTTTTCCTAGCAATACTTTAATCGTGGATGCAGCCCGGAAGTCGCTGCAGCGCTCGAAAGAACTGCTTTACGAGCCGATTGTGGTTCAAGTGTCGCCCCAAACTTATACTTTGGTAGATGTACGCGAACTGTTAGTAGCCCAGTCAAAAATTCACGAATTAGCGACAAAATTGCTGAGGCAGCAAACTCAATCTCAACTAATTCAAACCGAAAAATTAGCCAGTTTGGGGCAGATGGTAGCTGGAGTAGCTCACGAAATTAGAAACCCTGTCACCTGCATCAGCGGAAATCTCGGCTTTTTGTCTAACTACTCGAAAGACATCATGGAGTTGCTGTCTGCTTACGAGCAAATTGTCGGGCCTAGCGAAAAAATTGACGCACTCAAAAAAAATATAGAATTTGATTTTTTGAAAGAAGATTGGGTGGAAATTATCAAAAGTATGAAGGCTTCATCAGAGAGACTGAGGGAACTTGTCACCAGCCTGCACACCTTTTCTTACATGGACGAAACTCACTTGAAAGAAGCTAACCTCCACGAATGTATTGACAGTACGCTGCTAATTATGAAAAGCCGTCTGAAGTACGGGTTTAAAGTAGTTAAAAATTATGGGGATTTGCCTTTGGTCAAGTGTTACTCTGGTCAGTTGAGTCAGGTATTTATGAATATCATCAGCAATGCGATCGATGCTTTGGAAGAAGTACAAGGAGAAACAGGTTTTGTCGCTGCGATTACGATTGAAACTGAGGTAATAGACAGTTCTGACGGAGACTTCGTGAATTCGGAATTACTGCAAAATTATGTTTTGGGCGATCGACCAAATGCAAAACAGCTATCATCCGCCAGCCAAAACGCCGGTTTCAGCCCAGAAGCAAGCGAAAAGAATCAAAATAACGCTTGGATAGCGATCAGAATTGCCGATAACGGGCCGGGAATTCCGCCAGAAATTCAGCGCAGGATTTTTGATACATTTTTCACCACTAAACCTGCTGGGAAAGGTACGGGTTTGGGGTTGGCAATTACTCATCAAATTGTGACGGAGAAGCATAAAGGTAAGTTGAATTTGCATTCTACGCCCGGTACGGGGACGGAATTTGAGATTTTGTTGCCATTGATTTGAATGAAGAAGGAAGAAGGAAGAAGGAAGAAGGAAGAGGGAAGAAATAGAAACTAATACCATTTTTCTAAAGATGTGGTATAGATGAAGTCTTAGCCCCCCCGAAGTCGCGGGGGGGTGGGGGGGGTAATATCTAGCGCTACTTTATGAAATTGGTATAATTACAGCACATTCCACATTTATGAAGTACGCCCGCCTATCCTCAACTCCGCGTAGGGACACGGCACTGCCGTGTCCCTACACTTCACAAACCTGGAATACGCTGTATGTAGGGTGCTCTTCGGCGCACGGCCGTGCGCCGAAGAGCACCCTACTGTTACGCTCTTAGCTGAACTGGCATCACCAAGAATGTAGCATTGACTCCGCCTAAAGGCTGAAAAATTACAGGAGCCAGAGCGCCGTTTAATTGCAGTTGAATTTCGGGAGACTGAGCTGTTTTCAAAATGTCAATTAAGTATTTCACGTTGAAAGCAATATCGATGCTGTCTCCCGAAATCTGCGCCGGCATTGACTCTTTGCCGCTACCGACATCTTTGGCATCTACCGACAAAGTAATTTCTTGATTTTCCTCGTCGATGCTGCATTTGAGGATATTATTTTTTTGGTCGGCAAAGACTGCTATTCTTTCGACGGCTGCTAAGAGCGATCGCCTTTCTAAGGTAATTTGCCGCTCAAAAGACGGCGGAATCAACTGCCGATAGGCGGGATATTGCCCTTCTAAGGTGCGAGTTGTCAACCGCTGGTCTGCCCATTCAAACACTACTTGACCATGCTCAAAATGCAGCGTAACTGGTTCTGTCCACTGCCGCATTACGAGCATTCTTTCTACTTCCCGCAATGCTTTAGCCGGAACTGTCACCTCAAATTCTTCTTGGGTTTCTTCGCCTTCGACTTTTTCATTTACAGTTTGAACTACTGCCAATCTGTGGCCGTCTGTCGCTGCAAATTCCAAACAATCTTGCAATACCTTTAAATGCACGCCTGCAAGTACCTGTTTTGCTTCGTCGGGGCTTGTCGCAAATAAAGTTCCTTTGAGTCCTTCTATCAAGGCTTCGGGCGGCAGTTTGAGGATTGTTCCAGCTTCGATTGCTGGCAATTCTGGGAATTCTTCCGGGCCCATGCCTCTGACTTGGTAGCTGCCTGAACTGCAACTGAGATATGCTACGGTGTCCCCCGCTTCATCTTCTAAAGTAATCTCTCCATCTGGGAGTCTCGAAACAATATCGTTGAGCAATTTAGCGGGTATGGTAAAACTGCCGCCGCCGGTCACTTCTGCTGCGAAGCTGGTGCGAATTCCTAAACTGAGATCGAAAGCTGTCAAGCTAACCCGCTGATTTTCCTCATCCGCTACTAAGAGCACGTTGGCTAGTACCGGATGTGTCGGGCGGGAGGGAACGGCCCGACTTACCAACGAGAGGTTGGCGTTGAGGTCACTTTGGGTGCAAACCAATTTCATGGGAGGTTAATTAACCGGATTTGAGACGAAACCAAATCCTATCACAGAAAGTCGGCGGGCTGACTTTTCTCTGTCATGGCTTATTTCTGGGGCTAGAAACCGGGTTTCAGGGCAAAATTTTGTGAAGGAAGGACAAATATACTTAGAAATCGGGTTTCTGAGGTTAACGCGCCGAGGACTAGATTTTTTTTTAATTTGTTGAATTATTTTTATGTCGATCGCCCTGTGGAAACTGTGGAAAAAAAAGTTAACTGTTTGCGGGATATGACTTGTAGTTTCCAAAAACTGTGGAAAACTTGTGGAAAAGCTGCTGAATACGATCGCCCATTTTAGTAAAAAAATGGTTTTGGGCGATCGAGTAAAGTTTTCCACAAACAAAGGGCAAATTTTCCACAGGTTTTTCCACAGGCAATTTCAAAGATTTTAGGGTGCGTCAGCCGGCTGAATATCTTGAGTGGAGAGTGATAATTTTTCCCGGCTGACGCACCCTACGCCATCAGTGATTGGATCGAAAGAGATTTAAGTTTTGCGGCTGACAACGTTAATTCGATCGCTCAATTGACGCAAAGTTTGAGCCAAATTCGGGTCAGTGTTCCGCAACTGAGCAATTTTATCGCAACTGTAAAGCACAGTCGTGTGGTCTTTTCCGCCGAACACTTCGCCAACCTTCGGCAAACTCAAAGCAGTATGCTGCCGAATTAAATACATCCCTATTTGACGGGCGAGACTAATTTCGCGCCGGCGAGAAATACCTTTCAAATCTTCAACAGAAACATCAAACGCCTCAGCCACCACTGCAATTACCGCATCGGGAGTCGCCTGTACCGTTTCAGTTTGCGGGTTCAAAACCGGGGCGATATTCTCAACTGTCATCGGCAAACCGGTAATGGAAAGATATGCTACGGCCCGAATCAAAGCTCCTTCTAATTCCCGCACGTTGGAAGTATAGCTAGAAGCAATGTATTCAATCACATCTCGCGGCAGCCGCATATTTTCGTACTCACCTTTTTTCTGCAAAATTGCCATCCGCGTTTCCAAGTCTGGCAATTGAATATCAGCAATTAATCCCATCGAAAATCGGGAACACAAACGCTCTTGCAGGCGGGGGATTTGCTGCGGCGGGCGATCGGAAGCTAAAACTACTTGATTTCCAGATTCGTGCAAAGTATTAAACGTGTGAAAAAATTCTTCTTGAGTGTATTCTTTGCCTTCTATAAATTGAATATCATCTATTAATAAAACATCCGCTGCCCGATAATGATCGCGGAAACTTTGCATACTGTCTTTGCGAATTGCGACAATTAAATCGTTAGTAAATTTTTCAGTAGAAACGTAAAAAATCTTGGCGTTGGGGTCAATTTCCAAGCGATAATGACCGATCGCCTGCATCAGATGAGTTTTCCCCAAACCAACGCCGCCGCACAAAAATAAGGGATTGAATTCTCGGCCCGGAGACTCGGCTACTGCGAGGGCTGCTGCGTGAGCCATGCGGTTGTTGGAACCGACGACAAAGCGGGAAAATACGTATTTGGGGTTTAAATTAGCGGGTTTAGGCGGGTGAAGCGATTTGTTTTCGGGGACATCGGCGATGGGGGAAGGCCAAATTGTGGCGGAGTCGCTGCTGTCGCCTGTTTCATTTCCCCCGGCAATTGTCAAGTAAATATCTACGGGATAGCCGAGAATTTCTTCGACTGCATCGGCAAGGATTTCTCTGTAATATTTTTGCAACCAATTGCGAGCAAAGGGGTTGGGGGCGCTGACGATCAAACAGTTATTTTCGAGTTGTTCGGCTCTGGCAGTTTTGATCCAGGTCTCAAAGCTAGGTCTGCTCAGTTGTACCTGGAGACGTTCAAGTATCTGTTTCCACAGATTTTCGAGGGGAATGTCCATCGATTACCTCTGCCGATCGGCATTTAAGAGATTTTCAAGTCCAGACTGTTCAGTTTAGTCGAGTTGGTGGTTGGGAAGCTAGAGCGGCCCAAGATTGGGCGGTTTCAACCGTATCTCTTAGCAAAATCAGCGAAAATCGGCAATCAAAAATCCAAAATGAGAAGCTGAATGCTAAAGTTTAAGGGAGTCTGCCGTAGCTTGCGGGGCCCGACGCCATCGCCCAAAAATTTTGCGGCTCTGCGGCGATATAGCAGGTATCAAAGAGCTGCTAAGCAAATATTTAAATTTGGCAGAAAAGCCTAAAAACGTGGCTATGAAGAGTTCTACAGGCAAGTTTTGGAAGCAACCGGCAATTTACATATTGCTGCTGCTAACGGGGGCAGGGGCCGCCATGTTGGGCGATCGGCTGACGGTTTCTCAATTACGTCCTAATTCTGGTGATTCGGGACAAGAGGCGCTGCAACCTTCATTGCAACTGCCTCCTAAGACTGAGGTTAAAGGTAGCAAAGTATTGCCGCAGGTTCCTTTGTCGGGCGATGCAGCTAATGTGAATTTCATTGTGGCTGCGGTGGCAAAAGTAGGCCCGGCGGTGGTGCGGATCGATGCTTCGCGCTTGGTGAAACCGACAAATAGATCGCTTTCGCCGGAAGATTTTTTTGGCGCAGAACCGAATTCGGGCAGCAGGGGCGGGATCGAACGGGGTACTGGTTCGGGTTTTGTGATCGGGGCCGAGGGCGTGATTCTCACTAACGCTCATGTTGTAGAGGGTGCAGATACGGTAAATGTAACTCTCAGGGACGGCCGCAGCTATCAGGGGCGGGTGTTGGGGGCGGATAAGGTGACGGATGTGGCTGTGGTGAAGATTGAGGCGAATGCTCTGCCTGTGGCGGCGATCGGCAATTCTGATAAGCTGTTGCCTGGGGAATGGGCGATCGCGATCGGCAATCCTTTGGGTTTGGATAATTCCGTAACTGCGGGGATTATTAGCGCTACGGGGCGATCGAGCTCTGATGTGGGCGTACCCGACAAGCGCATCGGTTTTATTCAAACAGACGCTGCAATCAATCCGGGGAATTCCGGCGGCCCGCTGCTGAATGCTTCGGGCGAAGTTATTGGGATGAATACGGCGATTATTCAAGGGGCTCAAGGATTGGGCTTTGCGATTCCAATTCAGGCGGCGCAACAGGTAGCGCAGGAACTGATTTCGACGGGGAAAGTCGAACACGCTTATTTGGGCATTGAAATGGCGACGCTGACTCCTGATGTTAAGCAGCAAATTAACAGCAATCCTAATAGCAATTTGCGAGTGGCAGTCGATCGGGGTGTGGCTATTGTGAGTGTAGTTCCTAATTCTCCGGCGGCGGCGGCAGGTTTGCGGGCTGGAGACGTGATTCAAAAGCTTAACAATCAGCCGATTATTCAGTCGGAAGCTGTTCAGGAGTTCGTGCAAAATGCTAAGGTTGGCGGTCTGTTGCAAATGGAGATTAATCGCAACGGACAAATAGTTAAATTAACTGTACAACCGGGGAGTTTGCCAGTTCAAAAACTTCGATAGGAAGAAGGAAGAAGGAAGAAGGAAGAAGGAAGAAGGAAGAAGGAAGAAGGAAGAAGGAAGAAGGAAGAAGGAATATTAATTACCAATTCCTCATTACCCATTCCTTTCAGTTTTACCTCAAACGTAGTTAGAGACTGCTGTTTGACGATTAGGCCCAGATCCCCCCTAACCCCCCTTAAGAAGCAGGGTGGATTAATTGTCGAGAGGCGAAATCTGAAACGACAGAAAGCACCGCTCAAAGCTCGCGTCTGGGACGCAAGTGTTATATTAATAAAGGTACGTAGTTGGGCTTTAGCCCTCTTTATATATACGTCTAAAGAGGGCTAAAGCCCAATTACGTACCTATTTCTAGGATGACAATTAATCCACCCTGCCTAACCCCCCTTAAGAAGGGGGGGACAAGATTCTGATCAAAGTCCCCCTTCTTAAGGGGGATTTAGGGGGATCTGGCCTCGGATAAAAACGAGATTTTTTAATGCTTCCAGGCTTAACTTAACACCAATAACTAATTAATATGTCAGAAATATTGCAAATTTCACAACTAGGAAATCCCGTACTGCGCCGTCAATCGCAAGTTGTCGAGAATATTCGGGACGATCGCATTCAACAGCTAATCGACAACCTAATTTCTACTGTCCAACAGGCGAACGGAGTAGGGATTGCGGCCCCCCAAGCGGCGAAGTGCGATCGGCTGTTTATCGTCGCATCCCGCCCCAACCTGCGCTATCCCCAAGCGCCGAATATGGAACCGACGGCGATGATTAATCCCCGGATTCTCGCTGCATCCACAGAAACAGTCAAAGACTGGGAAGGCTGTTTGAGCATTCCGGGGATTCGCGGGTTGGTGCCCAGAAGTAGGGCGATCGAGATAGAATACACCAGTAGAGAGGGCAAAGTCCACCGACAAGAACTTACAGACTTTGTAGCCCGGATTTTTCAACACGAATACGACCATTTAGAGGGCATCGTGTTTTTAGACAGGGTGGAAAATACCAGAGAACTGATGTCAGAGGATGAGTACCAGCAGCAATTTGTCAAGCTCCTGTGATAATTGATATAATGGCGATCGGTAACTAAAATTAATGTTGTGAATAGGAGGGCGAATGTCTATCAACTTGGAAAAAGGCGGGAGAATCAATCTATCTAAAGAAGCACCAGGGCTGAAAAATGCCGGGATCGGTTTGGGATGGGATACCAATGCTACAGACACCGGCGGGGCCTTTGACTTAGATGCTTCCGTGTTTATGTTGGGGGCTACTGGGAAAATTCCCAGCGAAAAATACTTTGTTTTTTACAACAACAAAGAGTCGCCCGATACTGCTGTAATACATCTGGGAGATAGCAGAACCGGAGAAGGATTTGGCGATGATGAAACCGTTACAGTCGATTTAACCAAAGTCGATCCAGCCGTTCAAGAAATTGTGTTTGTGGTGACAATTCATGAAGCTGAATCGAGGAGACAGGGCTTTGGTCAAGTTCGCAATGCTTTTATCAGGATTTATGATACTACGACTAATGTAGAAGTCACTAAGTACGATTTGGATGAGGATTTTTCGAGGGAAACTGCGATGGAATTTGGCAGACTTTACAAGAAAGATGGCGAGTGGAGGTTCCAAGCAGTCGGAGAAGGCTACAATGCAGGCTTGCAAAGCTTTGTAGACAAGTATGCCGGATAAAAGGTCGATATAAAACAATACGGTTCCGATCAAGTCGATCCCCCTAGCCCCCCTTAAAAAAGGGAGGGGACAAGAGAGTTATCTTTCGTCCCCTTTCTTAAGGGGGATGCTGCAAGGGATCTCCGGGGAATAAACCAATCGGACGTACTGTTGAAACCGCCCGGTCTTTTTATCAATCCCATATTGCACAATAAACATTACAAAATCACAAAACTATGGCTATTAACTTGACAAAAGGACAATCAATTGTTCTCAGCAAAAGCGAATTCGACCTATCCAGAGTGACAATGGCTTTGGGCTGGGATGTCGCGCAAGTTAAAAAAGGTCTTTTCGGTAGAAGCAGCGGTGTAAATTTTGACCTAGATTCCTACGCTTTGCTGCTAGGGGAAAATGGCAAATTAAAAGCTTACAAAGAAGATGTAATTTATTACTCTCATTTAGAATCAAAGGACAAAACAGTTGTGCACTCAGGCGACAATCTCACCGGGGAGGGAGACGGCGACGACGAACAAATATTGGTGAAACTGAGCTCGTTGCCAGCACAATATCACAAAATTATCTTGGGTGTAAATATTTACAATGGCAAAGAAAGAAAACAGCATTTTGGCATGGTAGAAAATGCTTACGTGAGGGCTGTAGATGGAGGCGGGAAAGAAATCGCTCGCTATCGCTTGTCAAATGACCCTTCCTATGAAGGCAAATTAAATATGTTGATGGGAGAAGTGTATCGAGAAGGTAGCGAGTGGAAATTTAAGGCTTTGGGAAATCCTTTGACTGAAGATATGAACGGCGTTGTGGGTTCGTTTATGCGGTGAGAAGTAGGTCAACCTAATCGTCGCGATCGCTGTTAGATCCTCGACTTCTTTAAGAAGTCGGGGTTCTGCGTGTTCTGGTTAATTTAATCCCGATTCAGAAAAAGCCCGATCGATTTCTGAAGCGATATTTAACTGGGAAGACCAATGTTGCAGGTAAGCCCTATCTAACGAATCTGCCTGAAGTTTCATCACTCCTAGAATATCTCGCCATTGCTTGTCTGACTGAAATCTTGACATTCTGTACCAAATGAGTTTTTGCAAAATTATATCTTCGGGGCTACAGATATAAAAGGTTAATTCTGGTCTGTCGTCTGGGTAGAATTGCTGTCGGCGATCGAGCTGACATTGCTCGTATTCGCGATCGGGTTTAATCAAATAAATGTCTGCTTTAATGGCTGTCTCTAGGTGAATGACGTTGAAACTTGAACTTCTCCCCCTCACAGCGTCTTCAACTGCAATATCGCTGATGTAGAATTCGCTTTGCATTGCTTGAATGAGGGACTGAGTTTGTTCTTTTCGGATGCTGATAGCAATGTCTGCATCCTGAGTAGATCTGGGTTCGCCGTGAGCGGAACTAGCAATTGAACCGCCAACATAGTAGGGAATTGACAGTGTATCTAGGATGTTACCAATTTTAGCTGCTAACCAGATCGGATCTTGCATTACAAGTTTTGTCTCTAGTAATTGGGCAATTTTAATAAATTCTTGTCCTAAAGTTGCTTTGATAAACTCTTGTTTGAGGTAGATGGAATCTAATTGAGGGTTGCGTTTTTTGATTCCCGATAAGGCTAATTGGCGGCAGCCCCTCGTGGCAGCAGAGGCTAATGCTAATCTCTTTGCGGGCGGCATTTGCCTCCAGAGATTAAACTGGATGATTTCTACTTCAATACAGGTGTCTGATGCTTGAGGTTGATATCTTGGTTTGAGGGTAACTGACTCACTTAAAATCATGTGCGATCGGTGGGTTAGTTAAATAAACAAAAACATTATAACTGGCGCGATAATTTTTATTTCAAATGTCATAAATATTAATATTTAGCTGCCACAAGCGAGATCCCCGACTTCTTAGAGAAGTCGGGGATCTGAACGGAACTCAAATGTTTTATGAATCTTTGACCGGCCGCATTGTCGGGAACATCACCGCATCGCGGATGCTTTGAGTATTAGTTAAAAGCATCACCAATCTGTCTACACCAATTCCCATTCCCGCACAATTTGGCATTCCTAAAGATAGCGCTTGGATGAAATCTTCATCCATTGGATGCGCTTCGTCATCTCCTGCATTCTTCTGTGCTAATTGTTCTTCAAACCGCTTTCTTTGCTCTTTCGGATCGTTCAATTCTGAGAATCCGTTGGAGTATTCTGTACCGTTGATAAACAGCTCGAAACGCTCGACAAATCCAGGCTTGCTGCGGTGTCCTTTGGCTAGGGGACTGACTTCGACTGGGTAGTCGATGATGAATGTAGGTTGAATTAGTTTGGGGACAACTAATTTGTCGAAAACTGCGTAGAGTACGTAGCCTAAACTCTGTTGTTCTAACTTGGAAAGGTGCAGTTCTAGTTTGGTTGCGGAGGATATTGCACTTTCTAAGTCCAAACTGTCAAAATCCAGTCCAAACTCGTCTCTGACAGCTTCTACCATCGTTTTCACTTGCCAGTGTTTGCCGCTAAAACCGGGATATTTTTCGCTGTAGTCGTATTTACGTTCTAAACTGATTGTTTCTCCCTGATTTTCTATTTCCCGCACATCGCCAAATACTTCTGCTGCTGCGAAACAAATCACATCTTCGACAACTGTTAAAATGTCGAATACATCTGCATAAGCTTGGTAAACTTCTAAGGAGGTAAATTCGGGATTGTGGGTGCTGTCAATGCCCTCATTTCTAAAGGCTTTTCCTAGTTCAAATACTCGCTCGAAACCGCCACAAATTGCTCTTTTTAAGAACAATTCTGGGGCAACGCGCAAATACAAATCTACTTCTAAAGCATTGTGATGGGTGATGAATGGTTTAGCGGCTGCACCGCCGTAAATAGCTTGCAATGTCGGTGTTTCTATTTCATAAAAATTCGCATTCCAGAGATAGGAACGGATGCTTTGGACGATGCGGCTACGCAGCATGAAACGGTTGAGGGCTTCTTGGTTGCTTGCTAAGTCCATTTCGCGGTGGCGACGGCAAACTTCGGGGTCGTTGATGCCGTAATAAGCATCTGGAAATTGGATCGTAGCTTTTGATAAAAGCGTGAATTCCCGCACTAAAATAGAAAGTTCTCCCCGGGGGGTGCGGCAGCCGATGCCTTCTACGCCGACAAAATCGCCGACATCAAGCAATTTTTTGATTTGTTCAAAGCTCAAACCGACTTCGCCGGTGACGATTGCTTTTTCGATTTTGAGTTGAATTTTGTCTGTGGCGTCTTTTAAATCGATGAAGCCAATTTTGCCGCTGTCTCGCTTGGAAATAATGCGGCCGGCTAATCGCAGGGGAATTTCTTCGGGGTCACTTTGTCCGTTTTCGAGTTCTTTTCCCGGTTGACTAAATATTTCGCGAACTTGTCGGGCTGTGTGCGATCGCGCGTAGGATTGACTGGGATACGGTTCTATGCCTTGCGATCGCAGTTCGTCTACTTTTTGACTGCGGACTTCGGCTTCACTCAGAGTCATTAGTTATTGCCTAATTAAAATTACCAATATCTTAGATCTTGCACTGCATTGTCACATTCACAGGCTTTCTGGTCTGTTCCACAACTCAATTCTTTTGTGGGTAGGCCGACGGCGGATGCCCGAAAGCTCGATCGCAACAGGTGCAAGATGTCAGAAACACCAAACTCTATCATAACTGAGCTGCCTGACGGGGCCAATTTGCTAAATAATTCAGATACACGCTGCTTTTTGTACCCTGGCTGCTGAAATATTTGCGATCGCAAATTGTTATCGACAGCATAAAGCGGGCGAAACATTAAAAAATTAAGTTGTCTGTCGGTCGCAACAGGTGAGATGATATGTAGTGCAGTCTCACGGCAGTTCCACAGAAACTCAATAGCAGACACGCGAGCGATCGAACTCGACTCATCGCACCTCTGCCAAAATTGACCACACAGATCGTGTCCGGTCGGTCGATCGTACTATTTGGTTTGGGGCGTTTACTAAAACTCTGGTTTTGATGAGGATTATTGGTTAACTCGCCCCTACAACAATCACGGTCAATTCACCGAATATGAGCTCGCACACACTCTCTCATACATATAAAAACCAGAATTATGGCTGTTGCAACCAAATCAATCGAAGAACTCTGCATTAACTCTATCCGCTTTCTCGCCATCGATGCGGTAGAAAAAGCAAAATCAGGACACCCAGGACTACCGATGGGCGCTGCGCCTATGGCCTTCGTACTGTGGGATCGCTTCATGCGGTTCAACCCTAAAAACCCTAAGTGGTTCAATCGCGATCGCTTCGTACTCTCCGCCGGCCACGGCTGTATGCTGCAGTACGCCCTCATGTACCTCGCCGGCTACGATAGCGTCAGCCTCGACGACATCAAGCAATTCCGTCAGTGGGAATCCAAAACCCCCGGACACCCGGAAAACTTCGTCACCGAAGGCGTAGAAGTCACCACCGGCCCCCTGGGACAAGGCATTGCTAACGCCGTCGGTTTGGCAATGGCAGAAGCTCACCTCGCTGCCAAGTTTAACAAGCCCGATAGCACCATTGTTGACCACTACACCTATGTCATCATGGGTGACGGCTGTCACATGGAAGGTATTTCTGGCGAAGCTTGTTCTTTGGCCGGACACCTCGGACTCGGCAAATTAATCGCCCTCTACGATGACAATCACATTTCCATTGAAGGCGACACTAACTTGGCCTTTACTGAAGATGTCGGCAAGCGTTTTGAAGCCTACAACTGGCACGTCATTACAGTAGACAATACCAACCTCGACGAAGATACTAACGCAGAAGCAGTTCACAAAGCTATTGAAGAAGCCAAAAAAGTCACGGACAAACCGTCTCTGATTAAAGTCCGCACAGTCATCGGTTACGGTTCTCCCAACAAGCGCAATTCTTACAGTTCTCACGGTGCTGCTTTGGGTACCGATGAAGTGACAGCAACTCGCGATTTCTTGAAGTGGGAATACGCACCGTTTGAAATTCCTGATGATGCTTTGGCTCACTTCCGCAAAGCAGTCGATCGCGGTGCTGCATCCGAACAAGAATGGAATAAAACTTTTGCAGATTATAAAGCAAAATATCCCGCCGAAGCAGCAGAATACGAACGCACGGTTGCTGGCAAACTTCCCGAAGGTTGGGATAAAGTTCTCCCGACTTACAAGGTAGAAGATAAGGCTGATTCGACTCGGAATCATTCTGGAAAATGTTTGAATGCTTTGGCTGCTGTCCTACCTGAATTGATCGGCGGTTCGGCTGACTTGGCATCTTCTAACATGACTCTGCTTAAGGGTGAAAAAGACTTCCAAAAAGGTCAATACGAAGGACGTAACCTGCGCTTTGGCGTGCGGGAACACGCTATGGGCGCGATCGCCAATGGTTTGCTACTCCACGGCGGTTTGATTCCTTACTGCGCCACATTCTTGGTATTTGCCGACTATATGCGCGGTGCAATTCGCCTCTCCGCACTCTCGGAAGCTGGAGTCATCTATGTCATGACTCACGACTCCGTAGCTTTGGGCGAAGATGGCCCCACTCACCAACCAGTCGAAACCATCGCTTCCCTGCGCGCCATCCCCAATTTGTTGGTGATGCGCCCTGCGGATGGAAACGAAACATCCGGTGCTTACAAAGTGGCAGTTGAAAGCCCCAAACGCCCCACATTAATGGCTTTGTCCCGTCAAAACTTGCCGAATTTGGCCGGAAGCTCGATCGAAGGAACAGCCAAAGGCGCTTACATTTTGTCCGACGACGGCGGCACTCCCGACATCATTTTAATCGGCACCGGTGGCGAAACATACCTCTGCGTTGATGCCGCTGAAAAATTGCGCGCCGCAGGCAAAAAAGTCCGCGTCGTTTCCATGCCTTGCTGGAAATTGTTCGACGCACAAGATGCCGCTTACCGCGAATCTGTACTCCCGAAAGCTGTTACCAAACGGTTAGCAGTTGAAGCAGCTTCTAGCTTCGGCTGGGGACGTTATTTAGGTTCCGAAGGCGACAGCATCAGCATCGACACCTTCGGCGCCTCCGCACCAGGCCCCGTTGCTTTAGAAAAGTTTGGCTACACCGTTGATAATGTGGTGGCTAAAGCTAAGGCACTCTTGGGTTAATCACAGTAGCATAATGAATGATGGGGCGGGCTTTTGGCTCGCCCCCTTTTTTTTATAGGAGAAGGAAGAAGGAAGAAGGAAGTTCGGCAACGAGCAATGTACGGGATGTAACGGATGTAACGGATGTAACGGATGTAAGTCCGTCGGAAGAAGGAAGAAGGAAGAGGGAAGAGGGAAGAAGGAAGAAGGAAGAAGGAAGAAGGAAGAAGTCATTAGTCATTAGTCATTAGTCATCAGTCAGTAGGGGCGGTGGATGGTGCGTGCCCGCCCTCTTAGTTGTCATTAGTCATTAGTCATGTTTTGCTGTCCCCCCGGAGCTTTCCGTCCAACGTCATCAGGGGAAGAAGGAAAACGGAAGACGGAAGACTAAAGACTGAAGACTGAAGAAGATCAAACCTTAACCCGCTGCGGTGGGTTTCGTTTGTTTGGCGTGCGAATTCCATTTGCCCGGTCTTATGTATATTTCAAAAATTTGAGATAAGTTATAAGTTATGGGGTTAAATTCCCCGTTACCCAATTACCAATTACCAATTACCAATTACCAATTACCAATTACCCATTCCCGATTCCCCATTACCCATTCCTTTATCATGTGGACTTTTTTAAATAACTTGTTATTCGTCGGCAACTATATTCCTCACGGCCACTGTTACCTTTGGCAGCGAGAGCTAGTCGCGCTCCACGTAGTGTCAGACTCTATAATTGCCCTGGCTTACTATTCAATACCCGTATCGCTAATTTATTTTAGCACTCAAGGAAAAGACTTGCCCTTTCGCAACATTTTTTTGCTGTTTGGAGCCTTTATTTTCTCCTGTGGCACTACTCATATAATGGAAGTTTGGACGCTTTGGCATCCTGTTTATTGGCTTTCTGGTACCTTGAAACTGATAACCGCAGTCATTTCTGCTTACACAGCTTTCGCATTAATTCCATTAATTCCTGAAGCATTAGTTTTCACGAGTCCCGCTCAATTAGGGATGATTAATCAAATACTACAAACAGAAATCGTCGAACGTCGAGAAAGTGACGCTCGCTATCAAACTTTAACAGAAGCTTCGCCAGTTGGAATATTTTATGCTGACGATGCCGGAGACTGTTTGTATGTCAACGAACGCTGGTGTCAAATTGCTGGAATTACCGGCGATGAAGCTTTGGGTAAAGGGTGGTTGCGAGGCATTCATCCAGACGATCGCGAGAGCGTTTTTGCTCAATGGTATAGCGTCGCTGCCGAGAAATTGCCGTTTAAATCTGAGTACCGTTTTCAACGTCTTGACGACGGTCAAGTGAAGTGGGTTTTCGCTCAATCTGTCGGTCAAATCGGAGAAAATGGGGAGGTTAAAAGCTATGTGTGTACCATTACTGATATTACAGAACGTAAGCTGGTAGAAGAGGAAAATAGACTGCTCAATGAAACTCTGGAAAATCGAATTGCCGATCGCACTACTCAAATGGAAATTTCCAAGCAACAATTGCAAAACGAAGTAGCTTACAGACAAAGAATTGCGATAACTTTGTTGGAATTGACGCAACTACAAAATGCAATTCTTAACAGCGCTAACTACACAATTATTTCCACTGAGCCAGACGGTAAAATTAAAATATTCAATCGCGCCGCCCAGCAACTTTTAGGCTATTCCCCCGGAGAAGTGGTAGGCAAAGTCACGCCAGCAATCATTCACGATCCTCTGGAGATCAGCAAAAGAGCGGAAGTTTTGTCTCAAGAATTGGGAGTAAAAATAGAGCCAGGAATGGAAGTTTTTTTTACTTTGCCGCGCGAGGGAATGGCTGACGAAAATGAATGGACTTACATTCGCAAAGATGGTTCGCGGTTTCCGGTGCAATTGTCGGTGACAGCCTTATTTGATACTGAAGGAAATATTACTGGTTTTTTGGCGATCGGTCAAGATATTAGCGATGCCGTGGCGGCAGCTACGCAACGCAAACAAGCTGAAAAAGAGCTGCGCGACCTCACCAATGCTCTGCAAAATGCGGTGGAAGGCATTTCGCTGCTGGACATTGACGGACGCTATGTGAATGTTAACCGAGCTTACGCTCGTAAATGTGGTTACGAACCGGAAGAAATGCTAGGCATGGAATGGCAGCTTACCGTGCATCCAGACGATGTTGAGATGTTGACATTAGCTTATCAAGAAATGCTAATTTCGGGCAAAGTAGAAGTTGAAGCTAGAGGTGTGCGGAAAAAGGGTTCATTTTTTCACAATCAATTAACAATGGTCAAAGCTTGCGATGCCGAAGGAACATTTAACGGCTATCACTGTTTTCTGAAAGATATCACCGAGCGTAAACTAACTGAAACAGCGTTGCAGGAAAGCGAATTCAAATACAGGCAAATAGTTGAATTAGCAGAAGAGGGTATTTGGGTAATTGATAACAATGCCGTCACGACTTACGTGAACCGCGCAATGTCGCGAATGCTCGGCTATAGTGAATTAGAAATGTTCGGTCGGCCGCTTTGGGACTTCATGGACGAACCGGAAAAAAAACAAGCTCTCGATAATTTCGAGCGTCGCAAGGAAGGGATCGCTGAACAACATGAATTCAAATTCAAAACTAAGGATGGTAAAGATATTTGGACGGATATGTCTACCAGTCCAGTCATGGACTCCCAGGGAAATATGCTGTCATGCTGCGCCTTAGTTTATAACATTACAAAACGTAAAAGATCAGAGCAACAAATGTTGCAACTTACAGAAGATTTGAAGCGTTCTAACGAAGAATTAGAACAATTCGCTTATGTGGCTTCCCACGATTTGCAAGAACCGCTCCGAGCCGTTACCAGCTACGCTCAATTGCTCGCCCACCGCTATCAAGACAATTTGGATGCTAAAGCAGATAAATATATTCATTATATTGTTGACGGCGCTACCAGAATGCAACAATTGATTAATGATTTGTTGGTCTATTCGCGCCTGGGAACCCGAAGTAAACAATTTGAGCTAGCCGATTGCAACGCTGCTGTCAAGCAAAGTTTGTCTAATTTGCAAATTGCGATCGCCGAAACAAAAGCTGTCATCACCTGTGACGCGATGCCAACGGTGATGGCGGATGAATTTCAACTGGTGCAGTTATTCCAAAATTTGATCGCCAACGGTATCAAATTTTGTCGCGAAGATATCCCGTTGATTCATATCGCTGCGGGCCGGCAAGATAGCGAATGGGTGTTCAGCGTGCGCGATCGGGGTATTGGCATCGATCCGCAATATGCCGATCGCATTTTTATTATTTTTCAACGCCTGCACTCTCGCCGCGAATATTCCGGTACTGGCATAGGTTTGGCGATGTGCAAGCGCATTGTGGAACGCCACGGCGGGCGCATCTGGGTGGAATCTCAAGAAGGAAAAGGAGCGACTTTTTACTTTACTATTCCTATAATTAGTATCTGAAGGCTTAAATTTCATTTATTTTTTTTATAGTCACAAGGATAAACCGGTTATGAGCGATCCCAGCACTGTTAGATTAGTTGAGATTCTGCTGATTGAGGATTCGCCCAGCGATGCCGATTTGGCAAGAGAAGTCCTCAGTCAGGGTAAAATATTGAATAACTTGCATTTTGTGGAGGATGGAGTCGAAGCAATCAAGTTTTTACGCAAAAAAGCACCCTATCTGGACGTACCCCGTCCCGATTTGATTTTGCTAGATTTGA
Organism: Microcoleus sp. B4-D4; assembly: GCF_036705185.1. Taxonomy (NCBI): domain Bacteria; kingdom Bacillati; phylum Cyanobacteriota; class Cyanophyceae; order Oscillatoriales; family Microcoleaceae; genus Microcoleus; species Microcoleus sp. B4-D4. The sequence continues at coordinate 76,950 of NZ_JAUBTX010000020.1, read as the reverse complement.
ATCTGCCGAAAAAAAGCGGTGTTGAAGTGCTAGAAGAAATTAAAAATGACCCGAAGTTAAAATTAATTCCTGTCGTGATTCTCAGCACTTCTGCTGCTCCCGAGGATATTGTCAAGTCCTACTCGCTCCATGCCAACTGTTATATAACTAAGCCTGTAGACTTTGTAGAATTTACTAAAGTAGTCAGGTTAATTGAGGAATTCTGGCTCGCCGTTGTCCGCCTTCCTGTAATTTATTAATTGATTGAGGATTGGTGGCTGGCGGTAGTGACACTTTTAGAATAATAGCTTAACAAATAAAAATTGCATAAAAAAACCAAAAAGTTTAACCTGAGATTGATACGCAGTGAAAATGTTACAGTCAAAAATCTTTAAGCTATGTGGATTAAGATTCTGTTAGTAGAAGACAATCCGGCTGATGCTGATTTGCTTGCAGAACTGTTGGAAGTATCTGTCGGAGTGGAGTGGGAACTCGTGTCTGTTGAATTCCTGCACGAGGCGATCGCCCAACTGGGCAAGCAATCCTTTGATATAGTTTTGCTAGACCTTTCTTTGCCCGACAGCCACGGTTTGGAAACGCTAACTCGACTGCGAGAAGTGGCTCCCGATGCGGCAATGGTGGTAATGACAGGCTTGGACGATGAGGCGATCGGACTCGAATCAGTACGCTTGGGAGCCCAAGATTACATTGTTAAAGGTCAAATTACCACCCAATTATTAGTGCGGACGATCCGCTACGCGATCGAACGTTCTCAAACATTTCAAATGCTGCGGGAAAGCGAGCGGCGTTTTAGGGCGATTTTTGACTCTTCGTTTCAGCTTACCAAGCTGCTGACTCCCGAAGGAATCGTGCTGGAAGTGAACCAGACAGCCCTAGATTTTGCCGGAGTGCGATCGCAAAATATTGTAGGCCGCCCGATTTGGGAACAGTTGATTTGGCAACAGTCACCAAATGGTAAAGAACAATTAAAAGAAGGTCTCGCCAAGGCTGCTAAGGGCGAATTTTTTCGCCGCGAAATAGACTTTTTAGGCAAAAGCGGCCAAATTATCACAGTTGATTTATCACTGAAACCTGTTAAAAATGACACGGGACAAGTTTTGCTGCTGATTGCTGAAGCCCGCGACATTAGCGATCGCAAACGAGCCGAAGCAGAAATTCTCAAAACCCTCGCACGAGAAAAGGAACTTTCCGAACTGCGAGCCAAATTTGTGACAATGGTTTCCCACGAGTTCCGCACCCCCTTAACAACCATCCAATTTTCGAGTGGATTGCTGCAAGACTACAGTTCTAAGTGGACTGAAGATAAAAAATCTACTCATTTTGCGCGGATTCAAATAGCAATTAAACGCATGACAGAGTTATTAGAAGATATTCTAGTAATTGGCAAAATCGAAGCAAACACCTTGCAGTTTCAACCAGTTTCCTTAAACCTCGAAAAATTTTGCCGTCAACTGGTAGAAGAACAGCAGCTCAACGACAGCAACCAACACCCGATCGCCTTTAAACATGAAGGCGACAACTGCGACGCTCAAATGGATGAAAAACTGCTGCGGCAAATCTTGGGAAACATCCTCTCAAATGCTATCAAATATTCCCCCGCCGGCAGTACAATTTCCTTACAGCTCAACTGTCAAAACCAAAAAGCTGTTTTCCAAGTTCAAGACCGCGGCATCGGGATTCCCCAAGCCGATCTAGAGCGAATTTTGGAAACTTTTTACCGCTCTACAAATGTCGGCACTATTTCGGGAACCGGCCTCGGTTTAGCCATTGTGAAACGGGCTGTGGAACTGCACGGCGGCCAACTGGCGATCGACAGCCAAGAAGAAAAAGGTACAACTTTTACTATTACCTTGCCTTTGATTGCACAAACACAATAATCACTTAATGCTTAACTCTAAACATCAACCACTCACCTAAATTTTATCAATAATAACAAAAGTTTCAAGGTTCGGAAAGAAAAGTTTTCTAACCAATTATTAATCAAAAGGAGTAACGACCGTGGCAAAAATTTTGGTAATAGAAGACGAAGAATCAATTAGAGAAAATATTTTAGATTTACTTGAAGCCGAGAATTTTCAAGGAATTGGAGCCACCAACGGCCGAGCAGGTATCAAATTGGCGATCGCCCAAATCCCGGATTTAATTTTGTGCGACATGATGATGCCGGAAATAGACGGTCACGCCGTCCTCAAAGCCTTGCGCTCCGAACCCCTAACTGCCACAATTCCATTTATTTTCCTCACAGCCAAAGCAGATAAAAATGACATTCGCACGGGCATGGAACTGGGAGCAGACGATTACATTACTAAGCCTTGTACGCCGCAAGAACTGCTAAAAGCAATTGCTATTCGACTTGAAAAATATAAAACCATTAGCAAGCAGTCTCAAAAAACCCTAGACGAATTGCGGACTAATATTAGTATGTCTCTTCCCCACGAGTTGCGAACTCCTTTGAATGCCATTCTGGGTTTTTCTGAGCTAATTTTATCCGAATATCAAGTCTTTGAAAAAGCAGAAATATTAGAAATGATCGGTCAAATTAACACTTCCGGTCATCGCTTGTACAGGCTGATTCAAAACGTTTTGCTCTATGCAGAACTGGAAATAGCAGCCACCAATCCCGAACAGCTAAAAGAGATGCGTAGCAGCGAATTTAGCTGCGTCAAATCTTTGCTGACTGAAAAAGCGCGGCAGCAAGCAAAACAAGTGAATAGAACCGACGACTTACACTTAAATTTGCAAGATTCGTCAGTTGCTATCGATTCTATAAAACTCACAAAAATTGTTGAGGAACTACTCGACAATGCCTTCAAATTTTCTGTAGAAGGAACCCCAGTTTTTTTAAGCACTTTTGTCGAAGATCGGACGTTTATTCTCTCTGTAAAAGACCAAGGACGCGGTCTGACTCCCGATCGCATTGCACAGCTAGAAGCTTACAGACAGTTCGATCGCAAACTTTACCAACAAGCAGGTTTGGGATTGGGCTTAGCCATAGTTCAACGCCTTGCAGAATTGCACGGAGGAAGATTTAAAATAGAAAGTTTACCGCAGCAAGAAACAATTGTTTGCGTTTCCCTGCCCATCTAACAAACAATTATATCGTGTCCGATCGATTCATATCAAATCCTCTCTTCATCGGAATAGTAAATTAACAGTTAACAGTTAACAGTTAACATCATGTATGAGTGCAACCGTATTTGTTATGGTGTTCAGCAGGACATGATATAGTTCCCAACTCTTACGCAATCAGTAGACTTTTTGCAAAAATTCTTTGTTATTGTTACATTTTCTTTTATTCATTCTCATTTTTTCAATCTCAAATCCTTCGACGTTAGCGCTCACACCGCAGTCGAAAATCTTAAATAATTTTATATAGAATATATCGCCCGTTTCACACATCGCTGCATATAAATTTTAGCTACCTTATCCTCATGGTTGATTTGTTTGCACTGCGAAAACAATCTTCTAGCTTCGACAAACCTATTATTATTGTACAATACCAAACCTTCCTCAAAGATTGTCTTTGTATCTAATTTTTTTTGTCGCACCTCCGGCGCATCTCCCGTGAATATTTCATAAACTGTTACCAATTGCGATTTACCTTTCACTGTAACGCGATCGATCAATCTAAAATCATAAATATCGTTCAACTGTATAAAAGTATTGTGAGTAATTAACATCGAAACTCCATACTCTTTCGTCAAGTTTTCCACGCGGGAAGCTAAATTTACTGCATCGCTAATCACCGTGCTGTCCATCCGACTTTGGCCGCCAACCGTACCTAACATCAAAGAACCTGTATTGATGCCAATGCCAATTTGCAGCGGCGGGCGATCGGGTTGATGACGGCTGACATTGTACTCGTTAAGCTGTTCTAACATCGCAATTCCTGCTTTCACAGCATCGTCTGCACTGCCATTAAACAGCGCCATAATCGCATCGCCAATGTATTTATCAATAAAGCCAAAATTTTCAGTAATTACTGGTTCCATCCGCGACAAATAAGCATTAATAAATTGAAAATTTTCTTCGGGATTCATAGTTTCAGAAAGAGTAGTAAAATCGCGAATATCTGAAAACAGCACCGACATTTCTTTCTGTACTTGATCGCCTAATTTTACGTCCAGAATACTTTCATATCCCAGAAAGTGGAGAAATTGGTGTGGCACAAATCGCCCGTAAGCATCTGTTAAATTTTCTTCCGCTGCCAAAGCTTTTTCGAGCTCGTTTGTGAATTTTTGCCGCTCGGTTTCTACCTCTTGGCGCTCTGTGATGTCTTGAAAAACCGCGATCGCGTAAACTATGTTTTTTCGTTCGTCGTAGATTGGAGTCGCCCAAACCTCGATCGGCACAATCTTCTCCGGGCCGTGAATTTCCGCATCGTCAACGTGCACCACTTCCCCCCGCAGCGCCCGTACAATCGGTTGAATTTCGTCCGGGTAAAGCTCATTGCTTCCAGCACAATAAATTTGATAAACTGCAGACAAATTGCTAGGAACAACATCAGAAACCAAGCCTTTGCCAAATATTTTTTCAGCCCAAGAATTCATATAGCAAGGTTTTCCGACATTATCTATCACAAATATACCCACCGGCACTGCTTCCAGCAATTGAGTCAGCCGATTTTCACTTTCTAACAGCGCTCCATTTAACTTTTCTTGAGCTACCAAAGCTTTTTCTAAATCATTTGTAAACCTGAGTCGCTCCACATCTACCAGTCTTCGCAAAGTAATATCCTCAGCAAAACCTTGATAGTAAAGCACATCACCGCTAGCATCAAAAACAGTGCGCGCATCCTCAGAAATCCAGATAACACTACCATCTAGCCGATAAACTTCCGACTCAAACTCAGACACGCTACCGTACTTTTCCATCAGCGCCAAAAACTCTTGACGGCGGTGCGGTTGCACGTATAATTCCCGCTGAATATCATTAACACTTGCGATCAATTCTTCAGGGGAATCATAGCCGTAAATTTGAGCCAGAGCAGGATTAGCGCTGAGCAATTTTCCCCCCGGTGCAGTCTGAAAAATACCTTCAAGAGCATTTTTAAATATCTGGCGATACTTCTCTTCAGCTTGCACCAGCGCTGTTTCAGCTTGCTTGCGTTCCGTAATATCAGTAAAAGCAATAATCCCGTAGCAAATATCGCCGATAGAATCATAAATAGGAGTCGCCCAACTCTCCACCGGAATAATCTTATTTCCCGTCCTAATTTCTACACCCTCAGTCCGCACTGTTTCGCCCCGGAGCGCCTGCATAATTGGCAACTCTTCCACAGGACATCTCTCATTAGTTCCGGCTTTATAAAATTGATAAATTGCCGCTTTCTGCTCTGAATTAATATGCGGCACCGTGCCTTTACCAAAAACTTCCCGCGCCTTCTGATTTGCATAAAAAGATTGACCGTGAGCATCCAGCACGCACACGCCCAGCGGCATGGCTTCCAGATATTGCGTCAACCGACTTTCGTTTTCGTGGAGTTTGGAAATCAGCATCGCCTGCTTGCGGTTTAATCTGGCCAACTCCTGATTCATCTCCTGAAGTTCTATTTGCTTTTCAGCTAATTGTTTGTCTTGAAAATATCTATAAATCGCCTCAGTGACCGTTAATTTTAAATCATCAGATTGCCAAGGTTTAGCTATGTAGCGGTATAACTTAGCATAGTTAATAGCATTGGCTACCGCCTCCAAATTTGCCTGCCCCGTCAGCATGATTTTGAGAGTTTTCGGCGAAATGGCATGAACACTCCTCAATAGCTCGTCTCCTTTCATATTCGGCATAATATGATCGGAAATAACCAAAGGAACTTCATACTGTTCTGCTAAAAGTTCGGATAGCAACTCTAAAGCTTCTTCGCCACTTTGGGCAGTTTCAATTAAATATTTATCTTCAAAGGCTTTGAGCAAGTCTATTTCCAGACTATCGAGTATAGTCTGCTCATCATCAACACAAATAATGACTGGCTTTTTCATAAATTTGCTAGACCAGACTTAATTGCTTCAATTAATTCTTGATTTTTCCAAGGCTTTTGTATGAAAGCATGAAGATTGGCTTGAGCTTTTGTGCGTTCGATTGCTTCTTTATCTGCTTGTCCCGTTAGCATAACTGTCACGATTTGCGGATACTTGTGATGAATTGCAATCAGCAACTCATCTCCTTTCATTCCGGGCATCAACCAATCCGAGACAATCACTAGAATGTTAACCTCATTTTCACATAGCTCTTCAATAATTTCTAACGCTTCTGCTGCACTTTCAGCAAATTCGCACAGATATTTACCGTTAAATGCCTGTTGCAGTTCAATTTCCAGACTTTCCAACACCGCTACTTCATCGTCAACACACAAAATTGCTGGTTTAGACATCGCTAGTTTCCTCCTTTAGTCTGGCTGAGTGAACCCCGACGGGTAAGCACATCGTTGTCTAAATTCTACATTCTGCGGGGTAGACTGCCCATTTTTAGCCCCAGATATAGTAGTTAGAGCAAAATATGAAGTATTGACCAATCAATCGCTCAATCCCTCAATTCCTCAATTCCCCCAATCTAAAACTTGTACTGAGCGCAGTCGAAATAAGTCAAATAATCTCAAATCTCACCTTTTTGATAAATGCTATAGATATCTGGGGAGTGTCAACTACTCCCTTAAATTGATCGGTACAGACACTATAAATTCTGTTTGCCCTGGCACAGACTTTACATCAATTTTACCCTGATGTTTTTTAATTATTTTATCAACGATATCCAATCCTAACCCGCTGCCTTCTCCAGCAGGTTTAGTAGTAAAAAAAGGCTCAAAAATTCTCGGCAAAATCTCCGGTGTAATTCCCTTTCCACTGTCGGTAATTTTTACTACAACCTTGGTATCTTGCTGCTGGATATCTATTGTTAAAGTTCCTTGATTGTCCATCGCTTGTAAGGCATTGTGAATTAAATTTGTCCAAACTTGATTGAGCTCGTCGGAATAACAAAATACCATAGGCAATTCAGCTTCATAGTTTCTGACTGTCTCCACACCCTGCTTGAGTTGGTTTTGATAAAGAGTCAATACAGTTTCAATTCCATCCATAATATTCACCTGTATTTTTTCGCTATTGACATCGTAACGTGCATAATGTTTCAGGGCAAATACGACTTTAGCAGCGCGTTCTGTAGCGGTAGCGATGGTTTTGGCGCTTCTGTGAATGCTAGCAAAATCGTAGGCGGTTTTGATAATATTTTCACTTTTAGGATCTTTGAGTAATGGCAAGAATTGGTCCAAGTTTCCCTGCAATCCAATATTGACTAAAATGTTAGCAAGACTGTCAGCATTATCAATTTGTTCGGAGTCTAGTTGCTGCTTTAGACCTCTTTTTAATTCCCGTTTTTCTCGCGTAGATAAAGAGTAATTTTGTTGGCGAGCACTGTACATCAAACTTAAAAAATCGTGCTGGCGTTCGGCTGACAGTTCTTTAAAAAAAACTGGTAAACTTTCGAGATTGTTATCCAAAAAGTTGGTAATATTGCCAATAGACGATCGAATTGCGCCCAGTGGTGTATTGATTTCGTGAGCAATACCGGCAATCAGTTGCCCTAATGCGGCCATTTTTTCTGATTGAACTAATTGATGCTGAGTTGCTTGCAGTTCGTCTAAAGTGACTGTCAGTTGATCATTTTTTTCTTGGAGCTTTTTTTGCAAGTGACACATTGCTAAATGGGTTTCTACCCTGACTAGAACCTCTTCCATTTGAAATGGCTTGGTAATATAGTCTACCCCTCCAACAGCAAAGGCTTTTACTTTATCTAGTACGTCATTAATCGCGCTAATGAAAATTACCGGAATGTCGCGAGTGCGTTCGTCTGCTTTGATTTTTTCGCAAACTTCATACCCGTTCATTTCGGGCATCATAATATCCAACAAAATCAAATCGGGAGGCATACCTTTGGCAGCAGAAAGCGCTAATTCACCGTTAGGTACGGGGCGGACTTTATAGCCCTTACCGTTCAAAATTCCAGCTAGCAGCCGCAAATTAGCTGGGGTGTCGTCAACTACTAAAATATTACCGCGATCGGTGCTAGGAATGTTGTTATTCATGTGATTCTGCTTGAGAGATTAACTTTAAAACTTTGTCGTACTCGAAATTTTCTATACAATGGGCGATCGCACTAGCTGTTACTGTATCATTTTCTCGAATTTGCTCGATGGATATTTCAATTAAATCCATATCTACATTCAGTATGGCGAGCTTTAAATCCGCTACCAGCGACTCAGGCAATTTTACGAAATCAGCCTCAATCATTTCGCGCTCGCGCTCTGGAATTACCGATAAATTAGCTTGACCCGGATCTTCATAAATATAGCGCACTCCGATATGTTTGTGCATAGCATCAAAAATATCGGCTTCCCGGAAAGGTTTCCGCATAAAAGCATCGCAGCCAGCCGACAAAATAACTGCCCGTTCTTCCTCCAAAACGCTCGCTGTCAGCGCAATAATAGCAGTAGCTTGACCTTTAATCGTGCCTTTAATGTGTTTTGTTGCTTCGTAACCGTCCATCACGGGCATTCTCATATCCATCCAAATTAAATGGGGTTCCCAAGAGTCCCAAAGCTCAATAGCTTCTTCACCGTTAGTAGCTTCTTTTAGTTGAAAATTGAGAGGATGAAGAAGTTTGATTAACAGTTGGCGGTTGAGCGGTTTATCGTCTACAATTAAAATTCGATAAGGGTGTTGATTGGGTGCGAGTGCAATCACATGGCGGGTAGGCTTTTGACTTTCAATATCAGTCGCATCGACCGCAATCACTTGAATGTCAAACTTAAAATTAGTTCCCTCCCCTACAGCAGAACTGACGCTCATTTCGCCGCCCATTAATTCCACAAATTTGCGGCTGATTGGTAATCCCAAACCTGTACCTTCTTGCGAATCTTTGCCGGATTGGGTTTGCACGAAAGCTTCAAAAAGATTGTCTAATTCATTGGCCGCAATACCAGGGCCACTATCTTGGACTTCAAAATGAATAAAACATGAGGAGGTAGAAGCTGAACTGTTGTTTTGGGCTGCATAAGTTGCGTTTTCTGAATAAATTAATTCGGAATTTTCATAACTGTTATTTGCAGGAGTTCCTGTATTTTTTGACTGCTCGTCAAACTGTAATGTTTCGCCGTTATTTATGCCTACTGAATGCTTGCTAACTCTGATCGCAACACCGCCCTCTAATGTAAATTTAAGAGCGTTATTGAGCAGATTTATCAAGACTTGTCGCAACTTTAACTCGTCACTTTCTACGTATTGCGGCACGTCGGGACTGCAGTCAAAAATTAACTGCAAGTGCTTGTCATCTGCTTTGAGTTGAAACATATCTTCCAAGTCGTGGAGTAGGCGATAGAGGTCGAATTTTTTGGGATTGAGGGTGGTGCGCCCCGATTCAATTTTAGATAAATCGAGTACGTTATTAATCAGGGTGAGGAGGTGTTCTCCGCTGCTACTAATTATGCTAATATTTTCTTGATGTTCTGGGGATAGATTTTGGCTGCGAGTCATCAGTTGGGAAAAGCCGAGAATTGCATTGAGTGGCGATCGCAATTCGTGACTCATGTTAGCCAGAAAGGTGCTTTTAGCTTGATTTGCTACTTCGGCTTTGTCCTTGGCTACAGCCAATTGGGCAGTCCGCTCTCGCACTCGCTGTTCTAAAGTTTCAAAAGATTGTTGCAGTTGTTGAGCCATGCTGTTAAAGGACTGGGCTAATTCCCCCAATTCGTCGGATCGTTGACTTTCTACTGTTTTGTCCCATTCACCTTTAGCAATATTTTTGGCTGCTGTATTTAAGCGCAAAATAGGATTTGTTACCCAGCGAGAAGTTTGAATACCAATGGATACAGCTACTACTAAAGCTGCGAAACACAGCAAAATCGTCAGACGGGTATTGGCATCGATTTCTTCGGTAAAATCTGCTTCGGGAACTACTACTACAATCAGCCAGTCTAAGCCTTTGCCGTCTTGGAATGGCAGGACTTTTAAAAATTGCAGATTGCCATTTATTTCAAATTTCAATAATTCAGTTTTTTTAATATTTAATTGTTTAAATTGTGTAGTTAAATATTTGGCTGTAGCTTGAGTAAGAGGGTTACTGCTTTCTTTTACTTTAAATATTTTTTTTTCCTTACCGCTAGTGCGAAATGGTTTTTCGGTGGTAGAAGTTGCTAACAAATTACCTTGGCGATCGATAATAAAGGCTTGTCCCGATTTTCCAATTTTTAGACTGTTGAGAAATCTGCCTATATAGTCGATACGCAAAGCAGCAATCAATACTCCTTCTAGCTGATTTTTTTCGCTGTATACAGCTTGGACAGCGCTGATAATTAATGTCGGTTCTAGGAAGGAAACGTAAACCGGACTCCATGTGGGCTTGCCTTCTTTTACGGCAACTTTGTAGGAAGAATGTTGCCTACTGTCAATATTCTTGATAACTGTTACTATGGTAGTGCGATCGCCCGTATCATTAGTATTGTAAGAATAAAAATTTCCTCCAGTAGATTTTTCGATCGCATTCATCGTTCGGGAGCCGTTAGAAAGTTGTTCTCCGGATCGATAATCTCCCTTTTCGTTGCCAACGGCAGTAAAATTGATATAGGGATATAATTTTACTTGCCGCCAAAGATATTTCTCCCATTTTGACAAATCATCCATTCTTAAAAACCCGATGTTGACTGTATCGAGCTTGCTTTGATTGATTTGATGGGGAGTTGTCAGGTAAACTTGCAGGTTTTGCTCGACACGCAAACTCACCTCGCTCATTAACTGAGTGGCCAGGTTATTAACTGCTTTTTGTCCGTTTTTAAAAGACAAATATCCTACGAGTCCCACTGCTCCGACGATTTGCAGTACAAATGGAACTATGAGAACTGTTCGCAGCGGTAATTTGTCTAAAATTTTAGAAATCATCAGATTTAGAGGTTTGGTGAACTTAGCCTAGAAGCGTCCTTGCAGAGTTTGTCTTGACAGCAGCGCCATCCCCGACGAGCTAGAGGGAATTCATGGGGGCTATATTTAGGTGTGGTAGATGTTTAACGGCGATCGAATGCGAACCTAATCTTTGCTATATGAGAGTATATTATTTTACCTATTGTCGTAATTATTGACGATTTAGGCAAAATTTGCAGTCTCTGGCTTCGATAACTGGCTGATGCGCCCTCTGTGGGCGAGTTCCCTAGGGAGCGAGGGGTTTGGAGACTGGCGATCGAATTTGGTTGATCCACTAGCCATTTTCGGCAAGACGTGTTATGATGGCAAAAGTCAAGGGCACGTAGCTCAGTGGATAGAGCATCAGGTTCCGGTCCTGAGGGTCGGGGGTTCAAATCCCTCCGTGCTCATTTTATATGTCTTGTGTTGAGTAAGGATTTCAGGTTAATTATACGCTCGGAGAGGTGGCAGAGTGGTCGAATGCGCCTGACTTGAAATCAGGTGAACCGCAAGGTTCCGTGGGTTCAAATCCCACCCTCTCCGTTTTTGAGAACTAGCAAAAGAACAGCCAAAAAAAACACCCCCGCAGGAGTGCTGTTGCTTACCAGGTAAAATTTCTAGCCCACTGATTCAACTCAAACAACTTCCTCATCGGCCGGGTCGCCGTAGGGGTCTTCGCTGGCCGGACGCACGTTGCCGAACATTCCGGCATCCGCTACGTTGTCCGCCGGGTCGCCGTAGGGGTCTTCGCTGGCCGGACGCACGTTGCCGAACTGTCCGGCATTCGCGCGATCGTCATAATTGGCATCAGGATCGACTTGTTCGCTGTCTGGCCCGACGATCGCATCTTTTAACTTACGCAAAAATCCGTCTACCATGATAAAGTTCCTCTGTTTTATGGGTTGAAAAACTGGTGTTTTAGATTTGGAATACCAGATTTAATTAAAAATCGCGGAAGTGACAATCTCAAATGATGAGGCTATTGTGCTGGAACAGGACTTGTAGCTTCCGGCAAGCTTTTGAGGTCTCGGCCGGTAGTTTGGTTGTTGTACCCCTCGAATTCGCGGTAACGCGCCGCCTCGGACTCAGGAACTGTAATTCCTTCAGGCGGGGGCGTTACCCAGTGAGCGCGATTCTGGGCATCGCGGTAGTAAACGCGACCGTTTTTAGAAAGGTAATACTTTCCCTGCGGCCCCTGTTCTTGCTTGTTTTGGTGCTGGCGGTAAAGGTAGTAAAGGGCTGCTGCTCCTACTAAAGTAATCCCTACTTTTTGAGCATTGTTCAAGCCTTTTTTCGCTTGTGGCAAAGGAGTCTGGGCGCGATTAGTTTGCACTCCTCCAGCACGAGTGTCGTCAACAGGAGGCGGGGGGGTGGAACTTTGCTGGCCAGAACCGCAAGCATTCAAAAGCGGAAATGTCAGTAGCGTTGTCAGCAGCAGAGCCATGAAGCGCGATCTTCTGGGTTCGGGTTTGATTGTGTTCATTGCCGCTCCGAATTGTCGGGATTACAGATAGGGTGTGTTTTGGCTAGGTTGGGATACCTGAGCTGCTGCCAACGGTTTTTTAAGTAAATTCATCGATCGCAGCAATTTTGCCAAAATTAGTTGCCGAGAACTTCCAACAGCGCAGGTAAAGTATTTCCTTTGTGTTTAATCATCTTCACATCTGTCTAAGATCGGCTCACTCCAGGGATATAAATAAAGTTTCTTTGATTTCAGTCCGCAGGTATATGCAAATGCACCCCCTCTGCTCAAAAAAAATCCGTTTGCGGCTACAAAGCGAGCCAAGTGAAGCCGACGGAGGCGAGCCGGAAACCCAAAGCAGCACTGGCGAAGGAAAAGAAGCGGGATTTATCACTCCCGCAGTGTTTAATTGCACCTCCGAGCTTGTCTGATATCGAGGCAATTTTTTCGTAGAAATTCTGGAGATGTCGATCGCACTCTTGTATTAATAATTAACCGCGATAGAAAGCCGCCGCAGCTTTTATGAGTTTTTATGAAAACCAAAAATATAGTTACCGTTGGATTGTCGATCGCAGTTTTATTAGCTGCGACCAAATACATACCTGATTTTAAGCAACAAAACCTAGTCAAGCAATTGCTCGAAACCAAACAGTGTCCCGAATGCAATCTCAGCAATGTCAACTTGAAAGCAATGGACTTACAAGGATTTAACTTGCAGGGAGCCAACCTAGAAGGTGCTAACTTATCAGGAGCAAAATTGGCGAATGCCAACCTCAAAAACGCTAACTTGAATAAAGCCAACCTGACCGGAGCAGATTTAGGCTGTAGCGGCATAAGTTTCAATCTTGATACTAATGGTCAAGCAGCAAATATGGATTTTAAGGTCAGTGCTGTTCCCGAAAAAAATAACCCAGAAAATGCCGCAGTTGGTTTGAACATGAAATCAACAGACCGAGGAGCTACAATTCGTTTAAATCTGCCGGGATGCGCCGATTTTGAGAATACTAAATTGGAGGGCACTAAAATGCCCGATGGGAACATTCACCCTTAATCAAAGCAAACATAGCAATCAGCCCCACAATCATGTGTGAAATACTTGTCAATCTTTGAACCCTGTGTTTTCTCAATCTCTGCGTCCTCTGCGGCCTCTGTGGTTCATCAAAAAAAAACCGCCATCTCAATAACAGACATCAGCCCCACAATCATTTGTGAAATTTTTGTCAATCTTTGAGCTCTGTGTTTTCTCATCAATCTCTGTGTCCTCTGCGGCCTCTGTGGTTCATCAAAAAAAACCGCCATCTCAATAACAGACAGCGGTTTTTTTTTTAAACAACTAACAATCGCCTAAAATTAGTGAGCAGAACCGTTACCGTGATACTTGTCGCTATCATAGAATCCGTTTTTTGTACCGAAGAACAAACAGCAAACGGTGAAAACTGCTGTCAAGACTGCTAAAACTAACTTAACGTCCATAATTGAGTGTCTCCTGATTTAGTGAGCGAAAATACTCAGATTGTAGAAGATTTTTGGCTGGCGCGCCCGTCTACGGGCGTAGCGCCAGATTTGCTGGGCTGTGCTTTGGTGCGGCAGTTTCCTGATGGCGAAGAAATTCGAGGAATTATTGTCGAAACCGAAGCTTACGGCCCCGGAGATCCGGCTTGTCACGCTTACCGCCAGCGCACTCCTCGCAATCAGGCGATGTTCGGGCCTGCGGGTATCTGCTACGTTTACTTAATCTACGGGATGTATCACTGTTTTAACGTGGTGACGGATGCAGAGGGGGTTGCTAGCGGTGTGCTGATTCGAGCTTTGCAGCTAGATGTGCTTCCCAAGGGGTTCGCTGGAATTCCCGAAAAAAAGCGATCGCGCCTCGCCGCCGGGCCTGGGAAACTGTGTAAGGTGCTGGAGATTGATCGAACTTTCAGCGGTTCTCCCTTAGATGCAGGCCACCCGCTGCGGTTGGAACACCGGAGCGAGCAATTTCAGCAAGCCGTGGAGGAGAGTACAATAAATTTTGTGCAAACTACGCGGATCGGGATTTCTCAAGGAATTGATTTACCTTGGCGATGGTATGTAGGGAACTCTACGGCTGTGTCAAAACTCTAGTAATGTCAAAGGTATCATTGTAAATTTTGTCGCTTATCTTAGTGAAATTATGGCTTACTCTTCTGAAAATCCGATCGTACAACTCAAAAAATGCCTAAGCCTGGTTCAGGATGTCAACACTCACACCGAAGCGAACCGAGCCTTCGAGCAATTGTGCGGGATTATCGATGCTGAAAACCCTATGGCGGCGCAACTTTTGGAGATTTTGTGGGAAGAAGCTATCATGGCGAGGCGATCGGCCTTATTTTGGCAGCAAATGAGCGATGTTGAGAAAGATATGGCTAATCGAATGATGGAAAACATGACGCAGATGCGGCAAAACTATTTGCGGCTGATGCAGGAAATGTAAGATTGGGCAATGGGTAATTGCTAATTAGTAATTACCCATTGCCCAGACTGCGATCGGAAACGATAAAAACGAGTAAAAGAAGCAGATTTAACTGCGGCGAGACTCAGAATCCACCAGGCAATATGTGCGTATTGAGCGCAGTCAAACCAAGTGACAGTAAAAATTAAATAAGCAATAGCAACAGCTTCAATACCGCGCATAGACGAATTCAGCGCTAAACATACATAATATCCCCAAAGTGCAATAGCAGCCAGCAGCCCTAAGATACCAACTGACAAAGTAGTATCCAGAATCCAATTGTGAGCTTTGTAAGTAGGGATTTCTCTAGTGCTGATTTCACTTTTTATGTTAATATAGTTGTAAGTAAAGTCATCTAAATTTACAACAATCGGAGTTAGTTGAGGATTTCTGATGTAGGGATAGGCAATGCCGAAACCGTCAAATCCCCATCCAAATAGCGGGCGTTTTTTGATGCCACGGGCTGAAAGTGTCCACATGGGCGATCGGCTAGACATGATTTGGGCGATCGAAGGTTTGCTCCAATCTAGGGGTCTGCTGACAGTCATGATGGCAATGGCGATTACACCCATAAGAGCAATGCCTGCAACGATTTTGTAATATTTGCCTCTGAGCAAATAGACACTCGCAACCATCAAACCTAAAATAGCACTTCGGGTAGAAGTTAGCAGCAGCGCGGGAACAGTTAAAATCAAAGTAATTGCAGTTAATTTAGTTGCGGTAAATCTCCCAAACCAACCGACAATAGCAGTAATTGCTATTAATGTTAAAACTATGGCTGCGTGGCCGCGATGGGAGTACAATCCTATTGGTTGTTGCCCTTGAAATATGCTGCTGGCATTAACATCAGCTCTGATAATTTGCCCCATTGTGGCGGTGTAGTCGATCCGCCAGTCGATGATTTGGGGGAAGATACTAAGAGAAAGGATGATGCCGCCAATTAGCAGTCCTTGGAATTGGGAATTTATGAGTTGCGGGTGTAGGATTAGGAGCAAGCTGTTGCTGAGGGTGAAGGCGGCGATTAACAGCCAGTAGAGCCAGCCATCTCCCATTTGGTCTTGACCGAAGAAAGAGGTTAAGGGGAAAGGACTTTGTAGAGTTGAGATAGCTCCGATTGAGAGAAAGATTGTCCAAAGTATTAGCGATATTTTCCATTGTCGGGGAATGGTTAGGGCTTTTCTTTGTTCCCACAAGAGGGCGATATTGACTCCTACTATTAACCAAATAATTAATACTTTGGGGGAAGTCCAGATGAGGCCCCGGCTGCTTCCCCAGGGGTTGATGAGGATGATGCTGAGGGCAAACAGGATGGTGTAGAGGGTTTTCATTACTCTTTGTTTTTCCGGTTTTTGAGTTTTTTGATTATTCCCAATCCGCCCACGGCTAATAATGTTCCTAATACTGTTGTGGGTTCTGGGACATTTTCAGCATCATCGGCGGAAATTGCACGCATTTTGAAACTTCCCTCCCGTTCGTTGAAGGCTAGTTGAATGGGAAATGCTGTTTCGGCTGTTGAGCCAAATAATGAGTTAATGCCTGTAATTTTGAAGTTAGAAATGCCGTGACCGAGTAATGAAACAAAGTCTACGCTAGAACCAGGGCCAAATGTTCCCAGCAAGACGTTTCCGACTGTGACGGCAAATTCGGTGTCGTCTCCTACTGGGAAGTCAAGTATTTCTGTAAATAATGTGTCTTCTAGTGATTGGAATTCAAAGCCGTAGGTGGTGTAAGGGTCATACCATCGGCAACCTGGTACTTTGCTGAAGGTTTGCCAGCCGCTTTGTACACTTGTTGGAAGTATGGGGTTTTGTTGAGTCAAACCTCGCATTTCTTTGCCGAACCCGCCTCCACCGCTGTTGCCATTGCTAAAGGTTGGTGATTCTCCATCTTCGTAAACGTTGACAAAAAGCTCGTAGTTACCTTTGTCTTCTCCGCGAGCACCTCCATTAGCTGCTTGAACTGCTAGGTTGAGGGTGCCGTTATTGCCTACAGTACCAGTTAACCCGGAGGCGAAGCCATTTCCTAGTGGGCTGCTATTGTCATCGTAGAAACCGCCAGAACCTGGGCTAGATGTGCTTAAGTATGTGTTGGGATTGCATCGATTTGAGGGGAGGTCGTTGTTTGTCCAGGCTGTATATTTTGAGCCTGGGGTGAGTTTGTCTAGGTTGTAGTTGTCTATTTGATAGCCGGAGGCTAGGGTGCCGGAAAATGTTTTAGAGAGTAGGGGTGTTGTGCGCCTGGTATATCCGAAGGCTGATACTAGACTGTCGAACAGACTAGGATTGTATTTCACACTTGCAGGTGGAGATGTTAACTGGACAATTCCAGCTTGAGGATTCAAAGGATGTGGTTTTGACTCTATTGACCATTGAAAACCCTCGCCTAGAGGTCGATAAGTCTTATCTCCGTAGTCAGCTATGAGAAATGTATTAAAAGTAAGCTGTGTACCTGGTGGCTGCCTCACAATATCCTCGAAGGATAGTGCTGAATTTGTTGTTTGGTTGGTTCGTAAGTACCAAGTATCATAAGAATCTTTATTTGGTAAAGGTGCCGGTACATATTCGTCATAATACCAAGGCTCACTATCAGATAATTGGGTACTAAAACCTCCCTTGATAGGATCTATAAAATTAGCTTGAGGACGCCCAGAAGCTGAGGCAGGGTAAATTGACTTAGTTACAACTTGCAACCAGTTAAGATGGTTTGGTGGCGTGTTGTTAGGATCTCCCTGAGCTAGGTATGTCATTAACTCAGGGATTGTCCTCCCTGTGGGAGTAAAAGACCCCTCCAGTCCTTTGCCACCTATCCCTGCTGCCTCATTAAGACCAATATTACCAATTGTTTTGCCATTGACACTCACGTTAAAATTAAAAGTCGCTCCGACAGCAGACTGGCTTAGCAATAAGCAGTCAAATATGACAGGCATTCCTAGTAAAGTTAGGGCCCTTGCAAAAATGTTAAGTCGATGCGTGAACATATATTTCTCCTTTTTTGACTATCTTCATAAAAAAGCTAATTAGCAATCTTTTTGATTTGGTAGGTATCGAGGTCGAATTGCCAAGAGCCTTTTTCCCTACCTCCCCTACCTGAGTTAATATGGACAAGCAGGTCTTTCATGTAGTAAAATTTTGAGTCTAAGGAAAACTCCCCTAATGATAAAAGTCTTAGTTCAGAAAATTCCCGAATCTCTTGATAATTGGCAAGATTGAAAAGCTTGATATTTGTAGATATTCTCCAGTAATCAGGTTCGGGGTAAGGATAGTATTTATCACCCGTTGGCCATCCAGTTACAAAAGCAATCACTATAAAACGACTATTCGGGGAAAATTGAAACTCTGCGGGTCCATCAAGTGTTTCGATTAATAGGCAGATATATTGTATGCTTGGGTAAGCATACAATATCACTTTACCTGGAGTTCCTAATTTTTTATTTTCATAAGTAAAAAATATTTTTTCATCGGGAGAAAATCCATAAATTCTCTGTGGAAAACGGCGAATTTTTTTGCCTGTTGTCAAATCCCAGAAAATAGTATGGTCTTTCTGCGAAGCAGCAACAATTTTGCCACCATCCAAGAGAAAAGTCTCCCTGACAACCACCCCAGAATCCATCTGAAAAGTTCTGATAATTTTTCCAGTTGTAGCCTCCTTGACGGTAACAATGCCATTGCGATCGCCGTTGACAGAGTAGCGACTTGCTGACACCGTGTTGCCTCGATTCAAGTCAGCTACCCTATCTATTGCCCCCTCCTTATAGGCAGTAACTCCAGGTAAAACAGAGCCTAGTGCCATTACTGCACAAAGAATTAAAACCAATATAAAGAGGGAAAGATATTTCATAATTTTTGCTATTTATTAGCCGGACAATTAGTGAAATAATGCCCACACAATACGAAGCAAGCTACTAAAAGCAGCGCCAACCTCTTGCTTTTATCATGATGTTCTAGATGGTCACATTTAAAACAATAAAAATTGTGGAAGCAGCACGCTAATTTAAAAGAAGTTGGTTGAGATTATTTCCCAAGATTATCACAGTATCCAACCTCACCACCATCCGAAAAATTACTGAATTGAGTGATACCCAGAGAACAAAATAAATTTTTCCTACTAATATTACTTATGCCTAAACGAAGATTTAAGATAAAATCTTGACTTCTGTAGCTAAAAAGTTTGAATGGATACAGTTTTTTATCGAGTTTCCTCTAAAAAGCGAGGCAATCAGCGAGTGTAGGGTTGAGATGAAATCCGGGTGCACTGGAATTATTTGTTTGTAAAATTTGGTAAAGTTCGCAGTTGCGGTTTTTTCGCCACACCGCAACTGCGAACTTTTCCTATTTCATTAAAGCAGCGCCACGGTTGTAAAGTTCCCGCGCGTAATCAGTCCAAGTTCCCTGTCCCCAATAGCGGAAACAGCTTGTTTGCACCAACAAATTGTAAAGCAAAGCTTGTTGGTATTCAAACTGCTTGGTAACGGCGGCATCTTCCTGCAACAGCCGATCGTACTTTTTGTGAAATGCTGCGCTGAGTTGATTCATCGGTTCCAAGACATTTTCGTAGCCTTTCACCCAACTCAAATCGTTAGTCCAAGAGGCACCATCCATGTGAAAATTGTGGTCAGTTTGCTTGATTTGGGCGATCGCACTTTCCACCTTTTCCGGCGTAGCACTATTCGGATCGACTAGCTGCCAAATTTTGTGCTGGTTGACTCCCTGACAAACAGGATAATCATCAGGATTAACACCAGCCGCTTCAATTATCTCCAAATATTCAGTCCCATTTAAACCGACAACACCCGATTTTCCGCCGCCATTTTCCCGGTTTTCGTGCCAAGCTTTAACAAAAGCGCTGGGAAATTCATTCATCATCACGCCGCCATTTTCACCATCGGCAATTTGAGTCACCAAAGAAGGAATTGTGACATTGCCAATTTGCTGTTTATTGCGTCCTTTGGCTTCGTAATAAGGCTGCATTTGACCGACCAATTTCGTATCAGAACCTTGGGTTTTAATCAAAGCAGTAATACTGATTGTTTCGCCGCGAGAATTGCGCGCCATCAAACGGTTTGGAATGTATTTTTGGTCTTGAGACAATCCCGAACCGTCGATATTTTCTACAGAATGTTCCTGCACCATCAGCCAGCGGTAGCCGCATTCTTTCAAAGCTTTGATGTATTCGTAAAGCGTATCTGGGTGATTGGGAAAGTGCATTTCTGGGGGTGAAAAACCTTTAACGCGCTTCAGGGCATCAATGCCAAAAATGGATGCAAAATGATGTTGCCATGCTTGAATTTGGAGTTTAATGTCGGGAATGGGAGTTGAGGGAATGACGGCGTGACTCCACATTGTCCCCAGCCATTCTACGTAAGGTTGGTATTGAGCTTCGCAGGTAATCCGCTTGAGATTGTTGAGGACATCATCGCGTCCCATTTGGCGCAATCCCCACAATAAATTGCCCGAATAGTCGAGCATAATTCGCGGGTTGCAGCCTTCGGCAATTAGTTGGGGAATGAATTCGCCCATGCGGGAATAGCACCAAGCAAAGACTCCGGCGTTGTGGTTGTCTCCTTGGTTAGGATTTTCAAACATATTCTGCAAATTGCAGATTAGTTCGCCGTTTGCACCGGCTGGAATTGTGGGTTGGTGCATATGCAGGGCGCAGGCGAATCCGGCTTGAATGTTTTCGAGGCGGAGATTTGTCCTAGGTAAAAAGACTGGTTCGTTGCTGTTGACTGCGGCACTGATTTCTGCTTCAAAACCGCAGATATTGGGTAAGCCTGAGTTAATTTCGTTTAAAATTGGTAGGTTTGGAGATTGGGCGATCGCAGACATAAATTTTTCTCAAGAATTGTGGAGCGGCATTGTCTGCTATTGCTAAAATAGCTAGATAATTTAATAGTAGCAGAGGATGTCTGCCAAAAATCAAATATATAGCAATTCTCTTTCTTTTGTGAATTAGATTTATTTTTTAACTAACTGCTTGCACGGCAAATCCGGGACGCACCAATACCAAAAAAAGTGTTTTTTTATCATTACTGCGGGTTAAACAGAAGAATTTTCGTCCATCAAATCCGGTTTATGACCAAAGAGTGCGTGCAGGACTAATAGCAAAGGAAGTTAAGACAGAGAAAGAGATTAGTTCAAGAAGGTTTGAGAAAGTTGTGCGATCGATCTTCGGAACAACAGGATACAAAGGGCGAGTTGGCTCAACAGCAGCCGGAGACGGTACTGCGCCGTGTCCCTACCTGTATTCTAAGTATTTTAATTGTATTCCCAATGGCCGACTTGCTTATTTGCCGAGAAATCATATACTTTGTCAAGTTAAGAAAATATTTTTGGATTTCTAGGAGTCAGAAAAAAAATGTACATCGTACAAATTGCCTCAGAGTGCGCCCCCGTTATCAAAGCTGGGGGTTTGGGCGACGTAGTTTACGGTTTGAGTCGAGAATTGCAGAATTCCGGCCACTGCGTCGAGATTATTCTGCCCAAGTACGACTGCATGAGGTACGACCATATTTGGGGGCTGCACGAGGCCTATCGGGATTTGGCCGTACCCTGGTACGACGGCGAAATCCTTTGCGATGTCTACTGCGGCTGGGTGCACGGGGTGTTGTGTTTTTTCATTGAACCTCGATCGCAAGATAACTTTTTTAACCGCGGCTGTTATTACGGTTGCAATGATGACAATATGCGGTTTGCATTTTTCAGCAAAGCTGCTTTGGAATTTTTGCTGAGAAGCAACAAGCGCCCGGATGTGATTCACTGTCACGATTGGCAAACTGGTTTGGTTCCAGTCATGCTGTTTGAAGTTTACAAATACAATTGGATGGAAAATCAGCGAGTCTGTTATACCATTCACAATTTCAAACATCAAGGTATGGGCGGTAGCGACGTTTTGCAAGCAACGGGTTTGAATCGAGATGATTATTATTTTCAGTACGATCGCCTCAGAGATAATTTTAACCCCTTTGCCATTAACTTTATGAAAGGGGGCATTGTCTACTCAAACTTTGTCACCACGGTGTCGCCGCACCACGCTTGGGAAGCTCACCTCGGCGAGTTCGGCTACGGTTTGGGCCACACTTTGCATACATATCAAGATAAGTTTCGCGGGGTGCTCAACGGCATCGATTATGATGTATGGAATCCTGAGAGCGATCGCTATATTCCGCAGCACTACACTGACAAGGATCTGGCAGGAAAAGCCAAAACTAAAAAGGCTTTGCGCGATCGGCTTTTATTGCGCGATGCTGACAAACCTATGATTACCTTTATCGGTCGTTTGGACGATCAAAAAGGCGTTCACCTCGTCCACCACGCAATTTATTATTCTCTGAGTAAAGGCGCGCAATTCGTGCTTTTGGGTTCGGCGACGGAAGCAGGAATTAACACACATTTTCAGCACGAGAAATGGTTTTTAAATGACAATCCAGACTGCCATTTAGAACTTGGTTTTAATGAGGAACTGTCGCACTTAATTTACGCGGGTGCGGATATGATCGTGGTGCCGAGCAATTACGAACCCTGCGGGCTGACTCAGATGATCGGGTTGAGGTACGGTACTGTTCCTGTGGTGCGGGGTGTGGGCGGTTTGGTGAATACGGTGTTCGATCGCGATTACGGCACCAGCCACACCCCCGAAGAGCGCAACGGTTACGTGTTTTACCAAAGCGACTACTACGCTTTAGAGTCGGTGCTCGATCGGGCGATCGGATTGTGGTATGACTACCGTGATGAATTTGAAAAACTCGTAATTCAAGGTATGAATTGCGATAATTCGTGGAAATATCCAGCTAAAGACTATGTGGAAATTTACGAACTAATTCGACACAAATAATCGGCGTGTGCGGGTTTTGCCTGAGATAGTTTCTGTACCTTTAGGAATAGAGCAACCCGCCCCAATCTATCCAGACAGAGATAACGTTTTGAGTAAAAATGCGGGGGTGGAAAGTACGAATGTTGATTGTAGGGTTTTCTTGCCTGTCGCACTCAAGTGCGATCGTACAAGATAGAAGTATAGAAATTAAACGGCTGGTGTTCGCCCGCCCTACAAAAAATGAATTCACAACTAGAACAACAAGTAACTATTCTGCAAGACGAAACAGTAGCGGCAGGCAATGTAGCAAACCCAACGGTTGAAACACCTTTATTCGCCTCAGAATTTGCAACCGAAGAAAAAGTCAGAGTAGAAGAGTTTAAGATTAGCGCCGACAGTTTAATGGGTAAAGTCAAAGAACTAATTCAGCAAGGAAAACTGCGCCGCCTCGTCATCAAAAACTCGCAAGGACGGACTTTGGCAGACATTCCGCTGATGGCGGGATTGGTAGGTGGCGTTGCAGGAAGTGTAGTCTTTCCAATTGCTGCTGCACTAGGCGCAGTTGGGGCGGTTGTGGCTCATTTGACTGTAACTGTCGAGCGGAAAGAGTAGTCATTTGTCCGCAGTCATTAGTCCTTAAATCATCTAATTTGTAATTGCGCGACGAGAGAGCAATCCCAGAGTTGGGGATTGCTCTTTCGTCGCGTAATGGCATTACTCTCGTTACTACGATCTGCGAAAGTAACGCATATCTTGAGGCTCTGCTTCGCTGTTTCGAGTCTCATTTTACCGGAGGCAGAGGCTAGGAAGCAGAAGATACCCTAATTTTTAGGGTGAAGTATTCTGCTAGTTTCAGTTTTTTTCCCATATCACTTTGCTAAAATAAAATGGGGCTACTGAAAAGTTTTACCCCATATAGTTGTCTTTATTTAAAAAAAAACTAATGCAAGAACGGATAACTCGTATAGATATAATACGGGAAGAGCTAGGAGTGTCAGCCTACAAAAACATTGCTGTTGCAGACTTTCAGATTGGGAATGATAGTGACGAATTGATAGCCGTCAGCGGTAAATCGACTCGTCCCGGCACAGTTGGTTTACCAGACGAGCCATTATTTAAGACTTTTGAAGTCCCACCCGGACATTCACGGGCCTATGACAGTGAATACAAAATTCTTGAGGAAGTGGCATTGAGATATTTTCAAACACCAGAGGTTCAAGGTAACGTAAATCTATGGACGGAAAGAGAACCCTGCGATTCCTGTTGTTACGCAATCGAGCAATTTCGTAGGCTGTTTCCCAATATCAGACTGACGGTAAACCATACAATGTAAACTCAGCAAAATCTACGCACAGCCAGATTTTTAAAGTGGGAATATCTCAAGGTTGGCGTTGCTGAATAGGGTTCGGAAATCTGTAAGAGCAATCCTCCCAAGAATTGCTCCCATCGCCAACACACTCCGGGGCGCCCCGGAGGTATTACTTAAAGGATGTAGTAGCTATGTACTTAGATCGAGTTAAAAAACAACTGATAGAACTAAAACTCATAAGGCAAGATGAACTTGTAGGCTGTACCCCCGATGAGGTAATGGCTATCCAGCAACAGTTGGGGATTTCTCTGCCCCTCGCCTATCAAGAATTTCTGTTATCTATGGGGCGTAGTGCTGGTAAATTCTTGCGGGGTTCGGACTGTTTCTTGAATCATTTACCTCAACTTCAGGAGTGGGCTGTTGAGTTATTAAATGAAAATAACTTTCCTGAATCCTTAGCAGATGATGCCTTTATTTTCTTGATGCACCAGGGCTATCAATTCAGCTTTTTTAGATTATCAGAAGGCGCAGATCCCCCGATTTACTCTTATTGCGAAGGGACTAACCAAATTGATTTCATTAAAAGCCATCAAAGTTTTAGTGATTTTTTGGTGACAGAGGTCGAAATTCATGCGAAGTATTTGATGCCTGTTGCTAGCAAGTAATGACTTCACATACAACAGAATCTCACCTTACCGGAGCCAGATCCTCTTGGTATTCATTCCCAGGCCTAGCCTGGGAATGAGAGGAAGAGGAAATGATTTAATTAGATGCTTTCGCCGCAGGCTGATCTAAATAATTGTAGACAATCCGCGAAATTCGACGCACAAAATCTCTGACAATTGGGTCATTGTAAGGACGTTTCACAAAAATTGCTGCTAAATAACGCTTGCCATTCGGCATATCAATAATCCCCGCATCGCCCACCACAAAACCGATATCTCCAGTTTTGTCAGCAATTACTGCTCCCGCCCCCAAACCAGAAGGCAACAACGTTCTAGTTGTGGTGCGCCGCAATAATTCTAAAGCCTGTTCTCTACTCGATTCCGAAACTAATTTCTCGCGAGACAGCATTGCTAGCAACTTTACCATATCCACAGAACTTGTGGTATTTGTTCCTTGAAAATCGCCTAACCAGTTGCGAATTCTCGTATCAGTTAATCCCCAACTGCGAAAACGTTCGTTGAGTTTAGCGATTCCTCCCAAACGTTCGATAATCATGTTGGTGGCTGTATTATCGCTGATCGTAATCATTTTATCTACGGTTTCTCTGATGCTAAACCGAGTGTTATTTGGTTCGTCCTGCATGGTTCCAGAACCGCTGGCCACTAAGTCCGACTTCATAATTAATGTTTCGTCCAGGCTAACTTTTCCCGCGTCTACATCTTGATAAAATGCAATTAGAATTGGCAATTTAATTGTACTCGCCGCCGGAAATACTCGATCGCCTTTGATATCCAAATATTCTCCTGTATCTAAATCCAGAAAAAACATTCCGGCACTCAGGGATCTGTATTGGGCGATCGCACTTTCAATCTGAGGCTTAATTGCGCTCATTTCCAAACCCGTTCGCATCTCCAAATCAGCGGCATAGTTTCTCTCAATTCCTGAAGCAACAGTAGGCGAAACTTGACGTGGTTTTTGTTCTACCTGGGTAATGGCTGTTGGTGGAAAAGACTCGTTGCCGGAGATTTGCTCTGGATTCGGCAACTGAAACGACCAGCGGGTTGCAGATTCTCTAATAACTCGGACTTTTTGCGGATCTAACTGATAACCGGGAGTTAATTGTATCACTAATCTGGTAGTTTCGCGATCAAATTGCCCGATTCTAATTTGTTGAATAGCTGAGTTGTAGCTTTGAGGACTTTCGGGATATTCCAAGACAATTCCCGGTAAATCAATTACTAAACGGGTGGGATTGGCAATAAGTTGAACTTGGGGTTGAACGCCTGAATCCGTGGTTAAGTTTAGTTGATTTTGGCTGGGATCGAAGTGCCATGATGTTAGTGTATCAGCTTTGACAGGCAGGGCGATCGACAAAACACTAATTAAAGAAGGCAACAGCCATCGCAGTTTTGGAGTCATGTTTAAAGAGAAAGAGTTGAACGGCTGCAACGAAACAACGGCCAGAACGGCGTTCTCAACCGCTTTCGATGCAAACCACCTAGCATCATACAGTCAACTCTTGCCCGCAACCGTAAAGTTTATTATTTTGTTTTAGAATATTCCCTTGCCCGAACTGACCAGACATTTTGACACAAATCGAAAACAATCGAGAAATTATCTGCGTTAAGAAAGCGTCGATCTGCGTTGATCTGCGGTTTCGGCAATTACCAAATTTAAAATCGATTGGTTTCTAGCATCTTCGATCGAGTCGATCGCAGCTTTGAGAAAAACTTTGCCTTTAGCAACCTTGCGGCGATCGCTCAAATGATCGTAAGCTTCCCAATTACCGCTAACTTCGCGATCGTGCCACAGAAACCAGCCGCGATAGATTTCCCCGGTATCTATATCATCGCACAGAACCAGCCAATCATCCCCGGTGAGAGTGCTGTCATCTAACGCTATCAATTCAATCCACGCTAAGGCAGTGCAGGCATCGATCGCCTCAGCATCAACCAAGTTAGATGGTGTAGCGGTAGGTTTTGGCGAACAAAGTGTAGACTTCATAATTTCTCCTTAATCAAATTAATGAATGTTTTTATTTGTGGAACAGAGGGGGGACAGCAAGTGGAAAAACGTTGTTTTGATGAACTTCTGGTTGGTCGAATTTACCAGCGGCGGATACTTCTGTTAAATTATTAAGTGTATTAATTGTGAAAATTGCAGCGGTTCCTAAAGCTGCCATTGCCAGTCTGTGTAAGATTTTAGTCATTTTGATGCTCCTTTTTAGCTGGTATCGATTTTGCCAGTGTAGGGTGTGTCACCGAAGATATTTGACGCGAATCAGACAGTTTGTTTCTGCGGCACCCTTGGGTTTTGATGTATCTACTCTAAAAAATGCAGTGATTCCGGGCGGGGGAGATTGGGGAGTTAAGAAAAGTTTCTGGTTTTCAAATACATTCAAAGGTTGAAGCCGTTATCAGGATGGAGTTTGAAGAATCGATCACCCAAAAAACCTCCCGCACTAAAATTCCTTAAATTCCGGCTAGCTGACTATCTGGCTCAAAATCGGCTAAAATAGGAACTTAAGACGTTAAACTTTTTAAATTTGTTCCCTTTTCAGTGCAAGCGAAGTGCTCAAGTCAAAACGATCTCGCGGCCGCATTCTCACAGCGTCGGGCTTAAAAAAGCTTAACGAGACGCTCCAAGAATGGTCTGACCGATATAACATTAGAGGTACTCTGACAGAAATCGAGGCTGAATCTGGCGTCGGTATCGATACAGTCAGCAAAATTAAGCAGGGTAGAGAAGGTGCGGATTTAAGTAAAATTCGTCAGTTGTTCGCGGCTTTCGATCTGACTCTGACGAATGACGACCACCGATCGGCTAAACTAGACGGTGCCGAAGGTGTCGGCGAGTCGGACAATTTAGCTGCGGCGGGGGAAACCGCCAGAAGTGTTAAAGTATTTATCAGCTATCGCAGCGCAGAACCCGATCGCGAGTTGGGAAAACAGTTGGAAACGGCCTTAAGTGCGATCGGTCATACAGTCTTCACAGCCGAAAATAACATTAGATTGGGAGATAATTGGTTCGATCGCATTAACTTCTTCCTCAAAGAATGCGATTATTTGGTGTTGCTACTGCCACCAACAGTCAGCCAAAGCGAAATACTAACATATCAAGTGCAGCAAGCAAAAGAACTGCAAGATGCCCGCCCTGACAAAAAACCGATAATTCTCCCCATCCGCGTCGGTTTCCCGCTAAACGCGCCTTTAAACCACGACTTGCGGGGCTATCTGTACCGCATCAAACAAAGGGAATGGAAAACCACCGCTGACACACCAATTATTATCGAAGAAGTGCTAAATTTGCTAGCAGAAACTCCCGCACCAGTCCCAGAAGAAGCGGAAGATTTAACGCAAAACCAAGTATTAGAAATTAGCAGCGACGAAATACCCCAACCAGTCGCCGAACCGGAATTACCGGGAGGACAAGTAGATGTCGCCTCTCAATTTTATGTAGAACGCCAGCCCATCGAAGAACGCTGCTATCAAACTATAGTACAGCCCAGCGCGTTAATTAGAATTAAAGCACCCAGACAAATGGGAAAAACTTCCTTGATGGCAAAAATTTTGCATCACGGAAGCCTTCAAGGTTATTGCACTGTCCCGCTAACTTTTCAGTTAGTAGATAAAGCCGTATTCGCCGATTTAGATCAATTCTTAAAATGGTTTTGCGCCTACGTCGGGCGCGAGTTGCACTTAGCAAATCAATTAGACGATTATTGGGACGAGATTTTTGGCAGCAAAGTCAACTGCAAAGATTACTTTGAAAAATATATTTTGCCGCAAATCGACAGTCCTTTAATTTTAGGATTAGACGAGATAGATCGCGTTTTCCAATATCCAGATATTGCCGAAGACTTTTTAGGACTGTTGCGGGCGTGGCACGAAGAATCAAAACGGCGCGACATCTGGAAAAAACTGCGATTAATTGTAGTTCACTCCACCGAAGTTTACATCCCGATGAACATCAATCAATCGCCTTTCAACGTGGGACTGCCCGTAGATTTACCGGAATTTAACCACCTGCAAATCGAAGATTTAGCAGCGCGTCACAAGTTGCATTGGTCAGATGCCGAAGTTGAGCAACTGATGTCAATCGTCGGCGGTCATCCCTATTTAGTACGAGTTGCATTATATCACATTTCGCGATCGGATTTGACACTCGATGAATTAAAAGAAACTGCGATCGCAGATGCGGGAATTTACAGCGACCATTTGCGCCGCCAACTGTGGAATTTAGAAGAATATCCAGAGTTGGCCCAGGGCATGAGAGAGATTGTGGCGGCTGATTCTCCGGTGCAATTAAAGGCGATGCAGGCGTTTAAATTAGACAGTTTGGGGTTGGTGAAATTGCATGGTAACGAGTGCGTGCCGAGGTGCGAACTGTACCGACAATATTTTAAAACTAATTGGGGAGTTAATTAATTGTAGATTTTAGCTCGTTAATGACGTAGAATCAGCAGTAGGGGGAAAGATAAGCACAAATATCGCAAAAGATCGCTCCGGCTTTCCCTTGTGCAGTATCAACGTAAAATAGGATCGATGATTGAAGAAAACGTCACTCTGAGAAAGTCTCTTGACTTAGATAAATTAATTCCACTTCTACCGCAAGCAGAAAATATTAACTACTGGCGCGAACTCAACCCCATTTCAACTATTTCCGCTCGACCATTTGAAGGCTTTTCAGAAGTGTCGGGAATCCAAAAAGCAGAAATTGACGAGTACAGGCTGCAACTGCGAGAAGAAGGCTATTTCCAAACACCTAGCGTCATACCTGCTGCTACTATTCAGGAGATGCGCGACTGTATAGAAAATGTCCGAAAAGCAGGGTTTCCGACAATGTTTGCCCTCGTCTACGATGTCTTCTATCAAGCATTTGGTTACTTTAACTCAACATTGACAGGAATTTTGGGAAACGGCTACAAGCTAGTTCCCAATTTTTGGGTTTATTACATAGAAACTTCTGACAGTGGCAAAGGATTTGAGCCTCACCGCGACGCCGAGTACGAAAATACTATAGACTCCAACGGTATGCCGACAGTGCTTACTCTCTGGGTGACAATTACTGAGGCCAATCCCCTCAATTCATGTATGTACATGATTCCGGCAAACCGCGATCCAGAGTATGCTGAAGCCATCAAAAATCTCAAGACAAAAGCTACTAAATTTGCCTTGGAAGATATCCGGGCTTTACCGACACAAGCTGGTACTCTATCGTGCTGGAATCAATACGTTTTTCACTGGGGAAGCCGCAGCAGCAGTCGGGCTAAATCGCCTCGAATTAGCTATGCAGTATATTGTCAGCGAGGGGATATTCCACCAGTTGATGATGCGATCGTCGATATCCCCTCAGTCCTTGATTTCCCAACGCGCTTATCTCTGATTTGCAGAGGTTTGTATCGCTATTCTTACGCCAGTTTACAGCCATCCCCACAGGCGGAAGCACTGTTATATTTCTTGAGGAAGCATACGGCAAGTCTGAAAAAAACTTAATATAATTTCCCCAAAAAGCCCGTCATCTCAATAGCCGTTCCATCGGAATGATTTAACCGCAGAGGACGCAGAGTACGCAGAGTCTCCAGAAGAGAGAGATGGGGATAAGTAACCTGGATTTGGTATAATTTATGTAATTAATAATCAGGTGAATGATACCCATGAACGATATTTTTTTGATAACTTCCGATAATTGGCTGGATTGGATAACCGTGTTTGGTTATCTAGCTTTTACAGCTTTCATTGCATGGCGCGTAATCACCACAAAGTAGATGTATTTATTATAAAATTACCTTCTTTTTTCAACAAACGGATTTATGCCCGCGCCGACACTGGGATTTATTGGATTGTGAATCTTGTTGAAGGACTGGTTGAGATGTACGATCGACCTTCAGGAAATACTGCACAACCAGATAACGATCGAAGGTTAAATTACGGGATATCGTCTGCCGTACCGGTGACGTTCGACAGAGTAGAAATGCAGGGCAAACGGATATAAATTCTGTAAACATTGCCCAGGAAAGTTTTTAATTTTAGCTACAAAATTTAACAATTGCTGAAACCTTGCTCCAGCAAGCATTCTCAAAATAAAATGCGTTTGCCCTGGGTAGGAATAGGGGTAATTGATGCAAACATTTTTTTTTCCTTAGTGCGGCAGAGCTCGATCGCGAGTAAAATATTATTGCAGTCGAAACAGTATCATCTCGATGAACAATAAAAATCAACTAACAGCTAAAGCAATCGCAGCCATAGTAACTTTAGCCTTAACTGTAACAGTAGTATTTTCTATCTATTCCCCAGTCACCGCTCAAAATCCTCGCGGCAATTCCGTCCCACCCTCACCAACAGAAACAACCGCAGCAAAAAATCCGGTATCAACATCCCCAGAAATTCCCAAATCTTCCCTCAAAAGTCCTCCAAATACTGACAAACCAACAGAAGTTTCTCTCGGTTTCTACCTGATCAACATCGGCCGCATAAATCAATCAGATGAGACTCTCGATATCGGTGGCTACTTGTCCGCAACATGGAAAGATCCGCGCCTAGCATTTGACCCAAAAGCAGTCGGCGATACAGTAATGCGTTACAATCTCGACAAAATATGGGAACCAAATTTAACAATTGTGAATGCTTCTTCAACAGCGAAAAGAGTGGGACTGGAATTAACCGTCCAACCCGACGGTACTGTAAGTTATGTAGAACTGCTTAACGCCACAGTATCATCGGACTTAGATTTAAAAAAGTTTCCTTTTGATTCGCAAACCGTAAAGATTGTTTGGGAATCCTTATCTTTTGATGACCGAGTTGTAGTTTTTAAAGAAAACAAAACACTAACCGGACTCAGCGAAGATTCTTTTGTTTCTTTATCAGAATGGAAAATTATCGGAACTGACACCCCCATTACTACCAATACTTTTGCTAATGAAAAGAAAACCTATGCTCGATATAATTTTGAAATAAAACTCAAGCGCAATTACCAATTTTACATATTTAAGGCTTTTATTCCTCTGACACTAATTACGCTGATTTCTTGGGCAACTTTTTGGATCGATGCAAACAAGGCTTTTGCCACTCAGATGAGTTTAGGTATTACCAGTACCCTCACGGCAATAACTTTTAACTTCACTCTTACTAATTCTTTGCCGAGATTGCCTTACATGACTTTACTGGATGCCTACATATTTATCTGTTACATCTTTTTCTTCTCAGCAATTATGGCTAATGTCAGCTTGCACTTCTTGCTCTACAAGTACGAAAAGCCAGAATCAAATGCTGGGATTGTGAAAAAGTTGCGCTGGATATTTCCCTTGGCTTTTATCCTCTCTCAAGTAGCAACAATAACAATTTTTTTATGGGCAAAATGAAGCAACATCGGAGAGGATATTCATGCGTCTTTTAACTTTTTTCGCAAAATCGGAATTTGTGCCAACTGTTCCGATCGCAAACTATCCCAGTTTAACCCTGTCGGACGCGGATAACTTGTATTAGTTTCAATTACCTCACCAGCAGTCACAATCCAATTCAGCGGCCAATCGTGAGGCTGCATTGGTAAACGCGAATCTGCGACTACTTGCAAAGGATGCACTGTTGTTACAATTGGCGTATCGATTTGTACTAATCCGAATTCTGTCAACATCGCCAATTCTAAATCGGCAAATCCTGCACCTTTTCCGGTTCTTCCACCGCTGCGCCCCGCCGCTACACAGCCGACTATTACTAAATCAATTGGTTCCATTTCTGCAAAACTTACCAATTTGCCGCAAGCAAGTGCTTTGTGGGCGATCCTCTTCGAGGGCTTCGCTAACGCACTTTCGGCAATAGATACATTTTGTCTCTGTAAATCCCCAGCAGTCAACTCAACAAAACAGCGATCGTCTGTCAATCGCGGTACTGCCATATAGAGGCGTTTTCCATCTTGCAAAGCGCGCATTCGCACCGGAATTTGTGCCGCATCTGGATTGCACTTAATCGTTTTTGCTTGTTGCCAAATTGGTAAAGCTGCCAATTTTTCTGCCGCCATGTCGGCACCAACAAAGTTGGGAATATGACCAAAGGAATCGCCAATAGATGCAGCTTGATGCTTCAGCAAAGACCAAATTTCTGTTCTTAACTTGTCTTTGTCTTGGTGATATCCAATCCAATCAGTTTTCATGCTGTATTGTGGTACAATATATTATACAAAATTAAACTTTAATACCGCCTCATTTCTTCAGTCCGCGCAGGCGGACTTCGTTTGAATAGGAGCGGTTTCAACCGCCGAATAATCGAAGCCGTAATTTTGTTATTTTATGGATTTTACCACAAAGCCCAGTTACTATCAAGTCGGCGGCAGTCTCGGCACTAATGCTCCCAATTACGTCAAGCGCCAAGCAGATGACGACTTCTACAACGGATTGAAAGCGGGGGAATTTTGCTATGTTTTGAATTCGCGACAAATGGGAAAATCTAGCTTGCAGGTGCGGACAATTCAGCGGCTGAGAGATGAAGGAATTGCTTGTGCTGCGATCGATATTTCGGAAATTGGCAACCGCAGCGTGACCCCCGAACAGTGGTATGCTGGGTTGCTCCGCATTCTGGAAAATAACTTTAATCTGTCGGATGTTGTCAACGTGCGGACTTGGTGGCGCGATCGCAATTTTTTAAGTCCGGTTCAAAGATTGAGCGAATTCATCGAAACTGTACTTTTAGCCAACATTTCCAGCAATATTGTCATTTTTATTGACGAAATCGACAGCATTCTCGCCTTGGATTTTCCCGCCGATGATTTTTTGGCGTTAATTCGATCGTGCTACAACAAGCGCGCCAACAATCCAGAATTCGATCGCCTGACGTGGGCACTGTTGGGCGTAGCATCGCCAGCGGATTTGTGCCGCGACAAAAATCTCAGCAGCAGCACCCCTTTTAATATCGGTAGGGCGATCGAACTAACGGGTTTTGACGAAACAGAAGCGCAACCGCTAGCAGCGGGGTTAGCCGAGCTTACAGACCAATCTGGGGAAGTTTTGAAAGAAGTTTTGTATTGGACTGGCGGGCAACCTTTCCTGACTCAAAAGCTGTGCAAACTTCTGTTTGAAAATGCACCTCCCGCTTGTCAAGGGGGAGAGCAAGATCGCATTCAAAATCCTCAAGCTTGGGTTGAAGAAGTGGTGCGCTTGAAAATCGTGGATAATTGGGAATCTCAGGATGTACCCGAACATTTGTCCACAATTCGCGATCGGCTTTTCAAAGAAAACCAACGCATTGTCAGAAGACTCGGCTTGTACCAGCAAATTTTACAGAAAGTTGAAATTGTTCCCGATCGCAGTGCCGAACAAATGGAATTGCGCTTAACCGGATTAATCGTCAAGCGCCGGGAAAAATTAACAATTTCTAATCCTATTTATCAAGCTGTATTTAACAAAAACTTAATCGCCCAAAAATTAGAAAAACTCTCACCTTACTCCGAAGCTATCAAAGTCTGGCTGAATTCAAACTGCGAGGATAATTCCCAACTGTTGCGCGGTGATAATTTGCATTCAGCATTAGTTTGGGCCTCCGACAAAAGCTTGAGAAACGAAGATTTTCAGTTTTTGACAGCCAGCCAAAGAATGATTTTCAGCGACCAAAATCAACTGCTGCAAGCAGCTACACTCGAAACCAAAAAAGCTGCGCGCGATGCCGAAACAGCTTTGATAGAAGCTGATGCAGCCAAGCACAAAGCACAACAGTGGATCGGCATCGGTTCAGCGGTACTCGCAGCCTCGTTAATTGGGGCGATCGGCTTTTCAACTCTCGCTTACCAGCGTTTTAAACTCGCACAAGCAAGTATTGAAATCGAACAAAATGGCAGCGATGCTTTGCTATTAGCGGTATCTCAAAAGACAGATAACAGCCAAGCTTTATCAGAAGCGTTACTCAGGGCGATCGCCTCTGGAGAAAAATTAAAAACCCTGGTTAATAATAAACCAAATTTAGAACAATATCCAGCCACAAGGCCGCTGCTAGCATTACAAATAATTCTCGATAAAATTAGCAAAAAACAGCAGATAAAAGCATCATCACTTCCGCACTTGGTGAAGTGGCAAGCTCATGCAGGTGCAGTTACCAGCGTCAGTTTTAGCCCTGACAGACAAATTTTAGCAACCGCAGGTATAGACGATCAAGTTCGGATTTGGAACTTTTCCGGGTCTAAAATTGCTGAATGGAAAGCTTTGCAGCAGTCAGTTAATATGGTAAGCTTTAGCCCGGATGGCAAGTTTTTAGCAACGGCAGGAAAGGACGGCACAGTTAAATTTTGGAACTTGTCAGGTAAAAATATTTCGAGTTTTCAAGCAATTAAAGGCTCAGTTACCAGCATCAGTTTTAGTCCAGATGATAAATTTTTAGCTGCGGCAGGAATCGACAGCAATGCGGCAATTTTGCCCTTATCAAAACAGCCTAAAGTAATATCATCTATTGTCAAACTTCCCGGTCATAACGGCTTAGTCAGAAGCGTAAATTTTAGCCCTAAAGGAGATTTTGTTACGACTTTAGACGGTAAATCTACAGTGCGAATTTGGAATTTGTCAGGACAACTAGAAAAAATACTGCCGGTGCAGGCAATTGGTATCAGCTTCAGTCCAGCTAAACAGCAGTATCGCTTTGCTACAGTAACATTTAACGGCAAAGTCGGGCTGTGGAATTTGTCAGAAAAAGAATTAATGAATGAATTTCAAACCTTGCATTTTGATGCTAAATCAATCAGTTTTAGTCCAGACGGAGAAAGGCTGGCTACTGTGGGAATTGACAAGACGGTGCGGCTGTGGAATTTAGCGGGGCGACAGGTTGCTCAATTTGAGTTTGAGGAGAATGTTGTTAGTGTTGGTTGGAGTCGAGACGGCAAGCAAATTGCTGTAGCTGGAAGCAACGGCACTGTCTGGCTGAGACAGGTTGAAGGGTTGGCAGAATTGCTGAAGCAAAGTTGCAATTTTCTTGGTAGTAAACCGGAGTATTTCAGAAGGGTTTCAACTATCTGCAAGCAATCAAATTATTAAGAATACACACACGGCAATGTCGATATATAGCCGAGTCTCAGAAAGATGAGGTACTATCTGGGATAGGGCATTGGGAATTGGGCGGAGCGAAGCGGAGGGATTGGGCGGAGCGAAGCGGAGGGATTGGGAATTGGGAATTGGGCGGAGCGAAGCGGAGGGATTGGGCGGAGCGAAGCGGAGGGATTGGCCCGCGCAGGGCATTGGGCGGAGCGAAGCGGAGGGATTGGGCATTGGGCATATCTCACTTTTTTGATAACCTCTATATCGTAATAAGTAAGGTTCGTAGTGCGGACTAAAGTGCACTCTTAATTTTCGGACTGAAGTCCGCACTACGAACCCATATTATTAAGGAGGCAGAGCCTCCGGATCTGCATTACCAGGCAGAGCCTGGTAACGAGCTGATGACTGATGACTAATGACTAATGACTAATGACTAATGACTGTTGACTGTTAGCTGTTAGCTGTTAGTTGTTAGTTGTTATTTGTTATTTGTTAGTTGTTATTGGGAATTGAGAATTGGAAATTGGAAATTCGTAGCCAATAACCAATAACCAATAACCAATAACCAATAACCAATAACCAATAACCAATAACCAATAACCAATAACCAATAACTAATGACTAATGACTATCAATTTACCTTAACAGGCGAAACACTTACATTCGGATTTTTAACTCTTCGTAAAAGTTCTTGTCGGGCTTGTTCGGAATTTTGCCCTTTTGGCACTTGATATAATAATCTACAGGAACCGTCTTGAGGATTAGCTGCACAAATAATTAGTTGACCGCTAGGAGATGCACCTGCTGTGACAAGATTGTCCCAGTTTCCTTGGGGTTGCGAGTTGTTGAGAATTCCCGAGACTCTGGTGCAGCGAGTAATTGCGTCTTCTCCTGATTCATTGAAATAGTTATCGGCTACCCACAGAATAACGGGAATATTTTTGCCTTGTTGCACAGCAATTGTGGCCGGGCGCCCGCCCGCAGCGCCGCAGAAAAATGAGGGGGTTTGGGCAAAGGCTGGACAGTTTGCTAACATCGGAGCTGTCAGGGCAATAATTGACGCGCTAAAAGCTGACTTTAAAAGCCGAAATTTCATGGGCGGTAATAAGCTTTTTCATTTATGGTTACTAATACTCTAAAAAATTAGACTGCTTCTTGCCGGGAAGATTAGGCATTTAGGGAAAAAAATAAAAATTATTCTGTAAAGTTTGCCCGTTAGCGAAGCCCTCGGAGAGGATCGCCCATACTGGTGTCATCAGGGTCAAAATTCACCGAAAAATGCTCGCCGACAGACATCGAGGGCAGAAAATAAGTGCAGCCACAAAGGGCGCAGGTGCGAAGCTATAGGGTAAAGGTGCGGTTTTTCACCGTTTTTTGTTAAGCCTTGCCCCGATCGCTCTCGCCCCCCCTAATCTGCAACCTGTGTTAGCATCAGTAAAAATATTCTCTTTAATAATCAACAATGGGCAATGTTCTAGTGCTCAACGCATCCTACGAACCGCTCAACATCACCAATTGGCGAAGGGCGGTAATTTTGTTGTTGAAAGGAAAAGCAGAACAGGTAGAACATAACGGGAAATTTATTGCGCCAAACTTCCCGCTACCAACTGTGATCCGACTGAGGCATTACGTCCGAGTTCCCTATAAGGAAATTCCGCTTACCCGCCGGAACATCTTGCACCGGGACGCGCACTCTTGTCAATACTGCGGTTATACCGGAGACGGTTTGACGCTGGATCATGTGATTCCTCGATCGCGCGGAGGAGGCGACAGTTGGGAAAACCTCGTCACGGCTTGTATGCGCTGCAACGTGAATAAAGGCAGTCGCACCCCGAAAGAATCGGGAATGCTGCTGCGCTATCCACCGAGGAAACCTCACAGCGGTCTTTATTTTGAAGTGACGAAACAAGTTAAGAGTGGTATGCACAAAGAATGGCAAAAATATGTAATTGGC
The DNA here is from genome assembly GCF_036705185.1 of Microcoleus sp. B4-D4. Taxonomy (NCBI): domain Bacteria; kingdom Bacillati; phylum Cyanobacteriota; class Cyanophyceae; order Oscillatoriales; family Microcoleaceae; genus Microcoleus; species Microcoleus sp. B4-D4. The sequence continues at coordinate 39,329 of NZ_JAUBTX010000020.1, read as the reverse complement.
CTTTAACACCCCTGTCAGCGAAAGCGCGGGGGTTTTTTGCAGAAGTTTTGAGTTGTAGGGATGCGCCTTGAGCGCGCGCGCGCCCGATCGTTTAAAGTTAAAAGTTAAATAATAGAGAACTTACGCTTTTAAATCGGGTTTTTCATCAGAAATATTGGCTTTGATAACGAAGCACCTACAAAAAAACCGGATTTAAGGGCTTTTGGCGCGCAAGTTCTGAGAGAATTACAGTCCGGGACGCACGCGGTGTCAAAAACTTGGTTTTTGCATCAAGTATCTCTCGGCTCGATCGACAATTTTTCTGAGAAATCGGGTTTTTTTGCTTAACTCCTATCAAAGAAACCGCGTTTTTGCCTCATCTATGGGGGAGCATCTCAGTTTTGCAAAAAGTATTTTTTTTCTTATAGTGCGAGCACATCAAGAGCTCGCGAGTTGTACAATACGCGAGCGGGGACGCTCGCACTATAATGCAAAACTGAAATGCTCCCAATCTATGGACTATATATAGTGCATACTTTTTTCCAACATAATTTTCTCCAAAAACCCGGTTTTTGGCCGCTCCTCCGTAAGTCCTAAATTAATTAAATGGTTAAACTTTAACAATGAAAGACCGCCCGCCTACTAATTCAGATGAAACATCTAGCAACCGCGAAGGTGAGGTTGACCCCATCGGCGAGGCTGTACGCGCAGCGAATGAGCCCCAGAAACGGCGCAGCAAAGCTGAAGTTGCTTCCGAAGAAAATCGCGCCAGTCTCCGCGAGGAATTGCACGCTCGTAAAGTCGAGCAATTGCGCCAAATGTTCGATCGCAACAAAGGCAGTCGCCAGTTAATTTTGCTGCAAGATTTTCCAGACCCCGACGCGCTTTCAAGTGCTTGGACTTACAAATTAATCGCCGAAAAATACGATATCCAATGCGAGATTCTCTACGCCGGCACTCTCAGCCACCAAGAAAATATTGCCTTAGTCAAATTAACAGGGTTGCCGTTGCAGCGGTGGACGTTGGAAACGGCAAAAACTAAGAATTTATCGGCTTATAAGGGGTGCGTTTTTATCGATAACCAAGGCACTACTTGTAACTTAACTGAGTTTATTTTAGGGGCAGGAATTCCGATCGCAGCAGTGATCGACCACCACAGTTTGCAGGGGGAAATGAACGCAGAATTTACGGATTTACGCCCGGAAATCCGCGCTACAGCCACGATTTTTACGGAGTATTTGCAGGCGGGAATGTTAGCTTTTGACAGCAGTATCAGCCAGCACGTCAAGTGCGCTACGGCTTTGATGCACGGTTTGCGATCGGATACGAATGCCCTCAGACAAGCTCAGGAGGAAGAGTTTTTAGCTGCTGCTTATTTGAGCCGTTTTTATGACTCGCAGTTGTTGAATGCGGTGTTGCAGTCGTCTCGTTCTAAATGGGTGATGGATGCGATCGAGCGATCGCTCAAACACCGCATCGTCCAGAACAATTTTTCGATCGCCGGCATCGGCTACCTCCGCTATGACGATCGGGATTCTATTCCCCAAGCAGCGGACTTTTTAATGACCGAAGAGAACGTGCACACAGCCGTTGTCTATGCAATAGTTCACGACAAAGACGAAGAAATTGAAGTAGTAATTGGCTCGCTGCGAACGAATAAACTGACTCTCGATCCCGACGAATTTATTAAAGAAGCCTTCGGGAAAAATGCTGAAGGACGCTTTTTTGGCGGTGGTAGAAGTCAAGCTGGAGGCTTTGAAATTCCGGTGGGATTTCTTTCTGGCGGAAATGAGGATAGCGATTATGCAAGGATGAAATGGGAAGTATTTGATGCTCAGATCAAGCAAAATTTGCTAGATTTAGTTAGTCCTAAAGAGAATCCGATTTACGATCATTAACTTTGGAGTTTCTAGGCGCGGCCTTGATTCCAGCAATAGCCTGGGAATGCGATGCGGGGTTCGACCTCCGGTTGCTACCAGGTTTTGCCATATTTTTTTCTACCGAAGTGCAAACTCTCAACTTAATCGTCAGTCATCCCCGCATTTCAACTCTCCTCAACCGGGTTTTTTCACTCTTATTGAGGGTTGGAAATCAAATCCAGCACACCTCTGTCAGTTTGAACGAAGTAATATCGGCGTTGCTGATTTACGGTACGATCTCAATTCCGGTTGCACTCCTCATGATGTTAACAGTCAACAGTCAACAGTCAACAGTGAATTTACTATTCCGATGAAGAGAGGATTTGATATGAGGTCATGGACGGTAGGATCGGAATAATCTATTTGGACGATCGCACTCATAATTCCGATACTACCGGATTTGAGATGAAATGCTAAATATGCCAGTCATAGAAACCAGTATCGACAAAGCTTGAGGATTTTCAACTGATTTTTTTCATACCCTGATGAAGCAACGCCATAGATTTTATCCCATTTCCCAAAAATACACACCAAACAAACCGGGTATTTTAACTATTGTCAAAGGATGCAACAAAGTATTTTCGTGAAAAACCAGGAGTTGGGAAAAATTTAGTTGGCTCTAGCTTACTAAAATTCACGATATGATTCTTCAATCATAACACTTTTACAGGGTTGACTTTTTTCAATTTGCTGATAAATTCGCTAAGTTAATCATAATTAGTTATATTTGGCGCAGAAGATTTCCGATCGCAATTAGAAAATAAACGCCGTAAAAAAGCAAAATAAATCTAGAAAAGTTTAGATGATTTGCTAAAGTTAAAAAAACCAAGATTTGTAGTATTATCATTTTTAAAACATAAGTTAAGTATTTTTTTTGATAACCCCAACAACAAATTATTAGAATTTAAAAAAATATTATATTGATTTGTTGCGGCGTAGAATAGTAATAAATAGCTAAAAAAAAGGAACACGGAGATGTCTACAAAACAGACTTTCTCTTGGTCGTTAGAGAAAATCCTAGAAAAACTTTCAGAAATTGCAATTCAAATCAACGAGTTCGGGGATCGGGAGAGCATTTTGCAATGTGCGGTAGCAGAAACTAGGGTGCTGCTGCAAACCGATCGCGTAATTATTTATCGCTTCCTACCGCATGGAGATAGTGCAGTATTGGCTGAATCCGTTGGTGGCGAGTGGCCGCCCATCCTGGGACAACTGATTGATGACCCTTGCTTTGAAACAACCTGGCTAAAGGGTTACAGCCAGGGACAAACCTGCAGCATTGCTGATATTAACAGCGATCATATTCCAGCTTGTCATGTCGAATTGCTCGATCGCCTCCAAGTGCAGGCAAATTTAGTTGTACCAATTTTGCTAGATGGCAAACAGCAGCAATCTCCGAAGCTGTGGGGACTGTTGATTGCTCATCAATGCCGAAGTCCGCGTCAGTGGGAACCTCTCGACATTCAGATCCTGCAACACGTTGCAGTGCAGCTCAGCTTGAGGATGCGGCAACTGGAATCTCACCACCCGGTGCTGCCAAATCAACCGCCACAACTCGAAACAGCACCGGCTCAAACTGTCACCAATATAGAAAAAGTCAACCGTCAAAATAGCCTGGAACCAGACAGTGCCTGTTCCCTGAGCGGCGATATTATCCACCTCAGAGCCTTTGACTTGTTGCAAAACCCGATCTGGATATTTGATATTGAGCATTGGCAAATGCGGTGGGCAAACCAAGCATCCTTGTACCTGTGGAATGCTGCGACGCGGCAAAAACTCACGAGCCGCAACTTTAGCGATGTGTCAGAGTCTACTCGGATTCGCTTGCAGAGCTATCTGCAGCAGTTTGAGCAAGGCCAAACCTTGTCCGAGCGGTGGACGTTTTACCCCGCCGGTGAGCCTGTTTCTGTCGGCTGTCGGTGCTCTGGCATCAGAATTGACGGCGGGCGTTTGGCAATGCTGGTGCAGGGTACGATCGAAACCGTCGATCGAATTGAGCCGGAAACCCTGCGATCGATCGAAGCACTCCGCCACACCACGCTGATAGTTTCCCTGTACAGCCTAGAAGGCTTGCTGCTGCTGCAAAACCAGGCGGCCTTGCGCTGTTATGGAAAGACAGACAATGCTTTTGTGAGCCGCTTTGTGGACGATCGGGTAGGAGAGCGAGCAATGGCAATTCTCAAGTCCGGTAAGGTCTTTAATGCTGAGGCTGAAGTTATTACTCTGGCGGGGATTCGGTGGCACGAGATGGATCTGCGATGTACCAACGACCCGGTAACAGGCAATCCGATGTTGCTCGTGAACGAAAAGGACATTACCGATCGCAAGCAGACGGAAACAGCCCTGCAACAGAGTAAAGCCCGGTTGTCAGAAGCCCAGCGCGTTGCCCACATCGGTAACTGGGAATGGGACGCGCTCTCGGGTAAAATTACCTGGTCTCCCGAACTCTTCGAGATTTTGGGACGCGACAGGGCCCTGGGCGAACCTACCTATGAAGAAAACCTGCGGCTTTACCATCCCGAAAGTGCCAAACAGCTACACCTGGTAGTTCAACGAGCGCTCACTCGCGGAGAGCCTTATCTATTGCGCCTCAGAATCGTGCGCCCGAATGGTTCTATCCGCCATACCGAAGCCAGAGGACAGGCCGAACTCAATGCAGAGGGACAAGTCCTTCGGTTGTTTGGTACATCCCAAGACATTACGGATCTGGTATTGGCCGAAACAGAACTCAGAGAAATGAGTACAGCCCTTGCTAATGCCGTGGAAGGCATCTCGCGGCTGGATCAACACGGAACGTATATCAGTGTTAATCAAGCCTACGCCAATATAGTGGGTTATCAGCCTGAAGAAATGGTTGGTATGAATTGGCAGAAAACGGTTTATCCAGAAGATTTGGAAATGCTGGTAGCGGCTTATCAAAAAATGCTAGCCTGCGGCCGAGTGGAGGTTGAGGCCAGGGGTATCCGGCAAGATGGCTCGATCTTTTACAAGCAATTGGTGATGGTGACAGCCTGCGACGATCGCGATCGACCGATCGGGCATCACTGTTTTATGAAGGATATCACCGATCGCAAACAAGCAGAAGCAGCATTGCAACAAGAGTTCGAGCGTCTGGCTGTAGTGATTGCCACCCAACAGGAAATCGCCATCCGCAATCCCAATCTCGATGCAGTAATGGCGGTGATTGCAGAGAGGACTCAAGATTTGACCCGCGCCGATGGAGCAGTGATTGAAATCGTGGAAGGGGATGAAATGGTGTATCGGGCAGCCAGCGGTATCGCCACCGCCTATATTGGATTACGGATCAAAGTAGGGACAAGTTTATCGGGAAAATGTATTGCGACCGGCCAAATCATGATTTGCGAGGATTCAGAAACCGATGCACGGGTCGATCGGGCTGCCTGTGAGCGCATTGGTCTCCGGTCAATGGTGGTTGTTCCCTTGTTGTATCAGGACGATCGGGTTGGCGTCTTAAAAGTGCTTTCAGCTACACCCTCTGCCTTTACAGAGTCAGATATCCAAACTTTACAACTAATGGCGGGGTTTCTGGCCGGGAGCCTGCATCTGGCTTCGGAGTTTGAGGCTAAAAACAGTCTCCTGAGTCAATTGCAGGAAAGCGAAGAACGGTATCGTTCTGTAATTACTACCATGACCGAAGGTGTCGTACTTCAGCTAGCCGACGGACAAATTACTGCCTGTAATGCTAGTGCTGAAAGGATTATGGGACTGACCCCAGACCAAATGATGGGGCGTACATCCATAGATTTAGACTGGCGCACCGTTGGGGAGGATGGCGAACCGTTTCCGGGGGAACAGCATCCGGCAACGATCACCCTACGCACGGGAGAAGCGCGATCGAATGTGGTGATGGGCATTCACAAATCGGATCAAACCCTGACTTGGATTTCGATTAATTCTCAACCGCTGTTCCATCTCAATCAATCTCAACCCTATGGAGTAGTGACCACTTTCGCTGATATTACAGAACGCCAGGAGGCCGAGGAGATTCTGAAAAACCGGGCGGAACAAGAAAGATTAATGGCTATGACAGATGGGTTAACCCAAGTAGCAAACCGCCGCTGTTTTGATGAGCGATTGCAATCGGAATGGCACCGACTGATGGAGGGCAAACAACAGTTGTCATTGATTATGTTGGATGTGGATTATTTTAAGCGATATAACGATTGCTACGGACATCAAGCTGGGGATATTTGTTTGGTGAAAGTGGCGAAAGCTGCGGCGGCTGCGGTTAAACGTTCGACGGATTTGTTTGTGCGCTATGGGGGCGAAGAATTTGCTGCTATTCTGCCAAATACGGATGCTGCAGGGGCGATCGCAGTTGCTGAGTCGATGCGAGATGCGATCGGAGATTTGGCCATCCCTCACGAGCAATCTGATGTGAGTGCGATCGTGACTGTGAGTATGGGAATTGCTAGCATAGTTCCCTGCTGTGGCGAATCGCCGGATGAATTGATCGCCACAGCCGATCGAGTATTGTATGATGCGAAACGACAAGGGCGCGATCGCTACGCCTGTGGCGCATACCAGATGACAGTGCCAGATGTCAATCCAGTTGTAGAATAGGTAAAATATGTCGATCGCGCCAAACTTCATCCCTAAGTGCGTGTAAGCCGGGGCGTAGCCATCGCACAATTATCAAAAGGACAGCCACAGTGCATCTCTACCTAGTCCGTCACGGCATCGCGGCGACACCCGAAGAATACGATACAGACTCAGAAAGGCCCCTGACTAAACAGGGCGATCGTAAAACCCACAAAATCGCCCAGCGACTGTACGATCTCGAAATTCAGTTTGATCTGATTCTAACCAGTCCTCTACTGCGCGCCACGCAAACCGCCCAAATTCTGCTGTCAGCGGGCCTGAGTTCCCAAATAGAAGAATCCGCCGCCCTCGCACCTTCAGGAGACATCGGGGACTGGCTGAGGTGGTACAAGCAGTGGCAGGAAAGCGGCAGCCGCAGCTTAGTTTTGGTGGGGCACCAACCAGATTTGGGCAATTGGGCAGAAACTTTGCTTTGGGGGCGATCGCAAGATGCCCTCATCCTCAAAAAAGCAGGTATCATCGGCTTAATCCTCCCCGAAACAGGTTCCCCAGTAGGCCGCAGCCAAATGTTCTGGCTGACTGGGCCCAAGTTCTTGCTGGGGTAGACAGCAAATAGTCACATTCATTGATTATTGTTTGTTAACGCGGCGACACTATCTTGCTTTCTGGTAATGTAATTTGATTAGATTCAACTCACACAATACGGTATCGCAATGGTCGTCGGCGAATTCAAACCAGGTTTAGAAGGTGTTCCCGCCACCTTGTCCAGCATTAGTTATGTAGATGGACAAAAAGGGGTGCTAGAATATCGCGGGATTAGCATTGAGGAACTAGCACTCAAAAGTTCCTTTGTGGAAACTGCATATTTATTAATCTGGGGCGTACTTCCGACAAAGGAAGAACTAGAAGCTTTCGAGCATGAAATTCGCTATCACCGCCGGATCAAATATCGCATCCGGGATATGATGAAATGCTTTCCCGAAAGAGGACATCCAATGGACGCGCTGCAAGCTTCAGCAGCGGCCTTGGGGTTATTCTACTCGCGCCGAGCTCTGGCTAACCCAGCATACATTCGAGAAGCTGTAGTGCGGCTGCTAGCCAAAATTCCGACTATGGTGGCGGCGTTCCAGCAAATGCGGCGGGGTAATGACCCGCTGTTGCCGAGGGACGATTTGAACTACTCGGCTAACTTTCTTTATATGCTCAACGAGCGAGAACCAGATCCGCTGTTGGCTAATATTTTTGATGCTTGTCTGACTCTCCACGCCGAACATACAATCAATGCTTCTACATTTTCGGCAATGGTAACAGCTTCGACGCTAACAGACCCTTACGGGGTGATTGCTTCTGCAGTTGGCACTTTGGCGGGGCCGCTGCACGGGGGAGCAAATGAAGAAGTGATTGATATGTTGGAGCAAATTGGTTCGGTAGAAAACGTGCGGCCTTTTGTCGAGAAGTGCGTTGAAAATAAGGAAAAGATCATGGGCTTCGGCCACCGAGTTTACAAGGTGAAAGATCCCAGAGCAACTATTCTTCAAAGGTTAGCAGAACAGTTGTTTGAAAATTTCGGACATGACGATTATTACGACATTGCTATCGAGTTGGAAGCAGTGGTTGAGGAAAAAATGAGTCATAAAGGAATTTACGCAAATGTAGATTTCTATTCGGGTCTGGTTTATCGGAAAATGGGAATTCCGATCGACTTATTTACGCCTGTTTTTGCGATCGCCCGCGTTGCCGGCTGGCTGGCCCACTGGAAGGAACAGCTAGAAGCAAATCGCATTTACCGCCCTACTCAAATCTATACAGGGACTCACGGTGAGCCTTATATTGCGATCGGGGACAGGCCCGGATCTTCAAACATAGCGATCGATCCAGATCGATAAATGGCGATCGGACTTGTTTTGCAAACTGAAGTAGTCGTAGGGTGCGTCGCCCTGCAAAAATCTGTCAATAAAAATCGACTTTTCGAGTAGCGACGCACCTTACCAAAATTTTGGTTTTTTTCCTCATCTCTGGAAAAAAACAGGTGCGTCACCATGAAATTGTCGCTGTTGATGAAGGATTGTCGATGGCGACACACCCTACGGATAAAATTTGCGCTTAAGCGATCGCCTTTAGCAAACTTGAGAAGATGATTGTTGAGGCGATCGCCAAAATTAAGAATTGAGAAGCGATCGAGGCATAACAAATCATTGGAGCGGACAAATTATGATATTCTGGTTTTGGGCATAAGTTTTTCTGCCGCTCAATTCAACCGTTAGCGGTAATTGTAATGAACAATTTCAGCAATCAAGAAAATATCAATGATAGGTTACATCAATGGAAAATAGTGAAAGCAATAAAAAATTAAACGAACCTAACCCAACACCGTTTTCTCAGACGTTCTTTCATGGAACAAAGGTTGCCCTAAAGATTGGAGATTTTATTGAAGCTGGTTTCAACTCAAATTTTGGACAAAGAAAAAAAGCTAAGTATGTCTTCGTGACAGCAACCTTAGATGCCGCTATTTGGGGGGCTGAACTTGCTTTGGGGGAAGGGTGTGAAAGAATATATTTAGTAGAATCAACAGGGCCCATTGAAGATGATCCTGATTTAACTGATAGAAAATTCCCTGGTAATCCAACAATGTCTTATCGTTCATCATATCCGTTTAAGGTTGTTGGTGAAGTTGCAATTTGGCAAGGACATTCACTAGAGCAAGTTAAAGCGATGAAAGATGGATTAGCTAGACTTAAAGAGCAAGGAATTGAGTCGTTGAATGACTAGCAAAACCTATTTTATAAAAATTTACAACTTAGGCAATCTGGTTCTATTCGAGATTGGGCAAGCAAAAATAGTTGACTTTGTTGTTGAGTTCTGAGAGATTATTGGCGATCGCAAAAGTTACGAATTGAGAAGCGATCGCACCTGTGAAATTAAATAAAATTTTGGTGATCGTCAAATACTTTCCCTTGACAAAATTATGCGGTAATATATTTTCATTTATTTAGTTAAACTGCAATTGTGGGAGAATTACAACTTAGGTAAATAGGATGAGTCTCAGTAATACAGCAAAGGAAATGCTCTGGATTGGCTCCTGGAATGACCTAGACGAAATACTCAGTGCTAACAATGGTCTTATGTTAGTCGCTCCTGACTGGAGTGAAATGTCTCTCGATGATGCACAAGAAATGATCCAAGACCACGCATACGAGTCTCAGAAAGTACAGTTTGATCGCACTTACTACCGTGGAAAACCCGCACTTCGTCTCACATTCTTTGGTAGAGATTAGGTAAACAAAAATGGTTGGCGTCGTTGCTAAGTCCACAGAAATTATTGGCGATCGCCCTCCAAAACAAATCAAATCATTCGAGGATGTTTGTTGTTGGGTGAAATAGCGATCGCCCCATATAAACTTGAGAAGATGATTGTTGGGGCGATCGCCCGTTGTGCAAGATCACCTAAATTTTCTCGAAGAATTAGCAGCCGAGTACAGCAACACACCGTTAAACGCAGCAGACAAAAACTGTGCAATCGAGGTAATCAGCCTCCTAGAATCTCAACAGTCATTAGAAGGCCGCACAGTTAAAAACCCAGCGATTCTTACTGCTAACATCACACTTGCTCCCGCCTGTCAAGTTCTCATCCCCGACGCACCTTGGCGCAAAGATTACATCGACTGACTAATTGCTAACAACCAATCCGGGGCGGTAAATCCCTAAATTTTGCAAATACATTTGTTCTAGTTTGGGCATCGACGATTCCACGGAACCGCCAAAACGCCGAAAAGAAGGCCAGATGTAAGCGAGTTTTCTCACTGCTGACTCCAATCTACCCGCTTCTATATCTTCTAAGGCACCTTTTTCTCGGATTAACTCTACAGCTACCAGGTCTTGATTTTGGGGACTGAAATCGGTGAGGCTAAATTTTTTGGCGAATCTGTCCCAAGTTGTGCTCAGAAACTGATACCGCCCGGCCGCGTCGGAACACAGCTTTTTGCCGTAGCGGCGGCCGCATCTCATTTCTCTGGGATGGTCGCTGAAACTGACAAATGTGGTGCCTGTGTACTGGGTGCGGTAGCCGTCGGGGCTAGCGGTACCTTCGGCGGCGGCGATGGTGTCGAGAAAGGCTTTGACTCGATCGCGCTCAATGTTATTCTCTCTTCCGTCTGGTGAGTTGATAGCCCCAACGAACGGCGTGCGTTTAGGAGGCTCCGAGATTTCTGGCGAGATAGTTTGTCCCCACAACTTCGGAGTCATCCTACCCAAAAAAAACGACAAACAGATGCACAAACTCCACGAGACTTTAAAACGGAGGCGTTTTGACGGCTTGCTGCGCTGTCGCACCGGCCACTCCTGCAGGGGAATGGTTGCGGGTAAGATTCTTGTTTGCTGGCCGAAGGCGAACAAGGATTTGAGTGCTAGTAAAGTTTGCTTGTAGAAACGGGCTCCAGCTTGGCGGGCCCTCATGGCTGCAGCGAAAGTCTGGACATCTGTCAGAGTTACTTCTGCCAGCGGTTTTGCTACAAACATCCGAAAACTATTGGCCGCCTGCCAGCTAAAGCGCTTGCTGCGGCTGGATTGGCGCTCCACCCACAGGCGAATTAGCTGGATGTCGTTCATGGGTTGCAGATGGCTTCCCAGATTTTCTGGTGCGTACAAGATTACCTCCTGATATCGCTTTTAGTTGAAGGTTCCCAGTTAGAATGGTTGAAATCCACAGGGATCAATGGAAACTCGCTTCAACCATACTAAGTGATACTATTAAGCGCTCACGGGGTCAAGTTTAACGGCCGATTGTTGTTCGAGGAGTTCAGCAAACCCGACTTAGTTGGGACGGTATCGCCTCCCAACTGAAATAGGCTTGGACGCGCCTGCGGCCTGCTTGTCCGAGTTGCTGGCGCCATACTGAGTCAACTCACAGCCGATCGATCGCACCAGCAAATACTACTTCATTTTTTGGCGGCGCGAGCAAACCGGTTTCTCGTGGCACTACCGTATATTTCAATCCACGCGCGATCAGAGGCGACGACGGGCGTGCCGCAGGCCATCGCTTCAACGGCCACTAAATCGTCGGCGGGGAGAATATCTCGGCTCAAGCTGCCGGGAAAACTGGTAATGTCGCTTAAGCCTAATTGTTCCACGATGCTGCCGATCGCGTCGCGCTCTTGTCGCTTTCCCCCACGCGCCAGCCACCGCCTACGATCAGTTTTAAATCGGCCTTACGTAGCGCTGACGCACGTAAACATTTTGTCCGCCCGCTTCTTCTTTGCCAATTTCCACAGCGCGATCGCCCTGTGCAAAGCTGGGGGCGATAGGTTTTTTTTGCTAATGAAATCATGATTTTTACCAAAATTTAAAAAAAATGCAGCAGGTGAAAAGTAGAATTTTGGGGACGGCGGGGGAATAAAGGTTAACTGGTAATTTTTATTAAAGTCAAAGCGCGCGATCGATAAATCAGCCTTCAGGGATAAATTGCCAGATAAATTTGAAATACGAGTTCCTTCTGCTGGCAGAGACCAGGAACAGCTCAAACTCTCGATAATCTAAATGGCAATAAACGAGGGTAAAGGAAATTGCCCGGATTTGGGCGGGCATCTAACTCGAACCTGCTTTCAGCTTGTGGTTGGAGATATTCTCCTCAGTCGGAGGCATGATTTTTAACCCTTGCGATAAATAGGTAGAGATTTGGATAAACCAGAAGTAAATCGTCCCGAATAAATTCTTTCTTCGGGACGCATCCTATTTCAAAAACCCGGTTTATTCATCTGACTTTCTTGAAAAATAACCACGATTTTTAAAGAAATAGGGTTTTTTTGACCTTAATCCTAAGAATGTGAAAGGGCGATCCTCTCCGAGGGCTGCGCTAACGAAAAAAGCAAAATTATTGCCTTCACAATTTTTTATTTTTTCCGCCTTTTGCCTTCTTCTTTCAACTAGAATTTTTGCATCAATATTCGGTTTTTTAACCGCATATTTACAGTGGATAAACACAGATAGACGCAGCTCCATTCGATGGAGTCTGCGATTGAGTACCAGAGTTCTACTAACCTCTGTTAAATTAGTTGAATCTGCTAAATTATGTACACCGCAACGGCAGCAAAACTTCCTGCTTTTGTCAAACCAGGAGTTGTAGCTTAACCTCAAATTTCCCGTTTGTCTAATCTTAGGAATTGTGCCGATGTTTGGGTACAAAGGATTCATTCCCCGTTTTCGCTGTTGAGAATCTTGTTTCGCGAACTTCGCATTTTGGAACCGTATCGGTTAGCCCAAACTTGGGTAAACTCGGCACCCAAAAACAGAATTTGAGCGGAATAATTAATCCAAAGCAGGATAATCACGAAGGAACCTGCTGCACCGTAGGTAGAGGCAATACCGCTGCTTCCGAGGTATGCTCCAATTAGGGATTTGCCGATCGTAAACAGCAGAGAGGTAATGCCTGCACCGATCCAAACATCATTCCAGGCAAGCTCGACATCGGGCAATAGTTTGTAAATTAAGGCAAAAAGCATCGTGACTACGCCAAAGGAAAGAGCAAAGTCCACAATTTGCCAAATGCCGACTGGTAAATGCAGCAAACCGTTCAACCAAGAGCTGATGACTGCTAAAACGGCGCTAATTACTAAAGATACTAGCAAGAGAAACCCTATGCCTAAAATCATCGCAAAAGACAATACGCGGTCTTGCAGAAATCCCCAAATGCCGCGTCCGGGAGGCGGTGAAACATTCCAAATAGTATTGAGGGCATCTTTGAGATTAGTAAACACGTTGGAAGCGCCCCACAAAAGTGTAGCGATACCGACTAAAGTAGCAATCATGCCAGACTTGGGTTCGGAGGCTTTGAGGATGAGTTCTTGGACGGTTTGAGCGCCATCTTTGCCGATTAAACTTTGGAGTTGGCCGACGATTTGACCTCGGGCTGCGTCTTCACCAAAGACTAAGCCGACGAGCGCAATTACGATAATTAGTAGCGGAGCGAGGGAGAAGACTGTGTAATAGGCTAGGGCGGCGGCTAGGGTTGGGGCTTTATCTTTTTGCCATTGAGTAAAAGTTTCTTTGAGCAGCGATATGACTGTTTTTAAGTTCACGGTTTTTGGTTTCCTCATACTTAGCGTTCACCAAGGGATTATAATAGATTAGGGTATTTTTAGCGTCTCCCACAAGTTAGATTGAGCGATTAGCAAATTCGGAAAATTACTTTTATGTCAGATTCCCACACAACTGTTAACAGCACCGATGTCAAATCTTCCAAAAAAGCAATTTCTTGGGCAAAACTGAGCGCATTAGTAGCAGCGGTAAATTTCTTGTTGGTGATTTTCCATTTCAGTTACCCGCAGATGCGCCCTGTTTATCTGAGCTATTTTCCGGCTTTAGTTAAAATTTACGATCCGATTAAAGGTATTGATTCGAGTTTGCCAAAGGCGGAATCTTTGCAAGCCTCTGACCAGTTTTGGCGAATTGATGCGTTTTTTATCGGTTATTTTTGGGCGGAATTTTTCATAAAAAGTCTGTTCCATACCCGCCGAAAACCGGGGGTAAGTTGGTTGGATTTTGTGCTGAGGCGCTGGTACGAGGTGTTTCTGCTGATTCCGATTTGGCAGGGGTGGCGGATTCTGCCGGTATTGCTGCGGCTGCACAAGTCGGGTTTGGTTAATCTCGATCGCGCCGTTGCTCAAATTACCTACGAACCGGTGGCTTATTTAGCCGATACGATGTCGGAATACATGATGGTGCGGTTTATCAATCAAGCTCAAAGTTCGATCGAACAGGGCGACGCAGCGCGGGTACTGCTAGATCCGCAGCAGCCCTACCTTCACGTCAATCAGGAAAATACGATCGAACGAATTACCAAGCGGATTTTCGATCTGACAATTTACAAGGTTTTGCCGCAGGTGCAACCGGGTTTGGAAGAATTGCTGCACCACAATTTGGAAGCGACAATCAAACAGTCGGATTTTTATCAACTCCTGCAAACTTTCTCTCCGATTAATATTTTGCCTGAAGAAATGACCGAACAACTAGCCAATTATCTGGCTCAAACTGCTGTTGATGTGGTAGCAACTACTTACGAAGACGCTAAGGGGCGAAAAATTATCGATAATTTCAGCCAAGAATTTAATCAAAGTTTGCGGCGGGAGTTGCAAGACGAGAAAACTCTCGGAGAATTGCAGTCGCTGCTGTCGGATTTGTTGGAAGAAGTTAAGTTGAATTACATTCAAGGCGGGTTGAATTCCGATCCGGAGCAAACTTTTACGGAAATTCACTCGTTGCGGGGGGTAAGGGAGGGTTGATCCAGCAATTAGTTTCGGGTTTGTGAATTGGATTTTTTTAACGAACCGCGAAGGCGCTAAGGGCGCGAAGGGGGAAAAGAGAAGAGTAAGAGTTCACAAGTTCTACGGGTAAGGTGCACAGTGCGCCTCCTACAAATACGGGTAGTGCGGATATCCGATGTCAATTTATCTGAATGGCTAAGCTAAAATAAAGGCGTTAGTCAAAAACATCTATCGTATTATTTGTCTATTTTGAACAACCTTGCTTGCCTGGAAATAGAAGTCGCTCAAACACTGCTAAGATTAGCAGTGTTGCTGGGATTAACACTTTTAATCGCGTTTTTTGTGGCGGCAGAATTAGCATTAGTATCAGCCGATCGCCATCAAATCCGCCAACTCGCCCAGTTGCGCGATCGCCCAAACGCCAAAACTGCCGAACTCGTCCACCAAGCGCAGAACAACATACCGCATTACCTGTCGGTGACTCAAACAGGCACAACGGCAGGGAGCTTGCTGTTGGGTTGGTTGGGCGAGGGTGCGACTGTACACTGGATTGAGCCGTGGATCGACAAATTGCCGATCGGTCATTTAGCCGCCTGGGTGAGCGCTCATTCGATCGCAATTCCCGCAGCATTTATATTAGTAACTTACGTCGAAATAGTATTAGGAGAATTAATCCCCAAAGTATTAGCAACCCACGCCCCGGAACGCACCGCTTTGCTGCTGATGCCAGCCATAGAAATCTGCTCAAAAATACTGTGGCCACTGCTAGCAATTCTCAACGGTACTGTGTGGCTGCTGACAGGTTGGATTACCAGGAAAAAGTCGGAGCCCCTGCTGCCAACTTCCGAAGCCACTATCATTCAAAAAGATGCTCATTCAGCACTGATTTCCGGCATCTGGGAAGTGACAGCAGTTAACGAAAAACTCGGCTTAAACCTGCCCGCGAACCAAGCTTACCAAACAATCGCCGGATTCGTGATTCACAATTTAGGTAAAATGCCCGCTCAGGGCGATCGGCTATTGTGGGGCGAGTTAGAAATAGAAGCAGAAAATGTAGTAGAAGGCAGTTTAGAAACAGTGCTAGTGCGTCAGGTAACTCGCCCCTTATTTGAGACTCAGCAGCCAGAACTCGTGTTGAATTAAATTGCCGTTTTTAATAATAGTAATATCCCCGTAGGGAAACGGCACTGCCGTCTCCTCTTACGGACACGATAGGGAAATGGTAGGGAAACGGCACTGCTGTCTCCTCTTACGGACACGGCAATGCCGTGTCCCTACAGATATCGCCTACAATAGACCCGGCTTGATATCAATTCAATCCTAAGTTAGGTTGTAATTGGTCGCTCAGTGCGACAATGTACCAAAAATCTGCAAATTGCATAAAGCACAGTTTATGAGGTGGATATGCTGAAAACGCTTTGGGCTACTGTTCGACAAGGAAAAATTGAACTGCTGGAGTTATCAGAATTACCCGAAGGGGCAAAAGTATTAGTAACAGTTTTACCTGATGAAGAAGCTGAGTTTTGGCTTCAAGCCAGTCAAACATCACTAGATAGAGTTTGGGACAATACTGAGGATGATGTTTATGCCCAGCTCCTCTAAAAATGACATAATTTTAGTTAGATATCCCTTTTCAGACTGGTCTAGTTCTAAGGTAAGAGTAGTGTAGTATTTACTACCCGATGGGTTCGGTTGTCCGTAAGCTGAGCTTTTTAGCAGACGTTAGACTTGAGAAGTCGTCATTAAGTAACAAATTATGCCTTTTACAACCTATGGCTTAGATAACTTCTTCGCTCAGGAACTTTCAGCATTGTCTGAGTGTAATGCTCCCGATTTAGCAGAGCACTTCGCTGAGGTAGAACCTTTGATTGATAACTTTATCCTTAATTCTATATTCACATTTCCTATTAAAACCGAGTACAAACCTTATATTTTTGGAATCATCCGTCGCGTACAAATGGCTTTAGTTGAGTATCAAAATGGTCGTACTCTACTGCTTTTATATTTAAATGAGAGCAAAAAGAACACATCTTTATATTTCCAAGCGCTTTCTCATTTTGAAATAGCAGTTACCCTCTTATATCAGGCTTACGAATTTTGGAGAAAACTAGGAAAAAAGATAGAGTCAAAGGAAACGAATTTGTTTAAGACAGGAGACGGTAGCTCTCTTGAAAAGCTTAATAAACTTTACAATATTAGCAAACATCTTGAACCGTCAACTACACCTGAAGGAAATTTACACCATGTTTGGATTTCCAACAATGGTATTTGTGCAAACGGAGTCACAATGTCGTTTACAGAGTTAGCAGACCTTGTTAAAGAATACGTAGCTCTTGCTAAGGGCTTTTCTAATCTAAATCCAGTTTCAATTCCCTAACTAATCGATCGCGCTGGGCGAGCCCCTGCCGGCCCAGCGCGAGATCCGTTTACTTCACAGCCACCTTAACCGCACCCCCAACCAACTGCTCGTAATCCGCCAACAACCAAGAAGGCAAACAAGTATTCGCATCCTGAACCCGCAACTGCCCAGCCCGACAAAACAGCATCGCTGCCAACAAATTATTCACAGCTTCAGGCGTTTCAAACCCTTTACTCAACTCAGCAACCAACGAATTGAAAAATGCGCGATCGCTCTCATTCAAAGGATCATTCACAAACCCGCAGCCCAGCAGAGCCTTGTAACCCTTCCCGAAATCGCTCCGATACAAAAGTTCTAATTGTTCGCCAGAAACCCTCAGCCACAAATCAGCAATTTGTCTGCGAATTGACCGCAAATCTGCTATTACCAATTCCGCCGTCGGGTCAATTTCATAAAGATTGACCGCAGCAGTTAATTGATTTAGCAACTGCGGCAAATAATCTTGTTTCACAATTGTTTGTTCCGATGCCAACAATGCGCTTTCAAACACATTTTCGTAATCCTCAATCAGCCACTTGGGCAAGCGGGTGCGAGCGTCGGGAACCCGCATTTTTCCCGGCACAAAATACAGCATCGCACCAAGCAAAGCATTGATAGCTTGAGGATTCACTAACCCTTTACTAATTTCAGTTAATTGCTGCAAAAACTTCTGTTCTGCTTCCGTCATTGACTCTGATTGCAACCCGCAGCTAAGTATTGCTTGATATCCCTTACGAACTTCACCTCTGTAAACTGTTTCCAGTTGTTCTGAAGGAACAATAAGCCAAAAATCAGCCAGTTGTTTGCGGATTTGGCGTAGTTCCAAAACTACCGATACGTCAGAAGGATCTATGCGATAAAGATTGACGCATCCTAACAGTTGATTGGCAAATTGCGGAGATTGAATGTATTGCAATAGCAAGTCAGAACTTGACTCGGACTTGACGGCGGCTTCTGTCTCAAAAACTTGTTCGTAATCTCCAATTAACCAGTGCGGTAAACGGTTACGAGCGTCGGGAATCCGCATAGTTTCTGGTGGAAAATATAGCATTCCTGCCAGCAAGGCATTGACAGCTTTAGGATGGACTAATCCTTTGCTAAGCTGAGTTAGTTGCTGCAAAAATATTTGTTCGCTTTCTATCATTGGTTGACGTTGAAAGCCGCTTTTGAGAAGGATTTGATAGCTATTACCGGGCGCGCTTTGGTAAGCTGTTTCGAGATTTTCGGCGGGAAGGTTCAGCCAAAAATCAGCGATTTGTTTGCGGGTTTGACGCAGTTCGGATATTAGTGAAATGTTAGAAGAGTTTCTCTGGTAAAGCTGGACGGCATTCGAGAGTTTTTCACCCAAGTCGGCTGGTTTGGGAATGCTATCCTGCAAGCTGCGGGCTGCTTCTAGGTGGCTGCTTTGCCAGTTGCTAAAGAGTTCTTGGAATAATTTCGCGATCGCCCCTGAATATGCCACACTATCAAAACAGGCGGGATTGCCCTGCATTCTTTCCTTAATTTCCTGCCGTTTTTGCAGCCGCAACTGCAGGTTAGTGCCCAGATTAACAGCTAGCTGAATGTAAGATGCTTCGTCACGCGCAATTAAATCGGGCATTTGCAATTCCCGCAACATCGCCGCACCTTGGCGGAAGCGCAAAGCATTTCCCTCCACAACCACCGCCGGCAATCCTACTTGCAAAGGATCGATTAACGATGTAGCCCCAGCGTAGGGATAGGAATCGAGATAAACATCTGCTAGCTGCAAAAACTCTTTGACATCCGCGCGGCTGGGAAGTTGTTTCACGAACCGCAAGCGGTTGTTATTCAC
Organism: Microcoleus sp. B4-D4; assembly: GCF_036705185.1. NCBI lineage: Bacteria > Bacillati > Cyanobacteriota > Cyanophyceae > Oscillatoriales > Microcoleaceae > Microcoleus > Microcoleus sp. B4-D4. The sequence goes on along the minus strand of NZ_JAUBTX010000020.1, from coordinate 20,402 downwards.
GCCGTATTTAGCACAGATAGCGTTCATATTGTTGACAAAAGGTGTCGCTGGATAAGTGCGAGTCCAAGCCGGCCCGAAGGGATATAAAATCAAGATTGAATTCGGTACAGCAGCTAGAATTTTTACCCAGGTTTCTCTCAACTCCGGCAGAATTTTGTAGAAGTTAGCGCCGGAGACAAAAACAGTTGTGTTGTCAGAAATGCCGAGACTTTGGCGCGTAGGTTTGACTGTAGCTACTTCCGATTCGGTGGCGTATTTGAAACAAAAACCGCTACCTTCGAGTACAGCCAACTGTTCGCGATATTGTGCTTGATAACTAGCATCAGGCGCGGTAAATTTGCCTGCGATGTAGTAATCCATGTGCCGGATGCCGGTGGTTGTCGGGGAACAGAAAGATGTAGTTTGTACCCTAGCTAAACGGTGCATTGCTAGGGAACCAACGGGTTTGTTGATAGCTGTTAAATTCGTACCAAAAAACAGGATATCTAAGTCGTCGGCGCGGATGGTTTGGACTTGCGATGCAAAGTCTTTCGGGAGTGCAACCAGTTTGTCGGCGCGACTTTGACAGTATTGTTCTAATTGGTGGCCGCTGGTGTTGAGGGCGTACAGGTAAATCTCGAACTGGTTGCGGTTTAAATGCTCGAAAACCGGGATGGTGGCGAAGGTTTCGGTTTGCGGCGCGAAATGGTCGCTGATGATGCCGAGGCGGATTTTTGTCCGCGCGGGCGATCGCGCCGGGAAGATACAATCAATGGAACAGCCGCGATTTTTGAGCGCAAACTCGATAATCTCCGCCCGTTTGGTGTAAAGATCGCGCAGGTTTTCCGTGGTAAAGTACAGCGGGATAAAGTTAGCAATTTGCGCGAACAACAAAGAAATATTCTGCCAAAGTGGCGAATCTGGATTTTTGAACAAATTAGTATGTAAGTAATTAATCCATCCTTGGATAAATTGATAGTAACTGTCTGCTTCTCCTCGGGTTTGAAAGAGGTTCGGACAAGTAAACATGAATTTGAGATATTCGTTGGCGAACCAATTAGGCAATGTAGCGCGATTGTAGTCGATCGGCAATTGGTCGGCGCGACGGTACAGCATCGCTGCGAGCAGGTAATTGATGGCCTTTGGCTCGTTAAATCCTTTCGCCACATTGGCGGCTAATTCGCTGACAAAACTCTCTTCTGTATCGGTTAGCGGTTCATCTCTAATGTCGCTGGTAAGCAGGGCTTGGTGCTGTTTTCCTGTATCGCCCGCAAAGGTACTTGCCACTTGTTCGGCTGGTAAATTCAGCCAAATATCAGCAATTTGTTTGCGGGTAGTTCGAGTGTTTACCGTAGCAGATGTGTTGCTTGACTCTTGCGGTTGCCGATCGATAGAGCTGGAAAATCCCGTAGAAGGTTGATGAGATTCACCAAGCAATAGTAGTGAAACTAATGCTTCTTTTAATTGGGCAGATTGACTGCATTTGAGTCCTTCTCGAATTTGAGCGATCGCCGCCTCATGTTCTCCATCTGTCAGGAGTTTTTTAGCTGTCTCCAAAGCATAGAAAGCATAGTGTTCTCGGGCTTGATTCGATAACTTATCGGCGATCGCCCTTGGCAAATATGATTGAGAAATATCGATCGATCTTCGCACATCAGCAATTAGCCCGCCCGACTTCAGCAACCGAGTATTGTCTGACGAAGAATGCTGGCGATACCAAGCCAGCGGTTCCGGTTCGTACCAAATCGGATAATGCACTGCAACTCGCTTCCACATCTCCCAATCAGAAGCAGCACCAGCTTGAGGGCAAAAACCTCCCAAACTTTCGTAAACACTGCGTTTAACTGCGATGGGAGAAGCTTGCAAGCGACACATCACAATAATCTGTTCCAACCAATCAGTCAGTACCCCAGGAGTTTCTCTTTCTAACCAAGATACCCAACGCTGATTTCCCGCTTCGTCTGTATAAATGTGGCGACAAAAAGCTGCACCCACACTCGGTTCTTTTTCTATACCTTCTCGCAAGCGGCTGTAAAAACCAGGTAATACAACATCGTCGTCGTGCAAAATGTGAACCCACTCACCGCGCGATCGCTGAATGCAGAGATTAAAGATAGCAGTTTGACCGATATCTTGCTCTGGATGTCGGTAAAAATTAACTCGTCCACTGCCTACAGCTTTAACAATTGCCTCCATTTCATCTTGGATAGATTGGTTCGAGCAATCGTTAACAACTTCTATTTGCATTTCCTCAGCATTAGGAGCCTGTTGCAGCACGCTTTTTAACGTTTGCTCCAAATATTTTACCCGGTTATAGGTGGGAATCATTACAGACCAAAAAGGTCGGTAAATATTAGGAGCAACAGGGGAAATTTGCGCCACTTCTAAAGCCGCAGCCGGAACAACAGGAACAGCAGTAACATTTACCTGTTGTTTTTTTCCTCCAGCTAACAGTTGCATCCAGTCTGCCGCTTGATTAGCATCACTCATCCGATTTTTTACTTCAGAGTTCAATAAATTAAAATACGAACTGTGTAAAATTTTCTGGTGCAATCTTTGGACATCTTGCACGATTTCTCCCTTCAGCAAGTTTTCTCTTGTCAGTTGATTGAGGTGAACGCGCCAGTTGGATAAACTTTTGTTGACAAAACCAATTTTGTAGTGGCTCATAATTCTGAACCACATTTCAACATCCACTAATTGCTGCAATTCTACATCAAAAAATCCGACGCGATCGAAAACATCCCTTCTAATCAGAACTGTACTCGGTTCTCCAATTTTATTGATCGGATTGTTCAACAGATTATGATCTGCCAGCAGTGTTTTGCCATCTTGTACTCGCTGCAAGTTTGACCAGTTTTGAGATATTTCTAAAGCACCTCTACCGATTGCTTGGCAAGCCGCATCGGAGTTAGCGTCTCCTGTTAGCAAAACTCCCCGCCGCGAAAATACCAAACCTATTTGCTCGTCTTGTTCTGCTAAATTCACCAGTTCGGCAATACAGTCCGGTTCTAGCAAATCATCTTGACATAACAGCTTAATATATTTCCCTTTTGCCTGAGAAATACAGTGATTCCAATTTTTAACTAATCCAAATTTCTCGTGCACAGAAAAGTTGAACTCGCCGGGAAACTTGTCAGTGAGTGACTTAGCGATCGCCATTGTGAGATCGGTCGAACCGTCATCCGAAATAATAATTTCTAGATGGGGATAAGTCTGAGCCATAGCGCTAAAAAGTGCCTCGCTCAGATATTTCTCGCCGTTATAAGTAGGAATGCAGATGCTAACTAAAGGCTGCGTTGTTTTAGTCGGGTTTAGCTGCTGGTGAAACTTCGTCACTAAATGCTGGCTAAAGCAAGGATCGCGATCTATTAAATTTTTCCACCTTGATACCATCAATTTAGACGCTGCTTCTTCAATCTTTAACTGTTCTTCATCACTCAGTTCAAACGCCCAACCTTTTAATTCTTGATGCCAGACTTTGGTGTGACTTATATATATATTGTGATAGCCCTGAGCCATCATTTTTAAACATAAGTCAAGATCGCTGAATACAGTGGGTAAATTTTCATCAAAACCGCCGCTGCTGGTAAATACTTCGCGACGGCACATCAAGCACGCTCCCGTGACAGCCGAGACATTATTAGTAAATCCTATGTGTACCATGTCCTCATACTGTAATACCTTGCTAACTCCCTTGTAGGCATGACTGGCAATCCCGTTCACACCTAAGATAAATCCTGTGTTTTGGATAGAATTATCAGGATATAGCAACAGCCCTCCCACAGCGCCAATTGACTGTCTTTGAGCTTGCTCAACCATACCATTGAGCCAGTCTTTCTCCCTGATTTCGGTATCGTTATTTAAAAATAGTAAGTAATCTCCTTGGGCTTTTTGTACGCCAAAATTATTAAGGCGAGAGTAATTGAATGGAATGTCTAATCGGTAGCATTTAAACTTATTTGGTTGTAAAGTTAGCCACTTGTTGATAATATTATTGGTTTCAACTTCTACACTGCCATTGTCTATTACCACCACTTCGTAATTAGGATACGAAGTCATGGCAAAAATTGATGCTAAACATTTATTTAAAATACTCCCAAAATCCCTGGTAGGAATGATAATACTAACCAGTTGGTAACTCTTGATGGCGTACCGAACAGTATAATGACCGGGGTAATTTTGATGCGCTATAACTTGTCCGGCTTCCCCTCTTCTGTGAATTGTATCTGTGATGGCTCTCGCTGCTGCTTCGTAGGCATAAGGTTTAGCATCCCTAGAAGCAGAGGCAGATTCGGGGTGAAATCTCCAGTGGTAAAGGATTTTAGGTATGTGGAATATTTTGTTAGTTTTTTCTGTAAGCCTCAAAACCAGATCGTAATCTTGACTGCCATCATAATCTGCTCTAAAGCCACCGATTTCGTTAATTAGCGATCGCCGATAAGTACCCAGATGGCAAGTATACATCCGAGACAAAAATGAATCGGGACACCAATCTGGCTTGTAACAGGGAAGACAAAAATTGTTGCGCTCGTCTACCTTATCTTCATCTGAATAAATCATGTCTGCATCGGGATGCTGGTTCAGCAGCATTACCACTTCCTGCAAAGCATCTGCTGTGAGCAAATCGTCGTGATCTAGCAGCGATATAAATTCACCAGTTGCTAATTGCAGTGCCGAATTTGACGCACGAGATATGTGACCGTTTTGACTTCTAATAATTCCCTTAATTCTTGCATCTTTTGCCGCATATTCTTCTAAAATTCGCTTGACATGAGGCTGTGTAGAAGCATCATCAGCAATGCACAATTCCCAGTTAGTGTAGGTTTGATTTAAAACAGATTGAATTGCTTCTCTCAAAAACTGCTCTGGTGTATTGTAAACTGGCATCAGAATACTGATAAGCGGCTGATAGTTCAACTGATTTGTAGAATTCATTACTGGGAAACCTCTGTGTAAAATAATTAATTTTGAGCTTGCTTGTCTTGAAAAATGGGAGCATCTCAGTTTTGCATTTTTGCTGTCCCCGCTCGCGTATTGTACAACTCGCGAGCGGGGACGCTCGCACTATAATAAAACAATGCTTTTTGCCAAACTTAGATGCTCCCTGAAAAATGCTGCTGTTAGCAGCCAATTAGCTAAGGTACGAGGGGAGCATCTCAGTTGGGATTTTATAGTCCCCGAAGAGCGAGTATTGCACCGCTCGCGAGCGGTGACGCTCGCACGCTCAGTAAATTTTTTCAACAATGAGATGCTCCCACTCGGTAAGCCAGCCAAAACCCGTTTCCTACCTTGCTGTCGGGATCTTCGGTACCTAGCAGTTGCCAATTCACAGCCGGAATGCCGTCATTAGCTGTTTTGAGATTCTCAAAGAATTTTCTCAGAGTTGTTGAGGTAAATTTCCAGTAGTGTCCGCCTTTACCACCATATAAATTCTCCGCTGGAGCAGTCTCAATCGTCCATTTTTCTCGGTGTGCTTTAATTAATTGCCCGTAGGTAGATAGGGGGCGATTGTCTCCGGCGAGAGCATCCGGCTGGGGGACAATCATCACCACATATCCCCCAGGCTTGAGAACTCTTTGCCATTCTAATAAAGCAGATATGGGATCGGGAATGTGTTCAAATACGTGACTGGATAAAACAAAATCCTGGCTGTTGTCTTTGACAGGAATGTTGTCTGCTTCGCCGTACATATCGATCTTTGTCGGTTGCTCTCCCATGTTAACTTGGTTGTCTTGAAACAAATCTTCGTCAAATTTTGGAGCAACATTAATTGCATTCACTCCGTAGGGATTGTGCGAGGCTGCTCCCAGTTCGACTCCTGAGAGTCCTGTCAATAACTGGAGGGTTGGTTGGTGCAGTGGAAATTTCATGGCAATCTTTGACTTGCAGTACAATTTTAAATATTTAGCGTCGAATCAAGAATCCAGCAGTTGCAAAAGTAAAGCCAAATTTCTGTTCGCGCAAATCATCTCTTTGATAATCATCAGGGTAAATGGCAAAATATTCTTCCATTGCTTCGTATGGCCCTTCTCCCCATCCGGGCAAAACGGGGTGTCCGTTGATATTACTATCTTCAACTACGACGTAATCGCCTGTTTGCAGTAGCGGTCGCAGCAGTTGCATCTCGCCCAAAACGTGCTGCTTTTCATGGTTGCTGTCCAGGATAGCAAATATCGGCCCGGGAAATTCTCTGCGTAATTCGACTATTCTTTGAGAAACTTGAGGGGCGGTTGAGGATGACAGCATTAACTCGATGCGGGGATGATTTCTCACTTGGGGATTGAGAGATGTATGGTCAATATCTACCGAAAACACTTGAGATTTATTATTGATTTTTTCAAGGAGCGAGGCAAAAAATAAAGTACCTCCACCATAGAAACTGCCAAATTCTACGATCAAACTAGGTTTCAACTCCCAGATTATTTCTTGGTAACTCCACATATCGCTGGGAGATTTTAGTGCTTTGACTCCTGCCCATGTGGTGGTATTCCAAATTTGGTTGTTGTAGTACCACAAATGATAGCGCAGGCCTGCGTCTGTTGTGGAAACGAGCTGATTTTTTGAGAGTTGATATTTAATTCTTCCCAACAAGCACAAAGCATCTGAATTGTCTGGCTGACTGTCAATGATTTTGGTACAAATTAACTCTGCCTGAAAATGGTCGCCGCAATTATATAAATTAGTGGCTGCTATAATATTATCTGCGAAGTTGTGCATATCAGTTAAAAAGCTAGTTATTTCACTTGTCATATCCGGTTTTTTTTATGCCGAAGATGGCGATCGCCTCATGTATATTTTTTCTCAATACCCGATCTTTGGCTCAAACTGCTGTCAGCTTGGTAGAGTACATCAGCCAACCGCATCCGCACTCAGAAAATCTGAACTGTTGCCGCGCTGAGTCGGGTAGTTGCCGGGGCTTCACTACCGCTATACATTTGTTCTGCCTCAAAAACAGCAAGAGATTGCACCCATATTACCTCTAACTCAAGCATCGATCGCGATGCGCGCTTGATTGAGACGACGATCGTCCATCTCCCTCTTGGCCTCAACTCGTTACCCACTCAATCGGCACATTGACAAAAATCACTCGATCGTGTAATCAAAAATTTACCTTTTGCGAGGAAAGCATTTCATCACCTGACGCAGTGAAGCCACGTTCGGTTTCCACCACCATGCAAGCAAGATCGCCCTAACGGGGATTCTTGCAGGCCGCAAACAAGTTACAATTACGTTAAGATTGATGAACATAAATAAAAAATCCCAAACTGTAGGGACTAAATAATTAGGAGGATCGACCTCGGTGAATAAACGGTGGAGAAACGCTGGACTGTACGCACTGCTGGCTATTGTAGTCATTGCCCTAGCCACGGCATTTTTTGACAAACAGCCCCCAAGCCGGGAAGTTTGGAAGTACAGCCAATTCATTCAGGAAGTCGAAGGCAAGAGAGTAGACAAAATAAATATCAGTTCCGATCGCAGCAAAGCCCTCGTAACGGCTCAAGATGGCAACAAGGTACTCGTCAACCTGCCGAACGACCCCGAACTGATCAACATCCTGACCAAAAACAACGTAGACATTTCAGTTCTGCCCCAAAGCGACGAAGGTTTCTGGGTAAAAGCCCTCAGCAGCCTGTTCTTCCCGATCCTGCTGTTAGTGGGACTGTTTTTCCTGGTGCGGCGCGCCCAAAACGGGCCCGGCAACCAAGCCATGAACTTCGGCAAATCCAAAGCTAGAGTTCAAATGGAACCTCAAACTCAGGTGACATTCGGTGACGTGGCCGGCATCGAACAAGCCAAGCTAGAACTCGCAGAAGTCGTGGACTTCCTGAAAAATGCCGATCGCTTCACCGCAGTCGGAGCAAAAATCCCCAAAGGCGTGCTGCTAGTAGGCCCTCCCGGAACAGGCAAAACCTTGCTCGCCAAAGCAGTTGCTGGCGAAGCAGGCGTTCCCTTCTTCTCGATTTCCGGTTCAGAATTTGTGGAAATGTTCGTAGGTGTGGGTGCTTCCCGCGTCCGCGACTTGTTTGAACAAGCTAAAACCAACGCTCCTTGCATCGTATTTATCGATGAAATTGACGCGGTAGGCCGCCAGCGGGGAGCTGGTTTGGGTGGCGGTAACGACGAACGGGAACAAACCCTGAACCAGTTGCTGACGGAAATGGACGGTTTTGAGGGCAATACAGGCATCATTTTGATTGCTGCTACGAACCGCCCCGACGTGCTGGATGCTGCGCTGCTGCGTCCGGGCCGTTTCGATCGCCAAGTTGTGGTCGATCGCCCTGATTTCTCCGGCCGCCTGGAAATTCTCAACGTTCACGCCCGCGGCAAAACCTTGTCGAAAGATGTGGACTTGGAAAAAATCGCCCGCCGGACACCCGGTTTCACAGGTGCGGATTTGGCTAACCTGCTAAATGAATCTGCAATTTTGGCCGCCCGCCGCAACTTGACCGAAGTCTCGATGGATGAAGTCAACGATGCGATCGACCGCGTGCTCGCAGGCCCAGAAAAGAAAGACCGCGTGATGAGCGAAAAGCGCAAAACCTTAGTAGCCTACCACGAAGCCGGTCACGCTTTAGTCGGCGCGCTGATGCCCGACTATGACCCCGTGCAGAAAATTAGCATTATCCCCCGCGGCCGCGCTGGCGGTTTGACTTGGTTCACACCCAGCGAAGATCGGATGGATTCAGGCTTGTATTCTCGCTCTTACTTGCAAAATCAAATGGCGGTAGCCTTGGGCGGCCGCATTGCTGAAGAGATTGTCTTCGGCGAAGAAGAAGTCACGACTGGCGCTTCCAATGACTTGCAGCAAGTGGCAAGAGTAGCGCGGCAAATGGTAACTCGCTTCGGAATGAGCGATCGGTTAGGCCCTGTAGCTCTCGGTCGCCAACAAGGGAATATGTTCATGGGTCGCGATATCATGGCCGAACGGGATTTTTCTGAAGAAACCGCAGCCACGATCGACGATGAAGTCCGCTTGTTGGTAGAGCAAGCTTACCTGCGCGCTAAAGACGTGCTGGTTGGCAACCGCCACGTCCTCAACTCCTTGGCAGATATGCTAATAGAAAAGGAAACTGTGGATGCTGATGAATTGCAAAATTTGCTAGCCAACAGCGATGTCAAGATGGCAACAATTGCCTAATTTATTTTGGATTTTGGATTTTAGATTGAATCTAGGGATTTGAGATTTGGGATTTGAGATTTTAGATTGAATCTAGAGTTTGAAATCAGTAAATTGATTGTAGATGGAATCTAAAGGTTAAAATCGGTAATTGGGGTGGTTCTGGGATTGTCTGGAATCGCCCCGATTTTTTTGTGCGCCCCACGGGAAACAGCGGCAAAAATCATAGGAGTAACACAACATGATATTCACAGCAGATACAGCAGGTGAATTGGCGCGTGATTGGGTAGAAGCTTGGAACAGTCATAACCTCGATCGCATCATGTCCCATTACGCAGAAGATGTAATTCTGATCTCGCCTGTCGCAGCAAAGCTGCTAAACGAACCATCTGGGACAGTTACAGGCAAAAAAGCCCTAGGAAACTACTTCAAAAAGGGGCTAGAAGTTTATCCCGATCTCAAGTTTGAGCTACTGGATGTGATGTGGGGAGTTTCCAGTGTTGTCCTTTACTACATCAATCAAAAAGGCACGAAAACAGGTGAGTTTATGGAAGTTTGTTCAAGAGGAAAAGTGACTAAAGTTGTTGCTCATTATAACGGGTAAAGCTAGGTTGTACAAATTGCGATCGTTCGGACGGCACAAGCTACCGCTAGGGTGAATATACACCCACCATCCTCAAACCAAGAGCAACCATCTCATAGATCCGCACCTGTTCCATCACTAAGTAGTTCGACAAAATTAATTACACAAAACTTTGTCTAAAATATTTACTTAGCAAGACTTAGCAAGACTTAGCAACAGAGCGTAGTGTAATTAATTTAGTTAGGCTAATTATAATTTATAGTTACCAATCTAAAATCTAAAATTGTATGAATAATCAATCTTGGTTGACACTACTCAAAAAACACCGGGCGATTGCAGTCATCCGTTCCTCCGAAAAAGAACTCGCTTGGCAGATGGCATCGGCGGTAGCAGCAGGCGGATTTTTATTTATTGAAATTACTTGGAACACTCACAAAGCTGCTGAATTAATTGCCGAACTCCGCTCGGAATTTCCTACTTTTAGTATTGGTACTGGCACTTTATTAAACTTAGAACAGTTGCAGCAAGCCATAGATTGCGGCGCTCAATTTTTGTTTACTCCGCACACAGATGTAGCTATGATTAAAACAGCAGTTGATGCCGGAGTGCCGATCGTCCCCGGTGCTTTTTCTCCCACGGAAATCGTGACAGCGTGGCAAGCAGGCGCTACCTGCGTTAAAGTGTTTCCGATATCCGGTTTGGGAGGCGCAGCTTACCTGAAAAGCCTGCAAGGCCCTCTGGGACACATTCCTTTGATTCCCACGGGCGGGGTGACAGTGGAAAATGCGAAGGTATTTATTGACGCTGGGGCGATCGCCGTTGGTTTGGCGGGAGACTTATTTCCCAAACACTTAGTGGAAAATGGAGATTGGCGGGCGATCGTCCAAATTGCCCAAACTCTTACCGAAAAGTTAACAACTTGTTAAGCCCTCTTTGCCAATCTAAAATCTATAATCTACAATCTAAAGTAGTACAAGCTAATCTAAAATCTAAAATTTCAAGTCAAAAATCGTTTTGGGTGTGAAGAATGAACAGCATTATCAACTCAACTTACTTCCGCCGCGCCGGAACTTTATTAGCCGGTTGCGCCCTAACAGTTGCTGCATTTTGTGGGGGACAAAATCCTGCAATTGCCGGTTCGCAGCACAACAAAATCGCCAATAAAATTATGTTGTTGCAGCAATCCAGTCAGCGCTGGATAGAAATTGATTTGTCAAGACAAAGATTAATAGCTTGGGAAGGAAATCAACCTGTTTATGCGGTGATTATTTCCAGCGGCAAATCATCGACTCCCACCCGCACGGGAACCTTTGCCGTTCAAACCAAACACCGCGTTGCCAGAATGACTGGGGATGACTACGACGTGCCCGACGTTCCCTATACCATGTATTACGACGGAGGAATGGCAATTCACGGCGCTTACTGGCACAATTTGTTTGGCAATCCCGTCAGTCACGGCTGCACGAATGTAGCAGTAAATCACGCTAAATGGCTGTTCGATTGGGCCTCGGTGGGGACACCGGTGGTGGTGCACAAATCTTAGGTTTAGGGTATGGGGCATGGGGCATGGGGCATGGGGCATAGTCGAACATTATTAGAACTTATGCACCGGTAGTCAGAAACCGGGTTTTTTTGCGAAATACTGCGTTACAGCCCGCAGATTCGGTCAAAAACCCGGTTTCTTCGATCGGAGTTCATCAGTTCTGGTTTTTTTTTAGCTTGCTTACTTCACTGCTGCTTTTAAGCACAATCCCAATTGTATAAAACCTTACTAAAATCTAATTCTCTGAGTGCTGATTCATCAATGAAAAAGTTACCTATACCACCGTCAGCCCACATGATATCTATTGTATCATTTTGTTCTGTATCTATTTGGAATAGAAGAATGTCTGACTTGTGTTCCCGATCGTATTGACTACTATATTCTCTTATATCATTTTGTATAAAATCAGGATAACCACCTATTTTATGACAGCAAAAAGGTGGTATTTCTAGATACTCATCCTGAATTTCATAGTTGACAAACAACTCCTTAATTTCTACTCCTAAAAATTCAGTAAATCTGTAGTCACTGGTACTAATAGGCGCATATTTTTTAGTAAATTGCAAGCTGCAACAGCCACGAACAGGAAAATTTTCAGGTTCAGGCAAAAAATTATAATTGGTAATCATGTTTTCAACGTTCAACTCGGGCTGAGGAAAATAGATTATTTTGAATCCGTCTTCGACTGTGGGATTATCTACATCAACCAAATTATCAAAATCTAAACCATATACATCATTGTCTAAAATATAAAACTGCAAAATTCCCCGATCTGGAAAACCATCTAAAGGCGGTACTTCAGAAAAGTTGATTTGTGCTAGCAAAAATAAATATTTACCTTCAGAAGTTTTGGGATACTCAAAACCTTTTGGTAAATAGGGCAGTCCCCCAAATTTACTCTCCCACCAATTAACAGAATCATTATTCTGGATTTGAATTTCAATGTAAGGTTTAATTGTAGCTTCGATTCGATCGCGATACTTTTCTAATTCTGGAGAAAGTGGAAATTCTAGCTTGTAGTTCATCTGCTTTTAACAATTTGTTTTCAAAAGAATCCGTAGGGTGCGGCGGGCCGCGCACCTTACCTGTAAAGTCTCTTCCTAACTTAACTGCACCACTGGTTTATCCTCTAACAACGTTTCATTCGTCAGCAAATCTTCCACTGTAATTCGCAAAAAGCGCTGTTCGTCAACGCGGAAGAAGATTTTGATGCGATCGCCCCCCGGATACCCAGGCGGTGTCAATTGCGCGATACTGCGGGCTCCATCTTTATCATTTAGCGGCTGTACCGAGGTTTGGCCGGCGATTTGGCGAGTAATCAGCCTGTCGCCGTCAAAATAGATCTCCGTGCCGCCAGTTTCCGCTCCCAATTCGCCGATAATTAATTCTATGCTGGGCTGATTTTCTAAAGAAGCTCCCAAGACTAATTCTACCGGTTCGCTCATCGGATAAGACTGGCCGGATTTGATTAAACTGTGCCAACTGTGGCAATTGTCGCGGCGGTTCCAGTAGCGAATTCCGTAACTGTGATAGAGAAAATCTTTGATTTCTATGCCTTGACTCAGTTGCAGAGCACCTTGGGCGATCGCCTCAAAGGGTTTGTCGCACCGAATCTTTGCCGGCTCGAAATATTGCTCAACCCAACGCTTTACGGCGGGAATTTGAACAGTACCGCCAACGAGCAAAACTGCATCAATGTCGTCAATTTCTAAACCTTGGCGGCGCGCTTGCTGCAATACTTGATTCATGCACTCGTCGAGGTTGTCAAAAAACTGATGTTCGGCGAGGATAGATTCAAAGCGCGATCGGTCTAATTCTAATTCGTAACTCTCAAAATTTTCATCATCAAAATAAACTTCAACCGCCTGATTTACCAAAGATAACTGAATCTTTAACCGTTCTGCCAATCTCGTTGTAATCGGAGATTTGGCCAGCCCTTTTGTTTTGACAAAATAGTCAACCAGCCAATTATCAATATCAGAACCGCCCAAATTTTGTCCGGCTTTAGCCAAAACCCGAGCAACTTTTGCCTTTTGTGCCGAAGATTCAGCTAATAACTTTTCGCCCCATTTCAGCAGAAAACCCACCGGCTTTTTGCCAGCAGAAACGTCCAGGCGGACTAAAGAAAGATCCAGAGTTCCGCCGCCGAAATCAATGACTAACAGATTTTCGCGATCGGCTAAACCGTAACCCAAAGCCGCCGCCGTCGGTTCGTCCAACATCCGCACCTGTTCTACTTGCAGAGATTCAGACACTTTACCCAACCAATGGCGGTAAGCTTCAAAACTATCTACGGGGACAGTAAAAATTAGAGAATCTACCGGCAAAGGTAGTTCGCGAATTGAGTTGACAATTTGGCTCAAATACCACTCACCTACTCGTTCAAAATCCACAATTTGCCCGTCTAGTTCCGGCACAAAACCCTGAACCGAAGTGCCAATTCCTCGCTTGAAATTGCGGAAAAACCGAGAATCTCCACTCAGATCGAGACCTCTGTCGCGGACTTGTTGACCGAGTATTATTTTATTTTGAGCAGCGTCCTCAACGTAAAGCAAACTGGGAATTAGGGGCGGGTTTTGAGCCGAAATTGCCGACAATCCCGGTAATTTCAAAGTTTCTGGCTGCTGGATGGCCTGATTCCAGCGAGCGACGACGGTGTTGCTAGTTCCAAAGTCAATGGCGATCGTCATTGGGCCAAAATACACAGCTATTAGGGATTAGATTATATTATGGTATTTTGAGCCACAAATGCAAAGAGGCGATCGAATTGTTCTTATATGAACATTTTGTTGCAACTGAAAAGGCACGCCACTTTGATAAGCGGCACAAAACTCCCCTGTCTGCAGCAGCCAAGCTTTTACCTTCGATCTCAATACAATTTTTCAAATGTCGCGTAAAAAATGCTGGATAATGGCGATCGCAAAACAGCACTCTTAGCTATCACATTGCTTGTCCCTGCCGCCAGTATTGGTGCAGTAACAGCATTGTATATTGGCGGAAGCTGGGGACAAACACTGTCAGTTTTGTGTCAAGTTTGGTTGCTGGTTTTTCCGATCGCGTGGTCTGTTTTTGTCGATCGCGTTAACCTGCGTTTCTCCCTCCCCAAGCGCCTAGAATTGCTGGATGGAGCTATTTGGGGAATATTCATGTTTGCGGTGATTGTGGGTATCTACAGCCTTTTCGGTCAGCACTGGATCGATCCTGTAACTGCCAAAGAAAAAGCGCAGCAATTGGGTATTAGCAGCCCTAATATTTACTTGATGATTGAAGCATATTTTGTGCTAGTCAATTCACTGATTGAAGAATTTACTTGGCGGTGGTTTGTCTGCAACAAATGCCAGATTCTGATACCTGGAAAAAAAGCAATATTTCTCAGTGCATTATTTTTCACCCTCCACCACATTTTTGTAATCGCAGCCTACAGCAATTGGCACGGTGTGATTTTAGGCTCATTAGCTGTCTTCGCCGCCGGAATAATTTGGTCGCAGTGTTATCTGACTTACCGTTCGCTTTGGTCTAGTTATATCAGCCACGCGATCGCCGATTTAGCACTAGCAATTATTGCTTGGCAAATTCTTTTTAAATAGCTAATTTTTTAGCGATAATCGCTGGTAATTATACAGTGAAATTTGACATTTTATCCAACTAGCTCTCCCGACTAATATCTCCCCCAATCATCAGACATAATTTCTTTGCGAATAAGCGTTTAAAGTTCCAAATTCGTACTGCCCTACCGCAGACTTGTCCGCAGGAGTATCTGTGTTTTCCAAAAAGCATTTTTTTTATTATAGAACCCATTTGACATATTTTGTAAAATCCTTACAGGGCAACTATTCTAGCCTAAATCTAGGATTTTACTGATTCGGCCCAAACCTAGTTGTGGTAATAAGTCTGGAATAGATGTCAAATGGGTTCTATAGTTATGAAAATTACTTTTGTCCTTCCTACCCTCGGTCTTACGGGTGGGATGAGGGGAATATCCTGTGGCGTATTTGCCGCTGCCACCTGGTACTGGGTATAATAAAGAACCTAGACAAGACCAAATCAAAGAATTTTACAGAAAATGCGATGCTTGGCTGTTTTCCAGCAGCTCCGAAGGCTTCGGTTTGCCAATTTTAGAAGGGATGGCTTGCGGTAGGTACTCCAGTCATCGGTACGACCGTTGGTGCAGCTCCAGAATTGCTGGCTGGCGGGGGCGGAATCCTGGTCAAGCCAGAAGACCCAGAGGATATGGCAAAGGCGATCGAGTAAATTTGTCAGTTATCTGATGCCGAATGGCGGGTAATGTCCGAGACTATTTTGGAAACGGTGATCAATTATACTTGGAAGGATGCGACCGACCTATTCTAGGCTGCACTGGACACGGCTCTGGAAGGTCAGCCACAATTAACGAAGAATGCGTAAAATTGAGGTGGATTTAAAAGCTCGGGGTTGGGCGATCGTTTAATCGAGAACTTCGATCGGGCAAATTGAGTTCTCTTTCTGCAATTTTACTGCAAAAAAAAACTATGGTTGCATTAATCCCAATTGTTCTGTTCGGCTGGCTTCCGATCGTTTTTTATCTGTTTGTGAGATTTCCGCCTCACCGGGCGGTAATTATCAGTTTTATTGTAGCGTGGCTATTTTTGCCACAAGCTTCTTATCCCATCCCCCTGTTGCCGCCTTATGACAAAGTTTCGGCATCTTGCTACGCAATTTTGCTTGCTACTATTGTCTACGATACTTCGCGCCTCACCACTTTTAAGCCCGGTTGGCTAGACGTGCCAATGTTAATTTGGTGTTTGTGTCCCATTTTTTCACAAGCTACTAATGGCGGCAGCCCGATTTCTCCCACTTTCGTCCAAATCGTTACTTGGGGTCTACCTTATTTTGTAGGACGCTTGTATTTCGGTAGTTTAGACGGGCTGCGACAACTAGCGATCGGCATGTTTGCCGGTGGGTTGGCCTACATTCCTTTTACTTTAATTGAAGGAGTTAAAGGCCCAATTCTGCACCAAATGGTTTACGGCGTCAATTCCTTTGAGGACTGGGGTCAAGCAAGGCGTATGGGGGGGTGGAGACCGGTAGTATTTATGCAGCACGGTTTGATGGTGGGCGTGTGGATGATGACAGCCGCCTTAATCGGAGTTTGGCTTTGGCAAACTGGGACGCTGAAAAAGTTTCAGGGCCGCAACATCAAGACTCTAGTAATTGTATTAACTATTGCTTTTTTCTTGTGCCGTTCTACTGGCGCTTACAGTTTATTTGCGTTCGCGTTAATCGTATTATTTTCAGCGAAATTCTTTCGCACCTCTTTGCCCCTGTTATTCATAATTGGATATATAGCATTTTATCTGTACATAGCAGCATCGGGTCAATTTTCTAGTCACGACGTGATTGACTTCATCACTCAAATATTTGGCGAAGAACGAGCATCCTCTCTGAAGTTTAGATTTGACATGGAAGAAATATTGGGGGCAAAAGCACGGCAAGCATTTCTTTTTGGTTGGGGAGATTCGGGTGGAAACCGCGTGTACAACGAGTACGGTAAAGATATCTCGGTGACCGACAGTTTATGGATTATTGCATTTGGGGTCCACGGTGTAGTCGGTTTAGCTAGTTTATTTTCTTCATTGTTGCTTCCTGTTGTCGTCTTTTGCCTGTCCAAGTATCCCGCCAGAACCTGGGCTCATCCCAAAGTAGCGCCCGCTGCGGTCTTGGCAGTTTCTTTAACTATGTACGTGTTTGACTGTGTTTTGAACGCTATGACTAACCCGATTTTTGCGGTCATTGCGGGAGGACTATCGGGTCTGGTTTTAAAAGCTCCAGAAAGTCTTAAGAACAAGAAAACCATGTCTCCGCCAAGAAGAAAGTCGCTGGTTCACCAAAAATCATCCTGATTTTTAGGAATGCGAGGCGATCGCACTCACAGCTTAAATATATCTTGCATTCGCTGAATACAAAAACTAAAAAATCTACCTCCTTTGCCTCAAACCTAGTTCGGGAGTTGCGCTCTCTTTCTCAATTGCTCAACATTAGTATAAAAAAATATTTATTACATTAATTTACAATATTTTAACTATTCGCACGAGATAGTCTTTTTCAGAAAAATGTGCTGCGAATTGTAAGCAACAGAAATTGGCTTGATACACTTTTTGCTAAAACCAGGCGATTCTTTACACAATCTTTAAAATTTATTACTAGACAGGTAGGGTATACGGGCATATACTGAATAAAGTATATTCACCCCCCGCGCCCAAGTAGTGAAAATACGAGGTTGCAGTGTGGGTTAGAGTTTGAGTTGCAGTTTAATATAAAGGGTGGAAGGAAATAACAAATGAAAACCGTTAATTTATTGAATGTCTCCATAGATAACCTGTCAATAACAGAATTGTTTGAAAAACTCGACAGCGAAGGCGGTGTCGTATTTACGCCCAATGTAGACCACTTGATTAAGTTGCAGTATGACCGCGACTTCTATGAAGCTTACAATCAATCTAGCTATCGAGTCTGCGACAGTCAAATATTGATGTATGCCTCAAAATTCTTGGGTACTCCAATCAAAGAAAAAATTTCAGGTTCTGACTTGTTTCCTGCATTTTATATGTATCACAAGGATAACGAGAACACGAAAATATTTTTGCTCGGAGCGGCTGAAGGTATTGCGAAAAAAGCCCAGGAAAAAATTAATCAAAAAATTGGTAGAGAAATAGTGGTTGAAGCACTTTCTCCTTCTTTTGGCTTTGAAAAAAATGAAGAAGAGTGCGAAAAAATAATTGACGCGATCAATAAATCAGGAGCTACAGTTCTAGCCATAGGAGTGGGAGCACCGAAGCAAGAGAAGTGGTTGATTAAATACCATAGCAAATTGACACATATAAAAATTTTCTTGGCCGTAGGTGCAACCATTGATTTTGAAGCTGGTTGCAAAGCAAGATCGCCCAAATGGATGAGCGAAGTTGGCATTGAATGGGCGTACCGACTGTTAAGCGAACCGAGAAGGTTGTGGAAAAGATATTTGATAGACGGCCTGCCTTTTTTTCGATTAATAGTCGAACAAAAATTAGGGTTTTATAAAATGCCTTTCTTTCATTGACAGCAAAAACACGAATCTAGAATGGTAAGGATGCTCCTAAAAACTGGATTGACAAATCATACCATTTTAGATTTTAGATTGAAGAATTGGGAATGATTTACTGAAGATTAGTTTGGAGTTTGCCTGTAGTTGTATTTTTGGGGAAATTGGTATCAATAACGTCAATAAAGCTGAGTATGAGCTTTAGCGTTTGACTTCAGGTTTGTAAGAAAGATGCAAGCTGTGGATAGCCCGATCGCCCTTTCTGCCAAAAATCTGCATTTTTTGCTGGACAATGCCAGTAAAATCGGAAGGAAACCTTTTTTGGAAATCCCTAATTAGGGATGCAACGGATGAATCTGCCTTCTTTCTTGTGGTTGTGGAAAATAGCGGCTTGGTCAATGGGTATTTCCCTCTTAGCTTACCTGTTGCTGGCCGTTACTGGAACATGGATGTTTGCCGCCCGCAGTACCAAACAGCAGCGCCCAAAATGGCTGCGTCCCTTTCATTTGGCGACTGGTACGGGAATGGCGACTTTGGTAATTTTACTGCTGGGAATTGGCGTAGTCGGTACGCTGGGATACTACGGAAATTTGGGTCACTCAGGTCATTTACCGGCCGGGTTAGCTGTGGTGGCTTTGGTGTTGGTTTCTGTTGGGAGTGGTTTGCAAATTGGCCCTAAACATCCTTGGGCGCGCCCCATCCACATTGGCACTAATATATTTTTAGGTGCTGGATTTGTGACTGTGTTGCTCACGGGATGGACGATCGTACAAAAATACTTACCGAAAGTTTAATGTTAGTAGTAAGGACTTCAGTCCTGTGATAACAGATGCGGACTGAAGTTCTCATTACTAACCTGCTGCTTTAGCTGTGAAATCTAAGATATGTTGAGCGGTAATTTGCGGTTTTTCTAGGTGAGGAACGTGTCCGCAATCCGGTATCCAAATTAATTGAGAATTGCCGATCGCACTTTCAAGCTTTTCCGCATCCGCCGTCCCCAAAATTCGGTCTTGTTTTCCCCACAAAATCAGCGTTTGCTGCTTAATTTGCGAGAGTTTCCCCCCAAAACCTCCGTAACCGCCGCTTTTGGTAAAAGCAATTAAAGCTTGATTCCAGTTAGGCGTTTCTAAGTGCAAAGCAGCGCAAGTTTGAGCATCCATCGTAGCAAAAGTTCGATCGAAATAAGCATTGACGCTAATTTTTTGGCGGATTTTAGGGTTTCGCAAAAATGAAGTTGCCAAATATCCTAAAGGAGGAATGAGAAATTTTCCCTTGTTAGAAGTGACGGCAAAACCTGCACTGTCGATCAGCACTAATTTTTTGACAGCTTCGGGATAATTGAGGGTAAAATCAATTGCGGCGGCACCTCCCATCGATGCGCCAACTAAGATTACAGGCTGCGAAATTAGCGATTTCCAAAAAGAGTAAAGATGAGTGCCAATTGCCATTGCGCTAAATGCCAAATCCGCCCCTCTTTCTGTAAAGCCAAAACCCAATAAATCGATCGCCCAAGTTTCATTTTTTTCAGCAAGCAACGGCAGCAGGCGGCGAAATTCAAATACGGAACTGTCGAAGCCGTGAATTAGCAAAATCGGCGTGTTGCCGCTCCCCTGACGCACGTAAGTGGTGGCTATTGGCTGCGAGCTCAGCGGGGTTGTAATTGCTGACTGTTGAATGCTTTGGGCTAAGGCGATTGAGGTAGATTCTGTGAGTTGTGCGATCGACTTTGGCAGAAAACTTGCTGGCATAATTCTTGATAAATTGTTAATTCCTAGCGGCGGTGTTCCCGCGATCGCCCGAACACTTAAGTATAGCCTTTCTCAAAAAGGTAACAAGTCAGTCGATTTTAGATTTTAGATTGGGGGATTTAGCGGTCAATACCTCATTTTTCGCTCGAATTGGTATATATATGCTCGATCGGCTTCTAGGACTTGGGTCGATCGCCCTGTAGTCTCACTCCGTCCGGCTAAGGCTGAGTTTGTTAAGCAAATGCTAAAATATTTGACAATTGTTGCTAATAATTTCTTTTTCGTTTACTATGCTTAACTGTAGTTTAGACTAACCAAAGATGAGAACGGTGGCAAAAGAAGAACTAGAGCCACCGCGCCGGGAGAGAATA
>NZ_JAUBTX010000019.1:0-105053 GCF_036705185.1 Microcoleus sp. B4-D4 | reverse complement strand
AGAGCTACACTCTTTTTTTACACTATTATTGTATGAAATACTTTACCATAAAAACGAACAAAGTACACAGCCTAGGCAGAGCCTCCGCACCTGCATTACCAGGCACAGCCTGGTAACGAGCAATATCGGTAAAAAACCCGGTTTCTTTAATCTCATTAGTAGGGTGCGTCATCAGAGAAAACCAGAGCTTTTTGTACTAAACCCAAAAAATACGCACCCTACAATAACAACTAACAACTGACAACTAACAACTGACTACTGACTAATGACAACTAACAACTGACTACTGACTAATGACTAAAAACTATCGCCAATAAGGCCGGCCTTTCCAAAAAACTCCTACCGTAATTCCGATGAGTGCGGCTTCCGATAAACTTGCTAACAAAGGAGGTATGGGCAGAAATGACTTTAACACCAAACCGAAGAGCACGCACAAAACTAAAACCCACAAATTAATTTTATTGAGCAAATATTGCTGGTGCCAATGCTCTAAAAAGTACACTGCTAAGGCTCCCATTCCCACTGCGGCAACGAAAGGTATCAATATTCCGAGGGAGGAGCCGTAGAGAAGCGTCACGACGTTGCGGATTGCGCGCGATTGCGTGAAACCCCAGGCTAAAAATAGCTCAACTCCAATCACGATTGAGTTGACGAGGGCGGCAATTTGCAGCATTTCTCGCCAAGGTAACAGTTTTAAGCGGCGCAGAAAATTACTCACGATCGGCAGATTCGGTAGGTTGCTTTGATTTTATCAGAAATTTGGGGCTAAAACCCCACGATCAGCTTGACGACTTTTAAGGTGCTATGATTATAATAATTGTCAAGGTTGAACTCCTTCGCCATCGTGAAACGGTTGAGAGACACACTTTTAGGCGTCAAATTTTGGGCAAAGAGCGGCGAAAACTCTTAAAACAGCTAGGGATTAAAAAATAACATCCCACCATCAGAGAACTAATACTTTTGACAGGAAGTGTAGGGCGGGGCACGCCCAAACAGTAGGTTCGTATCCTACTACGCTTGGGGAGATAGACTCTCTGAGATTCACTAAGTTAGGCTCGTTAATTGGTGCTACTGCACGGTTAATTGGTTTAAGCATTGCCGCTGTGGATAGTGGGTTTTAAAGTCGTTCGTAGAGCCAAGAATCAGGAGTGCATTCACGCGCCCTGAGTGTCAAAACAGTTTTGCCCGGGCGATCGACATTAACGACTATTTGTAAAGTAAAATGAAGACAAAGGGCAGTCTCTTGACAAATTCACCAAGAGCATCTGCCTGCTTGTTGTTGGAACTGTGAAAGGAAAAAAGTTATGGTGGAGAACACTGTCGATTGTGCTGTAGCTTGCGTCAATGGCTGCGTTTTGGGCGACAAATGCCCGAAGCGAGAATACGCGGCGGCAACGTCAAACTTTATTGAAAATACCTCTCTTGACAAAATGCTGGAAATGGCAGAGGAAGCGATCAGAAGGAAACGGACGGAACCTCCCAAATGGGTAATTCCTGATTTTCCCGAATAGAGTTAGCGCTACTTAGAAAAAGCATCGCCCTTTCAAATGGGCGATGTTTTTTGTATTCCCAATGAAATATAACATTTCTCAGAAAGATAAGGTGCCATCGGGCCTGGGGCGGAGCGAAGTGGAGGGATGGGGCATAGGGCATGGGGCATAGGGCATAGGGCATATCTCACAACGCGATCGAACCGCTGTAGCAGATCCAAATCAAGATATTTCTTGGGATAGAAGCTAAAAAAAATAAAAGCAGTTATACTGACAATTAATTAAAGCATTTGGCAATTAATGAATATTTAGATAAAGCCAATAGCTAAATTCCGAACGATTGAATAAAATCCAAAGAAATTAGGAGAAAATATCGTGGTACAGCCAAAGAAACGAGCTGAAGAAATAACAGAAGAGCGCGAGAATTCCAGCGATTTGCCTCAAGAAATTACCGAATCTTACGGCACCGGCGTTATCGTTGAACCGGGATTGAACCAATATGAAATCACAACCTTGAACGACAGCGGTTCGGAATACGGTTCGAGCAGTTCCCAACTCAGCGGCGACGATGGCGAGGTTGCGGCGGCGGAACAAGAACGTGCTACTGGCGAGGAATTGGTGGGGGGAAGCGCTCCAACTCCCGACCAAGATATGGTTGACGAACTCGGAGCTGCGGCGGGCATTGAAATGGCCGACGGAGCTATTTTGCACACAACAGATATGCTCGATCACCGAGATGAAGATCGGTGGGAATTAGACCCGAGTTCTGCGGAAGATCATCAGGAACAGCCGGATTTATAGGTTTATTTGTTGTTACTCTAGGTGAGCAATTGCATAAATATTTGATTAATACGTAAAACGCAGATTGAAGGCCGATGCAATGCTCTTTTAATGCCGATATTGTCAAGGTTCGTAATGTGGATGACTGTCCGCACTACGAACGGCTTTTGTTATGGTAATTGACCGGATATGGTATGAATGCAAGATGTCTAATCTGCGATTGGTTAACGGCCTCCAATTTGGACACCGGAGGCCGCCATTTGTCGCGCTTTTTGTCGGATTGGAAGTTCGATCGCAAATTCGGTTTCTTGGCCTGGTATCGAACAACACTGCAAACTGCCGCCGTGCTTTTCTGTGACAATGTGCCAGCTAATTGACAAGCCGATTCCGGTACCTTTGCCGATCGGCTTTGTGGTAAAAAATGGGTCAAAAATACGATCGCACAACTCCTTGCTCATTCCCGGCCCGCTGTCATAAATTTTAATGATTGCCGTGTTGGAGTTGCTGACTTTCGTACAAATCCGAATCACGTAGGGATTTGCTTTAATTTCCTCGAATTTTTTTTCACTGCAGGATTCTTCTATCGCATCGATCGCATTAGCTAAAATATTCATAAATACCTGATTGATTTCCCCACCGCAGCACTCTACATTTTTTAAATTGGGGTCATACTCTTTAATAACTTCAATCGCGGGACGGTTCGCCTTAAATTTCAGCCGATTGTGCAAAATCATCAGCGTGCTGTCGATACCTTCATGAATATCAATCAACTCCATTTCTCGCCCTTCTTGCCGCGAAAAATACCGCAGAGACAGAATTATCTCGCGAATGCGATCGCCGCCTATCTGCATCGAGCTGAGTATTTTCATCAAATCTTGCTGGATGAATTCTAGCTCCACGGCTTCTGCTGTTGATGTTATTTCCGGTACCGGATCGGGATAGTGCTGTTGGTAAAGTTCGAGAACCTTGAGAAGATCTTCAGCATAATCGCGAACGTAATTGAGATTGCCGCAGATAAAATTCACCGGATTGTTAATTTCGTGAGCAATTCCTGCTACCATTTGCCCCAAAGCCGACATTTTTTCGCTTTGAATTAGTAGCGATTGAGCGTGCTTGAGATCGTGCAGGGACTTCTGCAAATTTTCCTGTATTTGTTGCCTGTGGTTAACCTCTGCTTGTAGCTGCAGGTTGGCTTGAGAAAGTTGCACAGTGCGATCGTCCACCCGTTGTTCCAACTCAGCAGCCAGTTGTTCCAGGTTAATTTGAGCTTGTTTGCGATCGACAATTTCCTGCTCCATCTGCACATTTTGCTGCTGAAGTTTTTGAGTCAGCTTGCAGACGCTCAAATGCGCTTTAGCGCGAGCTAAAACTTCTTCATTTTGAATCGGCTTGGTAACGTAATCAACGGCCCCTAAACTCAATCCTTTTACCTTATCTTCCGTCTCATTCAGCGCGGTCATAAAAATCACCGGAATCTCTTTTGTCAAATCGCCAGCTTTCAAACGCCGGCAAGTTTCAAAGCCATCAATTCCAGGCATTAGCACGTCCAACAAAATCAAATCCGGCAGCGAGTATTCAGCTTTTTTGATAGCGCTCTCTCCCGTCCGCGCCACCAACACTTTAAACCCCGATTTCGTCAAAAAATCAAACAGCACTGCCAAATTATTCGGGTTATCATCAACGATCAAAATTGCGCTTTCTTCCCAAGATAAAATACTCATATTTTCACTAATTCCTGTATTGCTCTACAAATTCTAAGATTTTTTCTTCTTCAAAACTTTTTACTAATTGATTGAGATGGTTGGCGAAAGAGACATATTTAATATCAAGTTGTGCCAATTTTTCTGCTTGTTTTTGAATACCTCCTAAGTCACCCATCATGGCTAATTCAAAGAGTAAATTGATTTGCTCTGCCGGAGGAGCAATGATTTCTTCACGCTGAATTTGAGATTGGTTGTGAAAAACTTCAGATTCTGCGTTCGGGTATTGCAGCTCCTCACAAATCCATTCTAAGCCCAAATGAACTTGCAAGCAATTTAAAAGTTCCTCAGCCCTGATCGGCTTGGGAATAAAAGCATTGCATCCTACTGCTAGACTTTCCTGCTTTTCCGCTTCCATAATACTAGCAGAAGTGCCGATTGCTACCACATTTTGCAGTTGGGGCAACTTGCGAATTTGCCGCATCGCTTCAAATCCGTCCATCACCGGCATCACCAAATCAATCAAAATACAATCCGGTTGAAATTCTAGAGCTTTATTCACACAATCTTGACCGTTGGTCGCCTCAATTATTTCAAAACCCAACGGTTCCAGTAGATGAATTAAAACCGAGCGATTTTCCCACCGATCGTCCGCCACTAAAATTTTCTTATGAGCACCCTTGAAACCCTTAATATTTTTGGGATAATACTTATTATTTTGAGCTGGGTTGTCAACTGCCAGCAACTCCAACTCAAAGGAGAAAATGCTACCTCTGCCTAAAGTGCTTTCTACTTTCAATTCACCGCTCATAATCTCCACTAATTGGCTGCTAATCGCCAATCCTAAGCCTGTTCCCTCAGTATGGCGCGGACTATTACCTACCTGTTCAAAAGGTGCAAATATTTTTAGCAATTCATCGGCAGGGATGCCAATTCCCGTGTCTTCTACTTGAAACCGAATCTTCACGTTCGCAGTCAGGACTTCAGTCTGGGTTCCATCCTTTACACAATCGACTGCGGAAACCTTAAAAGTAACTCCACCCCTTTCAGTAAATTTAACTGCATTGCCAATTAAATTAATTAAAATTTGCCGTAACTTCTTTTCATCAGCCAAGATTGTAGCGGGAAGAGATGAAAGATATTCGCAATTAAAAGCTATATTTTTTTGACCTGCTCGGATGCTAAAAATGGCAGTTATGCTTTGAATAAAATCGGGAAAATTAAATTCTGTTGGCACGAGTTCCATTCTTCTAGCTTCGATTTTAGAAAGGTCTAAAATATCCTCTATCAAAGCGAGCAAGTGTTCGCCACAGCGGTGAATAACGCCAATTCCCTCCTGTTGTTGGGCTGAGAAATGTTTGTCGCGCTTAAATATTTGAGCGTAACCTAAAATGCCGTTGAGGGGCGTTCGCAATTCGTGGCTCATGTTAGCTAAAAATTCGCTTTTGGCGCGGCTGGCATCTCGCGCGTTGGCTTCTGCTTTTTGGCGTTCTTGAATTTCTTCGCAAAGCAGGGCATTTTTTTCGTTTAATTCTTGGGTGCGTTCTTTGACTTTTGCTTCTAGGGTAAGGTTGTATTCTGCTAGTTGTTGGTTCGCCGTTGCTAAGTTTGTGTAAAGGCGGGCATTTTCCAGGGCGATCGCAGCTTGGGAAGAAAGCAGCTTTAATACTTCCAAGCGATCGGGAGTAAAAGCGCCGGCGATTAAATTATTTTCTAAATAAAGGATGGCTGTTAATTTGCCTTGATAGACGATCGCCACGCATAACACCGATTTCGGCTGGTGTTCGATAATGTAGGGGTCGCTGTTGAAAATTGCTTCGCTGCAGGCATCGTGGAGGACAATATCTTCGTGAGTGCGATCGACCAAATTGATTACCGATCGCGGATACGCACAATCCAAGCCCGCGCCTGAGAGCACCCGCACATCTGCGCCCGCTTCTCCCGCAGCCTCAATCACAAAATCACCGTTTTTCGGCGCGATCAGACACCCACTTTGGGCACCCGCATTTTCCAGCAAAATCTGCATCATTTTTGCCAGCAAAGCATCAAGGACAATTTCGCCGGAGATGGCAAGAGATGCTTTCATAACTGTCGCGAAATCTAAAGCTTTGTGACTGCCAATAACCGTTGCAGAAGTTGCAGTCACAGTCTGGTTACTCATGGTTAAACTTTCACTTTCCGGCATCCGTACAATTAACTGCGGATATCGTTCCTCCAAATCAGCAACCTTAGCATTCGCACCCCAGCGGATATAACCGTAGTAAGCATCCGTCATGTAAACCTTAGCAACTTTCTCCCTACCAAGAGAGAGATAATACTCGGCGGCTAATTCATTAGCCAAAGCTTCTTCCTGAATGTATCCCTGTTCGCCGGAATGTTTAATTGCGCGATCGTAATAATCTATCGCCCGGTCTTTTTCTCCCAACACCCGCGCTTTCTCTGCCTCGACTAACTCATATTTGTGCTGATAATTCATCGGTGCGTGGTGCGCCCATTTCTGCATTTTTTCCTGATTCGCTGCTACTTGTAGCAAGTGTTTTTCTTGTGCTGCACTGTCAGCAGTTGGATACACAGCCAGGAGTGCGAGGGAATAGTAAAAATTGTGCGTACCGATTATCATGAAGCCAATTGCTGCTGGTGCATATTTGGCTGCTAAAGATGCGTTAGCAACTGCTTGTTCTGGTTTTTTGAACAAGTAAAAAAGCAGCAATTTCGCCAAATAAATATGAAAAAGTGACATATGATTGTTAGCTTGTCGCAGCCTAGGCAACATTTCCGCTTCATTAAATTTATCACCGATTAATTCATATTTATTCGCAGAAATTCCTAACAAATTTAAAACAATTTGCCCCCAGACTCCCTGCAATATTAGCGAATGTTTTTGTTTGATATTTTGTGTGATAGTGAAGTATTTTAGTTGTTTTTTTTCTACAGTTTCTAGCGGTTCTCCAATCACAAACAGTGCAAAAGAAATGCCCACAGCAGCATAACTTGTATAGGCTAAATCTCCCGTTTTTAAACCCATTTGAACACTCTCTATTAAGGGTGAAATTATCTCCCGGACGTGTTCTTTCCAGTGTCGGACAAAATTGTTAAACGCCTCGTAAACTTTACATTTAAGTTCTTGAGCATTGAATTCCTCTAATAACTTCAAAGCTAGCTGTCCAGAATGATATCCAGCCTCTATCTCTCCTAATGCACCAGCCAGCAACAAGCCATACCAACTATATGCGATCGCCCCAAGTGCTGAATGACCGCGTTCCATAGACAAATTGACCATTGTGAAGATAATCTGCGGCAAGAGTTCTGGTTTTGCTACAAAAACAGGAGAAAGAAGAACCGAGAGTATCCGCATTGCGGCCAACTGATAGCTATCAGTCATTACCGGAATATTTTCTAGTCCTTCAAGTGGAGGCAACTTAATTCCAACCAGACCTTCTGGGGTAATTTTTGACAGAGTAAATCCCAATATTTCCAAAGCTTTTAAACCAGTATCGATGGCTTTTAGCATCTGGTTTTGAGACATATAAGACTGGATTTGCAGTTCGTAAACCTTAATTTTGTCGAGCAGGTTTGTCGCTTGGTGCAGAACCAGATCGGCTAATTCTTGCGATCGCCCAAAGTTAGTATTGAGATATTCAGCCTCCGCTGCTTCTACGTGCAGGTTAAGCGTCAACTCATAATCCGTCTGCCAACTCGATCCTATACTTACGGGGGAATGAGGGGAATTAATCAGTGCCAAACCGACATTGAGATATCTGACAGCAGCTTCGTAAGCATTGGATGCTTTAGCTTTTTTACCAGCAATCAGATTCAGTTTTGCCAGTTCATCTTTTTCGGATTTTTCTGTGAGTAATTCAACACCAAAATTAAGTTGATTGACAATATCAAAGACATTTTCTTCAATCTCGGAGACGGGAGTATTCTCCAGCAGCAGTTGACCGATTTTTAGGTGCGTTGCTTGCTTGGCCTCATCGGGAATCAAAGAATAAGCTGCTTGCTGCACTCTGTCGTGCAAAAACTTGTAGCCAACCTTAACATCTTGCAGCCCGGACAGCCCGGTTTCCGAACCTTCAAAAACCAGCGGAATTTTGTAATCGTTGCTCAGCGGCAAAATTAGCCCTGCCTGAAGAGCATCCCAGAGACTTAATGCTGTTTCTTTTTGAGATTTTTGGCTGACAATTGCCAGGACTTCTAAATTAAATCGATTGCCAATACAGGCCGCTAATTTTAAGGCTGACTGCGCTGCAGCCGACAACTTCCGAATATTTCGAGCGATTAACTCTACGACATTGCAGTCAGTAATCCCGATTGCTTGGATGTGGCCGATATCCCACTGCCACGTACTGGATTGAAGATCGTAAACTAACAGTGTTTCTTGATAAAGAGTTCTGATTAACTGATTTAAAAAGAAGGGATTTCCTTGGGTTTTGTTAAAAAGTAGCTCTGCTAAAATTTTAATATCTTCGGAAATTTGGCTTTCTAAAGTTTCGGACATCAATTGCTGTACATGATTAAAATCTAAGGGATTAAGAACAATATTGCTGACTATTTCGGGCATTTCCGCCCTAGTCTTTTGGATGTTTTCGATGGTTTGAGTCAGCGGATGGGTGGCGCTGACTTCGTTATCTCGATAGGCTCCAATTAGCAGCAAATATTTGCTTTCTGAATCGGTCACTAGCAGTTCAATGAATTTCAGCGATGCGGAATCTGCCCACTGCAAATCGTCGAGAAAAACAACTAGCGGGTGTTGTTTGGCAGTAAAAACGCTAATGAATTGTTTAAACACCAGATTAAATCGGTTTTGCGATTCTGTCGGCCCCAATTGCGGGACTTCCGGCTGTTTCCCGATAATTAGTTCGACTTCGGGAATCACGTCTGTGACAACTTTGCCGTTGGTTCCCAAAGAGGCTAGCAATTTTTGTTTCCAAGTCTGGATAGATGCTGCACTTTCTGTTAGCAACTGCCGAATCAATGACTGGAATGCTTGAATCAGAGAAGCGTAGGGAATATTGCGCTTGAATTGGTCAAATTTACCAGAAATGAAATAGCCGCGCTGCCGAACAATGGGTTTTTGAACTTCATTTACTAAGCAAGATTTGCCGATACCGGAATAACCGGAAACGAGGATTATTTCTACGCCAGCATGGGAATTTATATTGTTTTCTACACCGCTAACTCGGTTAAAGGCGGCTAGTAAAGCGGCGACTTCAGCTTCTCTACCGTAGAGTTTTTGGGGGATGAGGAGTTGACCGGCGCGATCGGCATTTCCGGCAGTAAAATCAGATATATTGCCAGTAGCTTGTAGTTGCGCCAGACAAGTTTCGAGGTCAAATCTCAGCCCGTCAGCGCTTTGATACCTATCTTCCGCCATCTTCGCCAACAGCTTCATCACGATGGCAGAGATTGCTTCGGGAATTTCCGGCTTCAAACTGCGGGGAGTGGGGGGGATTTTAGCGATGTGACAGTGAACTAATTCTAAAGGATCGATCGCGCTAAACGGTAATTCACCAGTCAGCATCTCGTAAAAAGTAACACCCAACGAATAGAAATCGCTGCGGTAATCAATTGCCCGATTCATTCTACCAGTTTGTTCCGGCGAAATATAAGCTAACGTACCTTCGAGCAAATTGGGATAGCTAGCCGTTGCGTTTTCTCGAACCAAGCCCGATGAGATGCTGAAGTCAGTAATTTTGACCTGATAGGTTTCGGGATGGATAATAATATTGTGCGGTTTAATATCTTTGTGAATTATTTGGTTTTGATGAATTTTACCTAAACTTTTGGCTAGTCGAACGGCAATTTCCAGAAATTGTTTTAAGTCAAGTTTGGTCGTAATTAAAAAATTAGATAAAGCCAATCCTCCAAAATCTTCTAAGGTCAGCGCTACACCATTCTGATTAGTTTCTAGACGGTAGCAATTGACAATTTCTTCGATATTTTTCAGATGAGTTCGGATTTTATATTCATGTCTCAAGCGAGTAATTTCTTCCAGAGTCGGATATTCGCTGTTCAAGGTTTTAACGATGACTGGCAAATCCAGTTCTTGCCAGATTCCCCGATAAATCACAGTATTGACACCAGAGTAAATCTTTTCGGTGATTTTATAGCCTGTGAGTAAAATCATAGTTTAATAAATTTGAAGTTAAAGGGTTTGCAGCCAATTTGCACGAGTTGTACTATTGACGAAAGTTAATTAGTTGTGTGAGAGGGGTGGTCGGCGCGGGCGATCGCAAAACTTCCGAGATATACTTAAGCTTAGTACAAGTCTCAGAGCTTTGTCATTAGTTATTTAACTTAATCTTTAAGCAGGCTTGGGACTTGCCTATGATTGGGAACAAGTAATGGGCTAAATTTTACTTAAATGAGATTTGGCGGTTGAAACCGCGTCAACACAAATACTCACGCGCCGACGCGGTTGAATGACGGGCGCTTAAAACCGCCGTCTCATCTTCTTCCTAATGACAAATTACCAATGACTAATGACAAATGACCAATGACTAATGACAAATGACTAATGACTAATGACTCCTCAATCATTGCGAGTCAAACCCTGAAGGCTAACTTGCAAAACCGACAAACCTAAAATCAGCAAAAATAACACTAGGGCGATGGTACAAGCATAACCAATTTCCAAATCCTTAAAAGCCCGTTCGTAAAGATAATAAACAACAGTCTTAGAACTATTGCGAGGGCCGCCCTGAGTCATAATATAAACTTCTTCAAAAACCTTAGTAGCAGAAATCGCCGAAATCACCGCCACCAAAACTAAATAAGGCTTCATCAGCGGCACAGTAATATCCCAGTGTTTCCGCAAACCTTCCGAACCATCAATCGCAGCAGCTTCGTAAAGTTCTGCCGGAATAGATTGCAGCCCCGCCAAATAAATCACCATGTAATAACCCAAGCCTTTCCAGATAGTAACTGCCATCACGCTAAAGAGTACCACCTTGGGGTTTGCCAGCCAAGAAACTGGAGGTAAACCCAACATTTCCCCGAACTGATTCAGCAATCCAGTTTCAGCAAACAGCCACTTCCAAGCAATCCCGGCGACAACCATCGAAATCACCGCAGGCGTGTAGTATGCTGCCCGGAACCAGTTCATCCCCCGCAGCTTTTGATTGCACAAAATGGCCATTCCCAGCGGTAGAACAACCAAGACAGGCACTACACAGATCAGATACAGCAGCGTATTGGTCAAAGTTTGCCAAAAAGTGCGATCGCGCCACAACCGATCGAAATTCTTCAAACCCACCCACTGAGGCATTTGAGTTAAATCGTATTCGTAATTAGTAAAACTCAAATAAAAAGCTTGCACCGCCGGCCACAAAACCGTTAAAGTCAAAATAAATAAAGCCGGAAACAAAAACAAATAAGGCGTCAGATTTCGTCGGAAAAAATTCAAATGCATAAATTAGTTGTTATTGGTTATTAGTTATTAGTTATTATTTTACTCATCATACCAAATCTAGTTTCATCGGAATGATTAAACCGCGAAGACGCGAAAAGCGCGAAGGAAGAACTGCATCTTCTTCTTCCTCTTCCTTCGTGTTCTTTGCGTCTTCGCGGTTCGTTTAATCTTATTCCATGATTGTTATTTCACTCCAGAAAACAAACCCTCCCAATCTCCCGGAGAACGAGAATTTTCCCCCTCTTTCACCTCAAAAGTAACCTTACAAGCCTGCGGTTCTGACAAAGCTTGCACGCACAATTCTGCAATATCTTCCCGACTAACTTTACCTCGAATATTGTCTCCTTGCTCGAATATCAAAGCTTTGCCGCCCGCTTCTTCAGTCAAAGCACAAGGTCTGACAACAGTATAAGGTATGCCGCTCGATCGCACGCAATCCTCACCTTTCAACTTCCAAGTCAAAATTCCCCCCAACATATCATTCATCCTGACAGCCGGCGGTTCCTCTTCCAAATTAAGTCCAGGGCGGCCCGGGCGCGTCACTCCAGCCGAACTCACCATCACAAATCGCGGCAAATTCTGCCCGCCATCAGCTTTAATAGATTCTAATTCCAGTTGAAAAACGCCCGGTGTAAATTTGGGATTCAGCCCGCCGTCGTATTCAAATTTGCTCAGCATTAACTGAAAAGAATAAATATTGCTCGGATCTAATTTCGAGCCATCTTTCACAGTTTTCGCCCGGAATACTGGAATTAACTGATCGAAGGCAACGGTGACAGTAATCCAAGTATTGTAAACAGTATCAAACGAATAGCTATAGCCAATACCATCCCATTTAGCCTCGCTGCGGACAATCAACTTGTAGCGCTTACCATCCCCTTTTACCCGCAGTTGGAGGCCGCTAAATCCTGTGAGATTAAGGGGAGAATCGAAGTTTCGCGTGCGGACGGAAGCAAAGCCGCCGGAGTTTGCGGTGGAAACATTGCCGGTGAAGATAGCTGTACAGTCTGTAAGGACGATCGAACTTTCGCTAGTGCCGCCCATCACAACATCGTCGAGAGCGCCCCAAGTTTCTTTTAAATCTTGGGTAGGTTTTGTGAAGTCAAAAATTATTTTTTCGCCTGCTTTAACGAGCTGGCTGCGAACAGCTTGCACTAAATTCTTGATGCCTTTGTATTCAACTATTTCGGGAACATCCACAACTTCCGGCATATAAAACTTGATGCCTTGATAGTATTTTTCCCTGGTTGGGGTGTCTCCTTCTACCGGTTGAACTTTGGTGCCGGTGCAGCAGATAACTGCATCTACGCCCTCGGTTACTAAGGGCGTTAGCGTCTCGGCGAGAGTGATATCTGCTTCGACTAATTCGACATTTTTGCCGAGAATTTCTGTTGCTCTTTTGGTATCTCTGACGAGACAGCGGACTTTATATCCCCGCTGTTGCAGCCGCTTGACAACTCGCTTTCCCACCCCGCCAGTCGCACCGGCTACGAGTACGAGTTTGGGTTCGTCTTTTTTCTGGTTGCTGCTGCTTCCGAACAGTTGTTGCAGCCAGCTAATGCTGCCAATGAAGGGAATAACGCCGAAATAAGCCAAGGTTTTGACAAATCTGCCGGCATCCCATTGGGCGGTATTTTTTTCTGTCACAGTCGCTTCCTCAAATTTGGCTCAAATCTACTTAGCTGCTTTTGTATTTTAGTCGAATTTTCGATTTGTGGATTTGGGAGGCGATCGCACTTTTTTTCATTTGACAATCGGTTTCGGATGAATTTGTCTCAGTGGAATCTCAATAATCAACTCGGTTCCCTCTCCGGGGGCAGAAATGCAGCTCAATTTGCCGCCGTGTTGTTTCACCACAATTTCCCAGGAAATTGCCAAACCTATTCCTGCACCTTTACCCACTGGTTTGGTGGAAAAAAACGGCTCAAATATTTTCTGGCGGACTGTTTCTTCCATACCCCAACCGTTGTCCTCGATCCGAACTTTTACGGCTTTTTCTTCCAGACAAACTTCTGTCACGATCCGAATTTGTCCGCTCTTGGCTGGCTCTTCTTTGCCGCTGCGCTGCGACGATAAGTGCTTGTTGACAAAGGCATCTTCTAGGGCATCAATTGCATTTGTCAGCACATTCATAAACACTTGGTTAATCTCAACTGCGTAACACTCAACCAAAGGCAGAGAGCCATATTCTTTGATGAGATGAATTGCAGGGCGATTCCCTACGGGATAGCTTTGCTTCACGGGCTTCGGCTTAAGTCGGTTGCTCAAAATCAACAAAGCGCTGTCCAATCCATCGTGAATGTCAACTGGTTTAATCTCTGCTTCGTCAATTCTAGAGAAATTTCGCAGCGACTGAACTATCTCGCGGATGCGGTTAGCTCCTACTTTCATTGAACCCAGCAACTTCGGTAAGTCTTCAACTATAAACTCTACTTCTGCTGCTTCTATTTCTACTTTAATTTCTGGCGAAGGTGAGGGATAGTGCTGTTCGTAAAGTTGCAATAAATTGATGAGTTTTTCGCTGTATTCGTTGGCATAGGTAAGATTTCCGTAAATGAAATTAATCGGGTTAGTGACTTCATAGGCTACCGCCGCCACCAACTGTCCCAAACTTGACATTCTTTCGCTTTGCACCAATTGAGTTTGAGCGCGCTTAAGCTCGGACATCGCTGTTTTTAAATGAGCGGTTTTTTCGCGTTCTCTGGCGACTGATGCTTCTAATGCTGTATTTAATTTGTTGAGTTTGTCGGCTTGGCGCAGCACTATATTAATCATTGCTTTTTTTAATTCCAATGCTGCCTCTATTTCGCATTGTTTCCAAGGCAATGATTGGCAACTCACATTTTCTTTCCACAGCTCGAAGGATTTGCGAGGAGACAGTCTGGGGCTGCCATCTTCATCTATTTCAAGTTTTTTGTTGGGGTTCCCCGCCCAATTGACTGTCTGAATTACTTCTGGGCGAAACCACAAAACGTATATTTTTTGAATTGGCGATATTGCTACGGCTAAACACCCGCTGACTGTATCTTTAAAAGCCTCAGCTTCTGGATATAATTTAGTCAACGAGTCTGTATAAAATATTTCTTTTTTGAGGTTTTTTTGCACCCACTTAGTTAAGTATTTAAGAGATTCTCCTTGAGGTGTTTCTCCGATTCGATAGCAATTGTCTCCAAATATTATTGCTGCTCCCTGGGCGTTGACTGCTTCCAGCAAATTGTGCTGGCATTTACCGAACACTTCTGACAAGTTTTCGGCGGTTGATATGTCTTCAAAAATCTTGCTTTGAATGGATCTTAAATAAAGTTTGTAGTCGTAGTCTTCGTTTCCTTCTTTTGATTGCAGTTCTAAGGACATTACTTGTCCGATAAATTCGCAGGCTGCGCGCACTTCATAGTTGAGATATTTTGGTGTATAGTTGTGGCAAGCAATCAATCCCCACAGTTTTTGATCTTTGATTAATGAAATTGACATCGAAGCTGTCACACCCATATTTTGCAGGTATTCTATGTGAATGGGAGAAACGCTTCTCAATACGCAAAAACTGAGGTCTGCAGGTTCGTTGGGAATAGAATTGTTGCCGGAGATGAGGGGAACTGGTTGATAATTAATATCGGGAATCAACCTCAACCAATTTAACGAATACAGTTTTCTGGCTTGTTTGGGAATATCTGTATTGGGGTAGTTTAATCCTAAGAAAGGAGTCAGATTTTCTGCTTTGTCTTCGGCGATGACAGCGCCGTTCCCGTCGGGGTCAAATTGATAGACCATTACTCTATCAAATTTGGAAATTCTTCTGATTTCTTTTACAGTTTGCTGACATAAATTTTGGAGATTTGTGGCGTTTTGAATTTGGGTGACAGTGGATCTCACTGAATGATAAAAGCTAAAGACCGAAAGACTTTCTGTGGTAGTGGCTAATTCTAATTCGACCATCAAAACTCCTTCTATTCGGTGGAGTATGCAGTCAAAATCTAATGATTTGCCTGCTTTTTCGACGGAAACTTTAATGGGATTGACAGTTTTTAAGTTTTCCTTTTCCAAACAGGCGTTTAATTTTTCTAGCTGAGCGCGATCGAATAATAAGCTCAAATTTTGACCGATCGCACTTTTGGCATCGAATCCCAACAACTCTTGTGCATTTTCGCTAACTTGCAGTATTTCTAGTTCAGGTTCTCGCACAACAATTAGCACGCCGTGTGGCTGAATGTGTCCCGATAGGTGAATGGGCTCTTTGTCGCAGTTTGTCAAGTCAACTTCTTCGAGTGCTGGGATTGTG
This sequence comes from Microcoleus sp. B4-D4, assembly GCF_036705185.1. Classification (NCBI taxonomy): domain Bacteria; kingdom Bacillati; phylum Cyanobacteriota; class Cyanophyceae; order Oscillatoriales; family Microcoleaceae; genus Microcoleus; species Microcoleus sp. B4-D4. Next base: position 89,396 of record NZ_JAUBTX010000019.1, on the reverse strand, counting down.
ATTTTTCGATTCATTTTCTCTATTTGGTTCTGTAAAATTTTGAGAGGGTTCTATAGATTTGAGATTTGAGTCGTGGGGGCGGGTTGATATCTCTAAACTGGTAGATTGATTTGTTGGTGAGGGGAGCCCCTACTACAATTTGTCCGGCGTTACCTTGGTAGTTGCTATCAAATAGGTTTTGCAATCATCTCCAGAAGTGTTCGATCGCATAACGGCTCGATTCCTTGACTGACCCTAGCAATGAATCATCCGAGCGTCCGCTAGTCGAAAACGATCTAGTCAAAAATCAACCAGCAGTTGTGTTGCTGCTCTACCGGCCCCGGCATTCTAGATATTCTTGCAGACTTGGCTCTTCAATTGCGATCGATCCCCCATATTAATTATGCCAGCACTTCTTGCTATTCTTCAAGAACTTTTAATAATTTTCCACAAAGTTAATTTTGTGGTAAAATATGGCGCGCTGGAAGGGGGAGAGAGATGTGTCTTCCGACCGGCCCGGGGAGGAAAATATTAAGTTAAGCTAATGATGACAGGATCTTAAAGTCAAGTTACGTTAAGCTCTTTAAGTATATCCAACAGGCCCGACAATTAGACTAATGCTCGACTTCAATACAGTTACTGAGTTTTCCCATACCTACTGCATAGGTATCTGTGCTTTTTTAGTTCCGGCAAACTTGCTGACTACTTTGCAAACAGGGATTTTGATCGGACTAAACCGACCTAGAATGCAGGTTTTGGCGTCTGCATCTGTGGCCGGAGTTTGGGCTGCAGCAATGTTATTTCACGTTTTTACCTGGTTCGCGATCGGGGTTGTAATGCCTCCGACATACATCTTGCTAGCTATGGCGATCGCTTGTCTGGCTATCAATATCTGGGCAGTGGCGCATCCTTCCAGCATGATGCAATTAATTAAAGTTGCAATATCAGCTTTGAGGGGGATTTTAGAAGAAGGAAGAAGAAAGAACTTGGCATTGGATAGCGTTAACAAGGAAGAAAGCAGAATTTGATAGCGAGCTATGTCAAAAGTTTGATGGAGAATATTGGTTTTTTCTCAAATATTCCTTGGTGGCTAATCCTGGTTCGCAATCTGATGTTTATAACCCTTATTCTGGTTCGCGATCGCGACAATCTTCATCTTCCGGGCCGCGGGGATGGATCGTGCAGTTGAGAACATGGCCGCCGTCGCTTCTGCCGTAATAGTAGCGACATCCGTTGCAAATTGCGGGAGGCTCGATCGCACTTTGGTAAAGCGGATAATCCGTCACCAGTAACGAAAAGTCTCGCTGAGTCTGAAAAGTCCCGATAATAGCGCCCGAGAGTTCCACAGCTTGGCGGATGTTTTCGATCCTGGTGTAAGGAGGCAGGTAAATATCAATATAAAGGCGAATACCATCGCCTTCTTGCTCGTGGCGAGTAATAGTACCTCGGAGCAAACCGACGCGCGACGCAATGGCGGAGGAAAATTCATCCAATGACGTGCAGTAACCGGAGAAAATGTGAATGTGTTCGTCGGTAGTAACTCTCACAGTCAGGCGAGTGGGAATTAGCACTCTCAAATAAACGTCGAGTTCGTCAAAAACCGGTTCAGCGAGGGAGAGCATTTGGTTTGCATCTTCGTGGTTGAGGCCAAAAACTTTAGAAACCTTGTGCACGAGGGCTGCTAAAATATCAGATACTTCAGTTAACAGCGATTGCAGTCTGTCATCAACGGCGATCGGACATTCTCTAAGCACTTTTAAATAATTCTCCAAGCGATGGGCAATTCGCTGAATGCTGCTAAATCCGAGCATAGCAGCTCCCCCTTTGAGCGAGTGCGAGGCTCGGATGAGCTGGTGTATTCTTTGGGGAGCTTGCACAGTGTTTTGCAGGTCAAGCAAGCCTTGTTCGATGATTTGGATGTGTTCTGTGGCTTCTTCGAGAAAGTAGCCGATGACGCGCTGTAATTGTTCTGGCAGCATAATTTTATTCTCCGAAATGCACCGAAATATTATTAGTCATTAATTATTAGTCATTAGTCATTAGTCATTAGTCATTTTAGCTGCTCGCGAAGTCGAAGGCTAGTCATTCGTCATTGGTCATATCATGTTCGGTCTACGATCGTAACAAAAAAGGTTCCTAGTGCGGACTAAATTCCGCTCCCGGATTGCGGATTTTAGTCCGCACTACCAACCAATTCTGCCAGGGAATTTATTCCCTGAGAGCAGGCGTGTAAGTCGGTTAAAACCAACCCATTTTATGGGTTTTTTAGTTTTTTTTAACCCAATGCGAGCTAGTCGGTAAACGAAAAATCCAAAATGTGATTAATCACAAGCCCTTGTAGGAGGGAAAGGAAAAATTAATTGCCCTCGCTGGCAATCTCCTGGCGCGTAAGTCCGAGGTAACTATCAACCTGTATGCTGTAAACTGTGGAAACTCATTGATATGCTCCCCACTTATTTGTATTTTGTAGCTCTAATCTTTTTTATTCTGACTCGCGCCAACTGTAGTGGCAAGGCTGAGAATTCTTAACTGTTGACTGTGCTTTTTTTTGCTCCGACTGTAGCGGTTGCTACGCCAAATAGCAGTATCGCAGCACCTGCGAGTACCGCCGGCGCGGGCACTTCCCGAAACACCAAATAACCCAAAAAACTCGCCGCCACCGGTTCAAACAATACGGCAAGAGTTACTATAGTTGGGGAAATTTGCACTACGGCCCAGTTTAAAATGGTGTGACCGATTAATTGAGGCAAGACAGCCGTCAACAAAATATAAAAATATACAATGTGCGAATAATCGGTATAACGGGTGCCGAAGGCGAGGGGGAGAGGCAGCAGGACGATCGCAGCAACAGTATAGGCGATCGCAATATAACCGCCAATTCCCAGTCCCCGCCGCTGAGCTTCCCGCCCCAACAGCAGGTACAAGCTGACAAGCCAGGAACCAGCCAGAGCCAGGAAATCGCCTAGGAGTTTGCTGCTACCGGCACTTTCTGCGCCCGCACTCCCCAGAGCGATCGCCATTCCCCCTGCAAGGGCTATAGTAATGCCAGCGATCGACATTTTGGTGAGTTTTTCGCCAAACCAGAAGCGCGACAACAGCGCTATCCAAACCGGAGTTGTGGTGACGAGGGCTGTCGAAGCCGCAATCGAAGTATAAGAAAGTGAGGTAATCCAGAGAGCAAAGTGCAGGGCGAGACACAAACCAGCCGCCGCAGCATAGCGCCGAGCTCCCGGTTGCAAAGAGTTCCACTGAATTTTCTGCCAAGCCGGAAGCAGAATTAAGGAAGACAAACTCAAGCGAGAAGCGGCGAGTATCAGACTGAAACCGAGGCCGCCCGCGCCTGCTTCCATGTTCGCCAGCCGAATTAAAATCGAAGAAGTTGAGACTGCCAAAACGCCGATAATTAACAATAGGGCGATCGACCAATTCTGCGGTTGTTTCGGAAAATTCATTTTTTTTAGATTAGTTATTAGTTATTAGTTACAGCACTTTGCTTGACGATTAGGTACAATGGTAGAGGTGGTAAAAAAGAAAAAAATCAAACCCTACTTCCTGGATATGCGTCAAAAGATCGTTGACACTTACGAAGCAGGTAACACCTCTATTCGGAAAGTAGCAGAAAGATTTCAAGTCAGCAAAAGTACCGTACAAGCAATACTAAAGCAAAAAAAAGAGACAGGAAAATTACTCCCTAGTCAGGCAAAGGGTGGTAAACCGAGCCTACTGTTTGGTCACGAACAACAGATTGAAGAGATGGTAGCTCAGTATCCAGATTACACACGCTTCAGAATACTGTGAGTATTGCCACGAAAAAACAGGAGTATGGTTGAGCGAGAGTGCCATGTGCCGACTCCTCAAAAAGCAGGAACGCACTTTGAAAAAAAACACTACGGAGCAGTCAAGCCCATAAAGAAATTAATCAAAAGAAGCGCATAGAATAGTGGAAAAAAATCCGAGATGTCGAACCATAAAATCTGATATTTTTGGACGAAATGGGCGTATTGCTTGGGATAATGAGGCCCAGAGCTAGAAGTAAAAAGGGAGAAAGAAGCTATGATATTAAGCCATTTTATAGAGAAAGTAGGGTGACAGTAGTTGGTGCAATAAGCAATAAGAAGGTAATCGCCCTGAAGACAATGGAAAAATCTCTGAATGGAGAGAAGTTCAAGAAATTTGTGCAATAACAACTTCCAAATTATGGAAAGGAGCGGTATTAGTCATGGATAATTTGAAGGTACATAAGGTAGAGGGGGTAGAAGAAATGATCGAAGCAGTAGGAGCAAGTGTGGTGTATTTATCACGCCAACTCACCGGAATTTAACCCAATCGAACATTTATGGTGGGAATTAAAGGCATGGCTCAGGAGATTTGTACCTCGAAGTGTACAGATTGTGGAAAAACTCTTGGAATTGGGAGTGAAATTATGTTCCCGTCGAGCAAATCGAAAATTATTTTGCTCACTGCTGTTACTGTACCTCTTAGTCACGCAAAGTGCTGTATCAAGTTAAAGCCAACCAGAAGAAGTACCCTTCAGAATGCGATCGATGCTATGTTTCAGTTTCAAGGTGGTATTTCTGAGGTTGAACAAGAAAGAATTATCGTGGAACTTCAACGGTTACAATACATACGCATTGATGAAAATAATAAAGTGACGTATTTACAGAAAAGTCCGTGACTGTTTGAGGATCGAAAACTTAATAACTTAACCACTTCCTACACTCCTCTCTCCTGTAAGTGGCGAGATAGAAGGAGGCATAGCCTCTGGCTCTGCATTACCAGGCAGAGTCTGGTAATATAAATTCCGGTTGCACTCCTCATGATGTTAACTGTTAACAGTCAACAGTCAACCGTGAATTTACTATTCCAATGCTGACGGATTTGATATAACGAGCAATCAAGATTCGTGACAGCCAGAAAAACTCGTGAAAAACCCGGTTTCTTGGGTTTTTGCCTCGCGCGGCGCAGTCAGAAACCGGTTTTTTTGTTAGCATCGGGAGGAACGATCGCCCCGACACAGGAAAACACTATTAATCTACTTTAAAAGCGGATAGTACAGTTCTCCTGTTGAGTTGATATAACCCGCGCGATCGCCCGCCAAATTTCCGGTTCCCATAAATACATCAACTCTCCCCGCGCCTTTAATTGCACCGCCCGTATCCTGATCCAAAACATACCGATTCACGGCATTTTGTTCGAGTTTTCCCGCCGCATTGGGATAAGGCAATTTGGTGCTAATTAATGCTAGCGCGCCGGGGGGCATTAAAGCTTTATCTGTGGCGATCGACCTTTCGGCAGTTACCGGCACTCCGATGCTGCCCGTCGGCAGTGATCCGTTAGTGTCCCGGAAGAACACAAAGCTTTGATTTTTCGGCAAATACTTGTCCATCTCTGCCGGAAAACTGGTGAAATATTCGGTTAGTTTCGGCAATGTTAACTCCTCTAAAGTAAACTTGCCGTCCTTAACTAATTCTCGCCCTACTCCTGTATAATTGCGACTGGTTTTACCTGCGAAACCGACTGTCATCTCGCCGCCTTCTGCTAGCTGCAATCTTGCTGAACCTTGGACTTGCACGAGAAATGCTTGGAATCGATCGCGCAACCAAACTAATTCTAATCCCCGCAGCAATCCTTTGCTTCCCTGCAAAGCATCTGCACCTTCCAATTCCAATCTAGTCGGGTGAGGTTTCGACCAAGAACCGAGGTTTGGCGGCACTCGGTACAGGGGATAACGGTATTCGGAATTAGGCGTGCGAGATGCTGCATAAGTCGGCTCGAAATAACCTGTAAATGCCACTGTTCCTTTGCCGTCTTTGCCGATCGATTTGTAAAAAACAAATTCTCGTTTGACAGATTCTTGGAGTTGTGCAGGTGTAGTGGAACTGACTACTAATTGGCGGAACCGATCGAGGGAACGGCGGACTCGATCGCGCGTAATTCCTGCGACTGGATAGCGGCTGTAAGCACTTGCAGCGGCTGATGTATTGAGATAGCGGAGGCTGTTGTCGATCGACTTTAACAGCAATTGGCGATCGCCCGGTTGGCCATTTTCGCCCCAGATTTGAGCGTCAAGCCCGATCGACTCCAACTCGGTCGCCTGCAATTGATTTATACTAACTGGTTGCAGCGACGGAACTGCAACGGCGGGCACCGAAAAAGCGATCGCCAAAATACAACACGCGATCGTCAATAATTGATAGCGAACAATCTTGATCAATTTCCAATTTTCCCCAATCATTTAATAATTTTGCTTATTCCTCGTATCGTTCGATACTAGAACTAAATAGCGGTTCTACCCGAATTCCGAGAATGCTACTAGGCCGAATTACCATGTATTCGCCTTGAACATTTTTGATCGGGACATTGACAAATTCTGACGAATCTTGTTTGGGAACCAGAGTTTTATACCACTGTTGAAAATCTTGCAGGGTTGCAAAACGGATTTCTTCGCGGTGGCCGCCCTCAAGCAGCAGGTGCACTGAATATTCGCTAGGAGTTCTAGGCATATCTGTGTTTGAGATTTTGGATTTCAAGCTTTGGGAACGATTTTATATTTTACCTCTTACTCGGCGCATTCCCCGATCTAAGCAGATTCGATGGAGCCAGAGGAGAGGGCTGGCGGTGGCTTCCTTGCTTCGGTTGCGCGGTACAAGTCGCGGGCGAGGGTAGAGAGATGGCAAACTGGTAGGGTGCGCCCGCATACCGATTGACTGTGTACCCGGAGAGTGATAGCGGTGCGCCCGCACACCCTACTAGCATCGGTGAAATTTGTAGGCTGCGCCGATTAAGGTGTCAGCAAAATTTAATAATTCAGGACGCATTGCACACCGAAACCTGGTTTCTGACTAGCCCTGCTGGCGCAACTCCCGCGATCAATCTCGCACCAGAAACCGATTGTGTATTTTAGAACACGATTCGACCGCAACACTTAAAATAGTCTGGATTTAGCGATCGACTGTACCATTTTCCCATCAATATTTCTCGTTAGCTGGCAGTATCTGCCAACCACAGTCGCGAGGTTCCGCTTCCAAAATGCTGATAATGGTGCACAATTTCAAATTAACAACAAAACTTGCGCTGTTTTGAGTAAGCTTTTGGTGGAACAGCTCAAAAAGCCTGTTTCTAAGAGCGATGCAAAATATCAAATGTATCCTCAATCTCGTCCAATTACCAATTACGAACCTATGCCCCGTCGCCAAGACTTAAAAAAGATTCTTCTCATTGGTTCCGGCCCAATTGTCATTGGCCAAGCGTGCGAATTTGACTATTCGGGGACGCAAGCTTGCAAAGCTTTGCGAGAAGAAGGTTATGAAGTAGTGTTGGTGAATTCCAACCCTGCCACAATTATGACCGATCCCGAAACGGCCGATCGCATTTACATCGAACCTCTAACCCCAGCCATCCTCGAACAAATCATCGCCCAAGAAAGACCCCAAGCAATTTTACCGACAATGGGCGGTCAAACGGCACTAAATTTAGCCGTTGCTGTCGCTAAAAATGGCGTTTTGGAAAAATACAACGTCGAGTTAATTGGTGCTAAATTGCCAGCCATTGAAATGGCAGAAGACAGGCTGTTATTTAAGGAAGCGATGGCGCGAATCGGTGTCGCAGTTTGTCCTTCGGGAATTGCCAACAATCTCGACGAAGCCAAAGCAATCGGCCACCAAATCGGCAGTTATCCGTTAATTATCCGTCCGGCTTTTACAATGGGCGGCACGGGAGGCGGCATTTCTTACAATCAAGAAGAGTTTGAAGAAATGGCCCAAGGTGGTATTGATGCGAGTCCGGTGTCGCAAATTTTGATCGAACAATCTTTGATCGGTTGGAAAGAGTACGAACTGGAAGTGATGCGGGATTTGGCAGATAATGTAGTGATTATTTGCTCGATCGAAAATCTCGACCCGATGGGCGTGCACACTGGCGATTCAATCACCGTCGCACCGGCTCAAACTCTCACCGACAAAGAATATCAGCGCCTGCGGGATGCTTCGATTAAAATTATCCGCGAAATCGGAGTTGAAACTGGCGGTTCTAACATTCAATTTGCCGTTAATCCAGTCAACGGAGATTTCATCGTCATTGAAATGAACCCTCGGGTTTCCCGTTCCTCCGCCTTGGCCTCAAAAGCCACCGGTTTCCCGATCGCCAAAATGGCGGCAAAATTAGCCGTAGGTTACACCCTAGACGAAATTTCCAACGATATCACCAAGAAAACTCCCGCGTCTTTTGAGCCGACAATTGACTACGTAGTGACGAAAATTCCCCGATTTGCTTTTGAAAAATTTCCCGGTTCGGAACCGACTCTGACAACGCAAATGAAGTCAGTGGGAGAGGTAATGGCGATCGGGCGCAGCTTCAACGAATCTTTCCAAAAAGCGCTGCGGGGACTAGAAACCGGCCGCGCAGGCTTCGGGTGCGACAAACCGGAAAAATTGCCGAGTTTGGAACAAATTCGCGCCGGATTGCGGACACCAAATCCCGATCGCATTTTTACAGTTCGCCATGCGATGATGATGGGAATGTCGGTGGAAGATATCTTTGAACTCACAGCAATCGATCCCTGGTTTTTGGATAAAATGCAGGAATTGTTGGAAGCAGAGAAGTTCTTGAAACGAACAACGCTCAAGCAGTTGACAAAAGAGACAATGTTTGAAGTAAAGCAGTTGGGATTTAGCGATCGCCAAATTGCTTACGCCACCAAAACATCGGAAGATCAAGTCCGCGCCTACCGCAAAGAATTGGGCGTAGTGCCGATTTACAAAACAGTCGATACCTGCGCCGCTGAATTTGAAGCATTCACACCTTATTACTATTCCACCTACGAAGCAGGAGCGGCAATTTGGGAACAGGGCGATGAAGAAAAGAAAATTTCGCCTGTCGGTCACAGTCTCGCACCGGAGTCGGAAGTTTTGCCTTCTACTAAGCGAAAAGTGATGATTCTAGGCGGCGGGCCGAACCGCATCGGACAGGGGATTGAGTTTGATTACTGTTGCTGTCACGCTGCTTATTCCCTAGGCGAAGACGGGTTTGAGACAATTATGGTCAACTCGAACCCTGAGACAGTTTCGACAGATTACGATACGAGCGATCGCCTGTATTTTGAACCGCTAACTAAAGAGGATGTTCTTAATATTATTGAGGCGGAAAATCCCGAAGGAGTAATCATTCAATTTGGCGGACAAACGCCGTTAAAATTGGCGATTCCTTTACAAAAAGCTCTCGAAAATCATCCCGACGTACAAACAAAAATCTGGGGAACTTCGCCGGATTCCATCGATACTGCTGAAGATAGGGAGCGATTTGAAAAAATTCTGCGACAGTTGGATATTCAGCAAGCCGCTAACGGTTTGGCGCGCAGTTTTGAGGATGCTTTAATCGTCGCTCAACGCATCGGTTATCCGGTGGTGGTGCGGCCTAGTTACGTGTTGGGCGGGCGAGCAATGGAAATTGTTTATTCCGATACGGAATTGGAACGTTACATGACCTACGCGGTGCTGGTAGAACCGGAGCATCCGATTTTAATTGACAAGTTCTTGGAAAATGCGATCGAGGTCGATGTAGATGCGATCGCCGATATGACCGGCAATGTGACGATCGGCGGTATTATGGAACACATCGAAGAAGCGGGAATTCACTCCGGCGACTCGGCTTGTTCCATCCCTTACCAAACCCTTTCTGAGAAAGCGGTAGAAACAATTCGCCGCCAGACAGTGGAACTAGCAAAAGCCCTGAAAGTGATCGGGTTGATGAACATTCAATTTGCTGTCCAAGGCGAAGAAGTTTTCATTTTAGAAGCTAATCCACGGGCTTCTCGCACAGTACCTTTTGTGTCAAAAGCGATCGGAGTTCCCCTAGCAAAAATCGCATCGCGAGTCATGTCGGGTCAAACTCTAGAAGCTTTAGGTTTTACTAAAGAGATTATACCAATTCAGGTTTCCGTGAAAGAAGCCGTGCTACCGTTTGCTAAGTTTCCGGGAACAGATACTTTGTTAGGGCCAGAAATGCGATCGACTGGCGAAGTCATGGGAATTGACACAGATTTTGGCAAAGCATATGCCAAAGCTCAACTCGGCGCGGGACAAGTGATGCCGTTGTTCGGAGTCGTGCTAGTTTCCATGCGCGATCGCGATAAACTAGCAGTTGTACCGGTTGTGAAGGAATTCTTAGAATTAGGTTTCAAAGTAGTAGCAACTCACGGAACGCGCAAAGTTTTGCGAGAGCAAGGTTTAGATGTATATTTGGAATTGAAACTGCACGAAGGGCGGCCAAATTTGTTGGATTCGATCAAAAATGAAAAAATCCAACTAATTATCACCACACCTTCTGGCGAAGAATCCCGCGCCGACGGAACCTTTATCCGCCGCACAGCTTTGAGTTACAAAATCCCGATTATTACCACAATCGCCGGTGCCAAAGCCACAGCAGCGGGAATTCGATCGCTCAAATCCAACCCGATGAAAGTGAAAGCAATTCAAGACTATTACCCGCAAGCGTAGAGTTATTGTAGGGCGCGAAACACTGTTCGATCGTTAGGCCATCGATCCCCCCTAGCCCCCCTTAACAAGGGGGGGACAAGAGCGTCAAAGCCCCTTTTGTTAAGGGCGAAACCGTCCACTTTTCAAAGTCCCCCTTTTTAAGGGGGATTTAGGGGGATCGAGACTTTGCTATAAACCTAGGATACTTATGGCGCACCCACAAACAGCGCACCACCAAAACCTAATCTGAATGAGAATCTAAAGCACCGCTAGACACCATCAACTTCGGCCAAACCAACAAGAAAAACCCCATCCAAGCCAATAAAGGAATCGCGACTAAAACAGTTATCCAAACAGTTTTTAACACAAACCAACTACCGCCAATCAGACTCGTGCCAGTCAAAAGAATTGACCAAGGCTGACACCACCAAGGTTTGTAGTCCCAAGCACTAATAGCTTTTTTTTCAGAAACAGATTTCATATTTTCAGTAATTTTGTATAGATTGGCGATCGGGCTATCTAGAGGAAACCAATTTAAACGTTCATCACCTCTTCGGCTGTCAGCGTTAATTCAGGAAAAGTCCGCGATACAATTCGTTCGCTGCCTTTGAACGCGCTTCTTTGATAGTTTCCCTCTGCATCCAAAAGGTGAACAAATATAGTTGGAACTTTGGGATTTCCCAGAAATTCCCTGCTACCAATTGCTAAGTAATCGACAATCCAATACTCAGGAATTCCGAGGCGCTGGTACTCGTCCAGTTTGTCGATATAATCGTCATCCCAATTTGTTGATGTTACCTCCACCGCCAATTGAATTGGTTCTCGCAACGCAGCATAAGCAGAACGGTTCGATCGCCATAAATCGCGATCGATTACGCTGACATCCGGTCTCCGCCCTAGTTCAACGCCGGCTTTATTTACAGTTTTGATAACTGGCGTGAGCCTGACAACATAATTTAAGTTTAGCCGTTTAATTTCATCTTTAAATGAGTCAGATGTAAAATCAGCAACATCATCATGATTTCTGGTGGAATTCATTTCTACAATTTCTCCATTTACCAGTTCATAGCGTCCATCTTCTGGACATTCTACAAGGAATTGGTCAAAGGTTAATTTTTTCGTGGCTGTTGCAATCATAAGATTTTCCCTTATTTTGCAGTAATACTATTAGTCTACATTACCACAGGCAGGAATGAATTTGTTTTTTTGACCGCAGATATCTAATTTTACAATCAAAAATATACAATCAAAAATCTCAAATCGATTCAGGTAAATGGTAAAATACGATCGCCAGCCGGCAGATTGAGTTAAATATGTCACCTACTGGCTAGGGTAGAAAGTAACAAACCTAGAAATCAAGCCACTCCAAGGTCAACCCCGAACCATGAGACTAGACGAAGCTGTTGAATTTGCCGAAAACCCAGAGCCGCGCTGTCCCTGCGTTTTGCTGCTGGACACCTCCGGCTCCATGCAAGGCGCAGCCATAGATGCCTTGAATGAGGGGCTGGAAGTTTTTAGGAATGACCTAATTAAAGACGAACTAGCTAAAAAGCGAGTTGAAGTCGCGATTATTTCCTTTGACAATAATATCAAAGTCGTGCAAGACTTCGTGACCGCCGACCAGTTCGAGACACCGCTGCTGACAGCCCAAGGACAAACCCACATGGGCGCGGGCATTCAGCTCGCACTAGATACCATTGCCGCCCGCAAATCCGAATACCGCAACAACGGCATCACTTACTACCGCCCGTGGGTATTTATGATTACCGACGGCGAACCTCAAGGCGAATCAGATGATGTTGTGGAAATAGCAGCACAGCGAATTAAAGAGGAAGAAACGAACAAGCGCGTGGCATTTTTTGCTGTCGGAGTTGAAGGTGCTAATATCTCCCGTCTCGCAGAAATTGTCGATCGCACTCCTGTAAAATTGAAAGGATTAGACTTTCGAGAGATGTTCATTTGGCTGTCGGCTAGTATGCAGAGAGTTTCTCACTCAAAAATTGACGAACAAGTAGCACTGCCGCCGCCCGGATGGGGAACTGTTTAGTTAGTTGTCAGTTGTTAGTTGTCAGTTGTTAGTTGTTAGTTGCTAGTTGTTGGTTGGTAGGGGCGGTGCCCCCGTGCCCGCCCTCAGTTGTTGGTTGTTAGTTGTTAGTTGTTATGGCTCATTAGTTAATAACAGTAATAGATTCTTAAGGGATCTCTCTACAAAATGAACACAAACTAATAATTGATGAGACAGATTGTAAAGCAGAGACCCGAACCCAGGATTTTTTTTGATTCTTTTATGGAATAGTTCAATCTAAATTGCTGCTTGATTCTAATAACCAATAACCAATAGCCAATAACCAATAACCAATAACCAATAACCAATAACCAATAACCACCAACCACCAACCACCAACCACCAACCAACAACTAATAACCAATAACCAATAACTAATAACCAATAACTAATAACTAATAACTAATGACTAACGAATCTGAACTATTGAGTAATTGGCAAGTTGTAGCGGCATCCGTGACGGGTACTAGCCACGAAAAACGATCGCAGCCCTGTCAAGATGCCCACTGCTGGCGCGTCTTGGCCAACGGTGTTTTGGTAGCAGCAGTTGCTGACGGCGCGGGCTCCGCTGCACTGGCAGAAGTTGGGGCAAAAATTGCTGTAGAAGCGGTTGTCGAAATGATGTGTCAACAGGATTTGCAGCCTGAGAATGACGGCGAATGGCAGGTATTTTTGACAGCTTCTCTGCAAGTCGCGCGGGCCCAGGTGGAAGCAGAAGCGGCTGTGCGGGAAGTGCCGGCGAGGGATTTGGCTTGCACTTTAATTGCAGTTGTGGCGACGCCGGAATTAATCGCAGTTGCTCAAATTGGTGACGGTGCGGCGGTTGCGGGTGACATTGAGGGAAATGCGATCGCCCTTACTGTACCTCCCTGCGGCGAATATATCAACGAAACCATCTTTTTGGTTTCGCCAAATGCGATCGAAACAGCGCAATTTCAGGTAATGCGGCAACCGCTGCGGCACTTAGCTGTGTTTTCCGACGGCTTGCAAATGCTAGCTCTCAAAATCCCCGAAGGTACGCCCCACAAGCCGTTTTTTACGCCGTTGTTTCGGTTTTCGGGCGAACCGAAGGAAGAGTCGGATGCAAAAGAGCAGTTAGAGTCATTTTTGCGATCGCCCAGAGTTTCCCAACGCACCGACGATGATTTAACATTATTGTTAGCAACTTTTTCGAGCAATGTCTAATCTGTTCAAATCCACTTACACAAGCCGGATAAAAAATTATGACAACTCAAGGAATTAGTGCCAGAAACTTGTTACGAGAAACATTTGCCGCTATGGGAACTCTATACGCTCCCCTATTGATCATCTATTCTCCCAGTTTGATATTTTTTGTCGCCTTCAATAGTTTGGGTGGCCTACAAAAATCAACAGGTGTTGCTTTATATACTATCTACTCGTTTGTGGTCATTCCTTTCTTGTCGGGAGCCATGATTTTCTACACTTACCGAAGTTTGGCTCGAAATCAAGTAACTGTTGGTCAAGCTTTCAATCAAGCAAGCAGAAGATTTCTGCACCTGATTTTGGTTAATATTCTGTTTGCGCTGCTGGTGTCAGCAGGCTTTATTGCACTAATAATTCCTGGGATTTATGTATCATGTCGCTTAATATTTTCACCTTTTGCTACCGTCATTGATAACTCTTCGGCGCTGGACAGTATTAGTAGCAGTTGGAATTTAACTAAAGGGCATTGGTGGTTGGTATGTCGAGCGATTTCTCTGATAACTTTTGTCGTTTTTGTGCCAACCATATTGATTTCTGGATTAATCGGTTCAATATTGGGGAATTTGCTAGCATCTCAGCTTCTGGGTCAGGTACTCGGATTGATAGCCGCAGTGTTGATAAATGTTTATTTGGTTTTATTGTACAAGGCTTTGCGGAAATCGGCAGGAACTATTTAATAGACATCTCCTCAAAGAAAGTTAAAGGATGCAGGATACCTGCGCCACCAACGATTGTTGGAGATGTTTAACGATCGGCGAAAATTGGGTGCGGTTCTATAATAAAATCGAGGTGTAAACAATTCTGGTTTAATCTGTACAGTAGGTCGTCACTTGCAAGCACAAGATATTAAGGATAAGCTCAACACCCTAATTAGCGCAGCAGATCGAATAGATCCGAGTTTGGCGAGAAGATTGGAGGAAATCAATCGCTGGGTGAAAGATCTTAAACCCGGTTCGCTAACTGCTAAGAAATTTGTGATGGCTTTTTTGCTGCAGCTTATCCAAGATTCTCAGGTTTGGCTGGCGGTTCAATCTCTACCTTCGGAAATAGAAAAACAAGCGGCGCTTGAGTTAATGACTCCGGGAGAAAGGTATTGGTACGGCTATTTATTTCCTAAATGGCTGAACGAAAACGATCGCAAATTTTACATCTGGAAACAAAAACTCAAGGCTGGTGAATTCGATCCGGCTGACGATATAGTGATTCGGGCGATCGCATCCCGGATTGTCGAACGCCAAGGCAGTTTTTTGTATCGCTATGTTGCCGATCTTTCTATGGCAACTGATTCGATCGTTAGCAACCGCCAACAGCAGCCCCTCTGCATTCAAGTCACTACTCTTTCTGATGAGTTTTCGGAACAAAAATATCAAAAATGGCAACAAACTCTTCAAGATTGGGGGATTGACAGAGGATTATTTTTAAGTTATGATAGAAACGATGCAAATTTCCTGAACCAGTTAGTTAACATTGCATTATATAATAGTGATAATTTGCCCCCAGGTCGTTACCTGAAGTTCCCGTAAATCTACCAAATCTGCTGCTGAGAATAGTTCGACTCCTAAAAACTCGGTGAAGAAGAAATTTTGAATTGCCTCATATATTCCACAACTCTAGACGGTCAAAATCTAAGCCTCAGTTCGCTTCTCTTGTCCGGGAAGACTGCGCCAAGATTTTTCCTCCCATTTTCTGTTTCCGGGAGGGGTATTCTGCCAGACTGCGGCCACAGGCATAGCTGTCAATTTAATGTCAAACTTAGTATGGGTTTGCTGTTTGATTATTAGGCCTTGGATCGCCCTGGCCCCTCCAATCTATCGGGGGGACAAGAGTTTTTTATTGCGTCCCCCACTTAAGGGGGATTGAAGGGGATCGAGATTCGGGTATAAACGAAAAATACAAAGGTTTTTAAGCGATTGTTGACATCATGAAGGGCAACAGGCGATCGATACGAATGCTCAGCAACGGGAAGATTTACCGCAGCAATCAATAGCGGTAAGGTTCCTAATTTGCACCCTAAGAAAGATAGAGATTTGATTGTATCGCAGTGAAATTGTTGGAAATAAAATCAAATTACATCAAAATCAATACTATGACAGTACAAGGTACAAGCACCGTTGAAAGCAACTTGCAAAAAGTCTTGGAAGAACTGGAAGCAGCCAGGAAAATGCAGGATGATTGGATGGATCGCGGGGTAGATTTTGTTGATTTGTACGTGGAAGATGCAGGCGGTGATTGGTTGGAAAAATGGGATGAATGTGAAAAAGAATTAAAACAGATAAAAATTCAAAAGGTAGATGTTGAAGCAGTCAAAGCAGCGATCGACCTGCAGGACTTCGGGCAAACCGAACTGCTGGAAATTGCCTTGACTAGCCGCTGGCAGCTAGGCAACAAGTGCGATCGCCAAACAGGGAAAGAGGTGAAGCAGCAACGGCTGTCACTCCTAGGCGGAGCGATTTTTGATGCTGTTGTTACCGACTACCTGTACCGCACCTATCCCGATCTGAACTGCGATTATATAGCAACGCTAAAAAGTCGTTTAGCAGACCAAAAAAAAATTGCCGAATCAGCACAAAATTTAAAATTGAGCGAATTTGATCGGCCTGTCGGTAACTGTAAAGAAACAGACAATGGCGAGTACAATATTTTTTTGTCTCAGACTTTTGAGGCATTGTTTGGGGCGATTTACTTAGAGTTCGATCGCAATTTTTCCCGTGCGGGTAAATGGCTGATTGAGCGATCGGTCGAAACAACTCTCAGCCAGCATATCGACCTAACTCAGCGCCCCGAAAGCGCGCCAGAGAACGAACTAAAGCGGCGGGAAATCCTGGGTGCGGCGATTCTAGAGGCGATCGCGATCGACTATCTGTACAACCGCTTTCCCGAACGTAACAGCAGCCAGCTAACTCACTGGAAAAATCTGTTAGCAGCCAAAGAGATTTTCCCCAAAGACTTTAAGGCAAAATTAGGCAGTCATTACTTGGAATTGAACAGCAATTTCTCGCGTACCCGCGACTGGTTGGTGGATAACTTTATCAAAACCGCAGTTGACGAACTAATAGAGGAAACCGACACTCAACCAGAATATCTGATTGACAGTGCCAACCCGGAATCGCTGCCAGAATTTGTCAGCCGGATTGCAGACAAAAAGTGGAGAAATGAATTTTTGAGAGTCGCAGAAATTTTGCAACCTGCTGACGAACTTGTGCTGCTAATGCAAGAAAAAATTGACAGTATGGCAGCTAAAGATCAAACCTTGCAACAGTTGCTAATCTGGGCTAATCAGAAGTCGGTGTCAGTGGAAAATAATTTCAAGAAGGGGGAAATTCGGGCCTTTTATGTGGCCTTGGTTTGTGTCTTAGATTTGACTTTAACTCGCGTCCTCGAACCAAGTCTCGATTTTGATAAATCGAAAGTTTGCAAGTTGCGAGATTGTTTGGCAAAAGCGGTACAAAATGTGGAATTTGCGGAGGATATCGGGATGCGAAAACTGGAATTTGACGAGGATTTGACTGGTGTATTGGTGGGGATATTGGGGCTGAATATTGAACCGGAACTCAAACAACTGCTGCAACAATTTCAGCATCAGATGCCAGATTTGCAAAATTGGAAAAAGTGGCGGAAAGAGTGCGGCAAAAGTTGGCTGGCAAAATTTAAGAGCGCGATCGGCTACAATTTAGATTTTCGCCCCCAACAAAAAACCTTGCTGAAACAGTATTACTACGCCTACAACTTGCTGGTGGAATGCCTCAACACCGATAATTGTCAGGTGACACCCGCCGTTAAACAAAAAATTGAGGATAAGATGTTATTGTCCGTGGATTTGAAGCTGATTCACGTCTAATTTGCATGGGAGGGGCGAGACACCCTTCCCACGAACAACCACAATAAAATTGGTTCGATCGTTCGGACTTCGGTCCGGATCCAAGGACGCTTCTGTACCACTACCGCAAATCTAAAATCTAAAATCTAAAATCTAAAATCTACTAATCCTCTATCCCCTAACGGAATTCTATGCAGTTGCAGCGCCAATTTAGCGGACAACTGATTGCGATCGACAGCAACAGCGCGATCGCCAGCGGCGGTGAAGGTCGCATCTACCCGATCGCCCAAGATCCATCCCTAGTAGCAAAAATCTACCACAAACCGACAGACGAAGACGGCGACAAACTCACAGTCATGTTCAGTATGCCGCCGGATGCGCCGATCGCCGAACCGGGACACGCCTCAATAGCTTGGCCAGTCGATTTGCTGCATACTGTCGGCGGGCGCGAAAAAATCGTCGGTTTTGTGATGCCGCGCGTCAAGAAAGTGATGCCAATACACACTTTCTACACTCCCAAAACCAGGCGCGAACAAAAACCGCTATTTAGCTATCTTTACCTCCACCGCACCGCCCGAAATCTCGCCTCGGCTGTCAACGCCCTCCACGTCAGGGGTTACGTCATCGGCGACGTGAACGAGTCGAACATTTTGGTGACGGATACGGCTTTGGTAACGCTGGTAGACACCGATTCGTTTCAAGTGCGCGATCCTTATACGGGTTACGTTTATCGGTGTCCCGTGGGGAAGCCGGAGTTTACGCCACCGGAATTGCAGGGCCAGACTTTCCGCGATATCGATCGAGCCCCAGAGCACGATTTGTTCGGTTTAGCGGTGCTCATTTTTCAATTGCTGATGGAAGGTACGCACCCGTTTTCGGGGGTTTATCTCGGTAGCGATGAACCGCCGTCTATGGAGGCGAGAATTCGATCGGGCCATTTCCCCAACGGTACCAAACGGATACCCTACCGCCCGATGCCCGCAGCGCCGCCCTTCGATATGCTGCCGCCGAGGCTGCGGCAGATGTTTATCCGCTGTTTTGAGGAAGGACACCTCAATCCGGCGGCGCGCCCGGATGCAAAAACTTGGGTGAATGCGATTCGGGAAGCGGAAGATTCTCTAATTACTTGCAGCAAAAATACTCAGCATAAATACGGAAATCATTTGAGTCGGTGTCCTTGGTGCGATCGGGCAAAACTCCTCAAAGGCCGCGATCCGTTTCCTTCGCGACAAGCAGTCAACAATGGATTGCACTTGCAGCCAGCCAAAACCAAGCGTAAAAAGCCCCAACCCACAGCGCCTGTGAGGGACACCGCACCGCGCCGTCAATTCTCCTCAACGGGGCTGCCGCGCCAACTAGGCCAGTACGCAGTGCCGCTGTTACCGATGCCGATGTCTTCTCGGAGTCGGACTCCTGCGGCGAGGGCTCCGGTGGGCAAGTTGGAGCGCATTGTTCGGGATGCTGGTTGGGGCGGTGTTTGGGGTACTTTGTGTTTGGCGGCGGCGGCGGGGGTTTTTTCGGCTGTGGCTGAGGGCGGCGGCGCGATTTTGGGGGCGATTTTTGTCGGTTCGATTTGGGGAAGTTTTTTTGGGATGATTTGGGGGATTTTTACTTTGCCGCCGAACCAGATTTGGCGGAAGTGGGGAGGGGTTTTGGTGGGGACTCTGTGGGGGGCTTTCTTTTTGGCGGCGATCGGCGGTGCGGTGTTTGGGGTGATGAGTGAAAATCCGGCGATCGGGCAGGGGATTTTGTCCGGCGCGGGGGTTGGTATGGTGTGGGGCTTTGTTTGGGCTGTTTGCAAGCCTCCTCTGGCGATGCCTGTGGGGAGGACGTGGGGCCGGCGGGGAGCGTATTTGGGAGCGGTTTGGGGAGCGTTTGCGGGTACTGTGGCTGGTATTTTGTTGGGGGCTGGCCTGGTGGTTTGGCAGCAATATAGCGGGCAGATGCGGCCGGTGAACGAGTTTGCGAGTTTGTTGCTTGCTGTGGCGATCGTGGCGGCGGGTGTGGGTGCTGTTGGGGGTGTGGTTTCGGGTAGTTTGTTGGGTGTTTGCGGGTTTTCGCCGAAGCTGCCGGTGTCGTTTCAGCCTTCGGGTTTGAGGGGCGGAACTTTGGGGGCGATTTGGGGAAGTTTTTTGGGGACTTTTGCGGGTGCTGTGTTGGGCGCGGGGGTGTCTGCGATGTTTCCGGCTTTGGGCGCTGGGGTGCCGATGCAGTTTGCACCTGTCGCGGGTGCGATCGTGGGGGCTGGTTTGGGGGCGATTTGGGGTGTGGTTTCGGGTGCTGTTTGGGGGGCGTTGGGGAAGTGGTGATTTGATTTAAGGCTTCAATTGGTTTTTTTGCGATCGTAGTTGTCATCATCCCTACAAGTAATGTACTATGTCAATAGGTAATGCACTTAAATGACAAAGAGAGTCTTGAGAGGGAGAATAATGAACAATACCCATTAGAACAGACCCTACCGACGTGCCAACCCAAAAGCCAAGAACCACCATATATCTAGAGCCAGAACTCTTTGAGGCTTTACAGGAGAGAGCGAAAGAGGAAAAGAGAACGGTCAGCAATTTGTCCAACCTCTTGATTGAGCAAGCCATGAAAGCATGGCTGGCTGAGAACAAATCCCCATCAGCGTCAAAAGAGTAATTAAGTTAGTGGAACAAGAAAAGTCAGAACAAGAAAACGTACACAGTGCTACCGATCCAGAGAAATGCCGGGAAATGGAGAACCGATACGGTTGGAAACTGAAGAGAATTAGAACAAACAAAGATTTGCCACTCGAAGTCGATTGCATCTTTCACGGCGAACAGACTTCTTTTCAAGATCTTTGGCACGACAACCAAGAGTGAGGTAATTATGTCTAAGAAGGAAACCTGGATTGTTTACAAAGTAGAATCAATGAGCGCTGAAGGCTGGAGAGAACGCAAGTTAATGCCGTCCGGCGGCTTGACCGAAATGCTGACAGAAGAATGGGACTTTTCCGGCAAATTGCCCCAAATTGGCGATCGCGTGCGGGAATACGCCAATCTGCAAGACCCAGATAATGGCATCACTCACGGTAAAGATGGCGACTGGATTGTGACTCGGATCAACCATTTCTCGTCTCAGGAAACTAACCAGGAAATCGCAGTATGTTATTGTGCTTATCAACCCATTGAATCTAACTGGGTAGAACTGAAACGAGGGAGGCCGGTTAATGAGATTTTGCAACCCGCCGAGATTGGGTAAGTAGTCAGAAACCGGGTTTTTTATGAAAATATTTCATCACAGCCTGCAGATTAGGTAAAAACCCGGTTTCTTTGGCATAAATGCGTCCGGGAATGTCTAATCTAAATCCCATCTTTACTTGAGATGACAGTGGCAATTCGGCTTTTCAATCAAAGACTCAACCAAAGCATTCAAAGCCACCGCCGCCAATAAACCACCGCCAAAAGTTCCCACCGTCGTAATATAAGGAACGCCCGATCGCACTAACCGCCGTTTCGCCACCGGAGAATGACTAAACCCGATCGGCATTCCAATCACCAAAGCCGGTTGCAGTTGCCCGTTCTCGATCGCCTCGCACACCGCCATCAGCACAGACGGCGCATATCCTATCACCAATATACAGTTTTTTTCCAACTTCAACAATTTTTCAAACCACTCGCGCTCAGCCCAAAATTCCTGTTCCGCTTCCGCCGCAGCATTGATGTGCGGATCGTCAATTAAAGTTGCAATACTTGTTCCCAAATGTGCCAATCTTGTGTTATCCAAAGCCGCAAACACAGGAGGCACGTCAGCCACAATTTGACATTGATTTTTCAAAGCTTCCCGCGCCGATTTAATCGCCGTTTCGCTCAACTTCACAAACGGCAACAGCGAACAATCACCGCTGGCTAATACCAGTTTAGAAAGCAAGTCTACCTCAATTTCCGAGCGATCGCTCAAATCCGGCAACAAATGCTGCAACGACTCTCCAAACGCCTCCGGGTGAGTGTGCGCCCCCGCATCCCAACCATTCCAAAGTTGTTCCAACTGTCCCAACTCCCCGTCAGTTTGCGCCTGCAACAGCCTCAATTGCGCCAGTGCGCCCGCTTGCACCGCTTGACAGGAAAGATCCCGCCCCAGCAATCCTTCGAGGGCACAAGCCGTTTCTCGGAGGCGAACAATCTGCTGAATTACCGACAGATATTGCTGTTGCAAAGCCGTCACCAGCGCGTCAGGAGAAGCATCCGCATCAGTTTCTAGCAATTTGCGGATGTGAGACAGTTGAAAGCCTTGTTGCTTGAGTGCGACTATTCTTTGAAGTCTTTGCACGTCGCTGCGGGTGTAAAGTCTGTAGTTAGAGGTCGATCGCACGGCCGGAGATAGCAGCCCCAAAGCGTGATAATGCCGCACCATCCGAGGCGTAATTGTGCCTTTTACCGCTTCAGTAAGTTGTTTGATTGTCAGGTATTCTTGTTGCACAACACCAATTCTGCAAACTAGGACTAAATCTTCTAAATTATATCCGATATCTGTAGGTAAACGGCAATGCCGTGTCCGGCGCGGGACTATGCAATTTTTATAATTAATGTTCTTATTGAATAGCGTTTAATTTTTAAAATACTCAATTTTTAGAAGTGTTATTGCGATAAAAAAGTAATTTATATTTTGTGATATCTTTCTATTTTACCCTAATTTAAAATTGAAAATATCGCTTTAAAACATGATAAAATTAACTGATGCAGTGAATCCAAAATCTTAAATATAAAATCGAATGACTCGATTAATTCACGATCGCTTTGCCAAAGAATACCTAGAAGAAATGCTGTCTCCATTAGGAACAGTCAATATCGGTCACGATGTCACTTCCGAAGTGCAAGAAATCGATGTTTACTTTACTCATGAAGCCACAGTCCCAGAACATATCGAAAACTTAGGATTGTTGGGGCAACTAGCAACTGCGACGGCCATTTTTGAACCGTTCCGCAACCCGGCAACTATCAGGGAAGTTGTAGGTTGCATCAGCAAATTGTTTGATATTCAGAGCGAATTAGAGCGAGAAGCCAGAAGAGACTATATTCGACTTAACGAAAATGATTTTCCGAAATTGTGGATTCTCACTCCCACAGCGTCAGAATCGCTGTTAAACGGGTTTCGCGCACAACCAGACGAACCCAATTGGATGCCCGGTATCTATTTTTTGGGGGAATATTTGCGATCGGCAATTGTGGTAATCCATCAGTTGCCAAAAACTCCCGAAACCTTGTGGCTGAGGATTTTGGGCAGAGGAAAGGTGCAGGAAAAAGCAGTGGCCGAGTTGATCGCCTTGGCTACAGACAACCCCCTGCGAACTAATGCGTTAGAATTGCTGTATCGACTGCAATCAAACTTAGTAGCAAATTTAGAACAGCCCATAGAAACAGAAGACCGGGAGTTAATTATGACTATCGCACCTCTTTTTCAAGAACAGTTACAAGCAGCACAGGAACAAGGATTAGAGCAAGGATTAGAACAAGGATTAGAACAAGGATTAGAACAAGGAAGACAAGAACAACAGCGCTTAATTTTAGAGAATTTTCTGCGAGTGAGATTTGGAGAACTAGACTCGTTGATGATAGCGTTTCTCTCTCCCGTGTCCAGGATACCTGCTGCCGAGTTTACGGTAATTTTGCTGGCGATATCTATGCTAGCGGTGGATGCAGCAGGCAGGCAAGAAGCGGTGAGATTGTTAGCAGAAAATGTCTTGGCACTGCGCTTAAATGAATTTGGCGATAGTTTACCTACACTGGTTGCTAATTTGTTGGCTTTACCTGTCGCAGAGTTGACATTGTTGTTGGAACAATTGCCTCAGTTATCGGCTGATGAATTGATTTCCAGATTGGGATAGATATAGTCTTGGACGCACGGGTGGTCAGAAACCTGGTTTTTACGAAAATACTTGATTGTAGCCGACAGATTCGGTAAAAAACCGGGTTTATTTGGCTTGATGTGTCCAGGACTATGTTTGTTTGTGCAGGACATGGCAATGCTGTTTTCTTACCAGATTTACCGACAGTTTATCGCGGTTTGCGATCGCCCGAAATACAGGAAACGGCAGTGTCGTTTCCCTACCAGCAGGGAATTTAAACAAAAAGCTTGACATTGACATTAATGTCAAGGTTTACGATGCAGGAGTCATTCTACCAAGTCAAATTTTCCCATGACTCCCAATTCCCTCCCCACCTCGCGCCTGTCGCGCCTCGCCGCAGAGCACCCCGATGCTGTGACTGCCGCCCTGTGCGGAATTCTGGTAATTTTGGGTTCGATCGCCCTACAAGTCGGTTGGCTGGGCTTAGCGGTGTTAATTTTGCCCGCTGCTTACGTGATCGGCGGCTATTCCAGCACCCGCGAAGGCTTGACTACGCTTTTTCAAGAACATGAATTAGATGTAGATTTGTTGATGATTGTTGCTGCTTTAGGTGCGGCTGGTTTGGGGCTGTGGCGGCAAGAATATCATTTAATTGTTGACGGTGCGGTGCTAATTTTAATTTTTGCTATTAGCGGCGCGCTGGAAGGTTATGCGATGCAGCGGACTGAACGCAGTATTCGCAGTTTGATGAGTTTGACGGCGGATACTGCTAGGGTGATAATGTACGATGGGGAACGGTTGGTGGCGATCGACAAATTGGCAATTGGCGATCGGCTTTTAGTCAAGCCCGGAGAAATTATTCCTACAGATGCGATAATTATCGAAGGCTACAGCAATCTCAATCAAGCCTCGATTACCGGCGAATCGATGCCCGTGGAAAAAGTTGCGGGCGATGAAGTTTATGCTGGCACAATTAACGGTGCCGGCGCGCTACAATTGGAAGTTCACAAAACTCCCGAAAGCAGTTTGATTCAGCGAGTGATTCGGCTGGTACAACAAGCACAAACAGAAGCGCCTCCTTCTCAGCAATTTGTGGAAAAGTTCGAGCGCGGTTATGCTAAATTAATTGTCGGTTTAGGCTTGTTGTTGGCAATTTTGCCGCCTTTTGTTTTAAACTGGAATTGGGAAGATACCATCTATCGAGCGCTGATTTTCCTAGTAGTCGCATCCCCCTGCGCGCTGATGGCTTCGATTATGCCGGCGCTGCTTTCGGGTATGGCTAACGGGGCGAAACAGGGAATTTTGTTTAAAAGCGGCGCGCAATTGGAGATAATTGGTAAAGTCCGGGCGATCGCCTTTGACAAAACCGGAACTCTCACCACGGGAAAACCTGAAGTTGTCAAAATTGTACCAGCAGCCGGATATACTGAAACAGAAGTTCTGCAATTGGCTGCAGCCCTCGAAACTCATTCCGAACACGCGATCGCCCAAGCAATTGTCCAAGCCGCCCAGCAGCAACAGTTATCGTTGTCAAGTGCGATCGACGTACAAGCAAAAATAGGCCGCGGCATTGTCGGCAAAGTTAACAATCAAACGATTACCATTGGTAAAGCCGATTTTGTGCGAGCAACTTCGGAGTTGACTCACATCAGCCAACAATTGCAAGCAGAGGGAAAAACAGTTGTTTGGGTAGCAAAGGGCGATGAACTTTTGGGCATCATTGCAGTCGCAGATACAGTCCGCCCGGAAGCAGCAGCCACAGTAAAACGCTTGCAAAATTTAGGTGTAGAACATATCATAATGCTGACAGGCGACAACGAACAAACCGCTCAATACATCGCCCAACAACTAGGCATTAACGAAGTGTACGCCGAACTTTTGCCGGAAGACAAAGTGCACCTAATTAAAAAGCTGCAAACCCAGTATCAAACCGTCGCAATGGTAGGAGACGGCATCAACGACGCACCAGCCCTCGCCCAAGCTTCCGTGGGAATTGCGATGGGAATTTCCGGTAGCGATGTCGCTTTAGAAACTGCTGATATCGTATTAATGGCAGATAAACTAGAACAACTAGGTAAAGCAATTAGTTTGGGCCGCCGCGCTCAAAATGTAGTCAAACAAAACATTGTTTTTGCGCTAAGCTGCATTATACTATTGTTGGCTGCTAATTTTTTAGGAAATATCACAATGCCGATCGGCGTGATCGGTCATGAAGGATCTACAGTTTTGGTAACATTGAGTGGTTTGCGGTTGCTGAGACATTAATTAAATTACTGGTTAAGTTGTCGGTGCTAAAAATAGCATTCACCTCGAACCTTTGATGGCCTATCAGCTATACAGCATGGGACTTGTCAAACTAGAAGGAAATAACTGTAGCTTGTCTTGCGAATTGTATCGCCTGTATTTTCAAGAGCAAAATTTGTGCGAGGACAGTTTTTCGGCTGTTGTTTTTGAGGAATTGCAGCAAGAAAATCAAAGGCTGCAAGGTTTGGTGAATGTGGACGAACTTACTCAAATTGGCAACAGACGGCATTTTGACAGTTGCTTGCGAGCAGGATGGAAACACATGGCTCGCGAGGGGTTGCCGATATCTTTAATTTTGTGCGATATCGATTATTTTAAAATATATAATGATACCTACGGACATCAAGCAGGAGATCATTGTTTGCGATCGGTAGCTCAGGCAATTCGCGGAGCGCTGCAGCGTCCTACTGATGTAGCGGCTCGCTACGGCGGCGAAGAGTTTGCAGTTATTTTACCTCAAACTGACGCGGCGGAGGCTCTGCTTGTTGCCGAACAGATTAGGCTAAAAGTTAAAGCTTTGAATATTGTTTTTCGCCCGGAGACGGTTGACTGTCTGCCCAATTCTATGGTGACAATTAGTTTGGGAATTGCCAGCGTTGTGCCCGGGCAGAAAAATGATTCAGCAACGCTGGTACTGGCTGCTGATGAGGCTCTCTACGACTCGAAAAGACAGGGGCGCGATCGGCTGACTATGAGCACGCTTTTGAATTTTCGATTTACTACTGTTAATTAGGATTCGGATTGTGTCCGCCCCAACGCAATCATAAAATAGGTTCGTAGTTGGAGCGGGCGTCAGATTAATAGCGTGGCACGGTGCGATCGACTACCATTGAGTAAGCATCGATGCCGCCAACGATATTTTTAACGTTCGTAAATCCTCGCTCGGTCAACCAGTGGCACATTTGAGCCGATCGCACTCCGTGGTGACACAGCACGAGGGTTTCTGTGTCGCGATCTAGTCTAGCGTCAATTTCACCAGACCATTCGGCAAACTCGCTCAGCGGAAAAACTACAAAACCCGGCAGGGCCGCGAGTTCAATTTCGTGAGGTTCCCGAACGTCCACAAGCTGAAATTTCTCAGCCTCGGTCGTTTTTTCTGCTAAGTAGCGACCTAATTCTTCGACGGTAATTTGAGCAAAATTTTGTGACATTTGATTATTTAAAAGAGTTATTGGTTATTAGTTATTGGTTATTGGTTATTAGTTATTAGTTATTAGCTATTAGTTATTTAACAGCTAACAACTAACAGCTAACAGCTAACAGTTAACAGTTAACTGTTAACTGTTCGGACATTTTCATGGCTCACATACAAAAGCTATAAACCGAGTTTATGAGGTTGCAGGTGCGCCCGCAGATTGTGATGAGGACGATCGCACTCACTACAATTAGCAATTAGCAATTACCAATTACCATTTCCCAATAAATAATTAATTGAGCCGCGAAGGCGGTGGCATTAGCTCGACGGGAGGAGTAGGTGCAGGACGCTCGTCCAACTGGCTCACTTTTTCCCTTGGATCGAGACAAGTTGCCAGCAACCTGTCAGTGGGAAAGTCGAGCCTGCCGCTCAACCCGACGACGCATTCAGCAAACTGTTCTGGTAATAAACTGCGGCGGCACCCATCAAGCACTAACAGGGGAGCTGCAGGTTGAGTTTTTGTTTTGGTGTGAATATTCACTACGCAAGTAGTCAATTCGTCTGGCCGCCTCACTTGCCGACAGGTAGAGAGGGCTTCGAGACCAGAAATATTTGTTTTGCGGTTGATTTGGAGGGCGCATCTAGATATGTCGCGGGGGTGGAGCGCGTCGGCACAAGCTGCTGCTGCTGCCTCGGCCCCTACTCCGGCTTCGATTAATTCTTTAGCGCAGACGCGATAGGAATTTTGAGTTCGGGGAAATCTCAGAGTGATGGCTGATGCTGGGGAGATTGGCAGTGCTACTGCCAACAAACTCAGGGCGACTAGGGGAGTGCCGAGAGCTAACATCCAGCGCGGTGCTGGCTTTGGGGCAGAAGTTAGGGGAAAATTGCGCTTTTGCATGGCTGATCGAGTTGTGAGTTTTTGGGCTGATTGGGGCGATCGAGCGATCGGCTTTTCTTTCAGAATTTACCGCACATTACGGTTCGCTGCGGTCGATCAATTTTTTTATTGATATTTGTGAGAATTTTGAGCGTTATAAACATATAATATAGAGTCTGCATAAAATTGCATACAGAGATTAGAGAGGAAAATAAATGTCTCGATATCGAGGCCCCCGATTAAGAATCGTTCGTCGCCTGAAAGAGTTGCCCGGTTTAACCCGCAAAACGCCCAGACGCGATTACCCGCCTGGGCAGCACGGTCAAAACCGCAAAAAACTCTCTGAGTATGCGGTTCGTTTGCAAGAAAAGCAAAAACTCCGTTTCAATTACGGTGTGACGGAACGCCAATTGCTCCGTTACGTCCGCAAAGCCCGCCGTGCCACGGGCTCCACAGGTCAAGTGTTACTGCAATTTTTGGAAATGCGCTTGGACAATACTGTGTTTCGGATGGGAATGGCTCCAACCATTCCGTCCGCTAGACAATTGGTAAATCACGGTCACATCACTGTTAACGATCGTGAAGTCAATATCGCCAGCTATCAGTGCAAGCCTGGTGAAGTGATTGCAGTGAAAAATAGAGAGCGATCGCGCACGATGGTGGAAACCAATCTCAAAGATCCAGGCTTGGCTCACTTGCCCAGTCACTTGGAATTTGATAAGCAAAAACTGATCGGCAAAGTCAACGGCGTTGTCGAACGCGAGTGGATTGCTCTTCAGATTAATGAACTGCTAGTTGTGGAATACTACTCGCGGCAAGCTTAAGTTATTAATCATCAGTCGTTGGTCATTAGTCATGAGTTGGTTGCTAGCAGAATAATTAATAATTGGGTAGGAACCCAGTTATTGATTAATTGCTACTCAATAATGAGGACTGAGGACTGAGAACTAAGAATTAATAATTTTCAATAATCCCACCCCCTAAAAAGGGATGGGATTTTTTGAAGGTTTCGCTGGTTAATATCGTTTCCGGTTGGATGGGAATGATAAAGTCAAGGTCAATAATCTTATAGATTGCACCATTTTCAATAAGCTTTTTATGGACGGGCTCTCCGGCCCATCCCACAATCAAATTCACTCTTTGACAGAACAGGCCGGACAGCCTGTTATTGAAAATTCTGCAAGATATGAGTATGAGTAATTCCACATTCCCCCACTCCCCACTCCCCATCATAAGGAGTGTAACCAGAATTGATATAACTTCTGGGAATTACTATTTGCTCGGACGATACCTGGTTGATGGCATTAAATGATGTCCCCGCCTCAAATTTTTCCCTTAAAATGTTTCTTCTCCTGTGGGTTCTTGGTGGACGAGACCTCGCTTTTGAAGGCGATAATTCGCTACAACGGGGTAAACCACACCGCGTATCCGATTGATCGCACCTACTGGACGGTGGACTGCTAAGCCGTTCCAAGGAGAATATCTCAGGTTTTCGTTGAAATCAGATTGTTTTTCATAATCAATAATCTGATGCTTGACAGTGAGACGACCTACTTTCAAGAAGGGTGATTCCTTTTCCTTCCAGACATTGATGCCATCGTCGATCGGCATTTTTAGGCTGGTTTGGAACTGAATGCCAAAATCCCACCAGTATTGGGCATCAGGTTTCGCCAAGGCTTGAATTAGATCCTCCCGGTAATAATTGTCTGGTTTATTGGGATCTAAACCCAAGGCTTTAGCGCGATCGACAAAGGGAAATTTAGGAATTCCCGATCGAGATTGTTCTGGAATTATCTCGTGCGGTGGTTTAGATGAAACCGGAGTAAACCCATACTTAATTACAGCCGGATATTCGACAGGAACTAGACCAGGCTGGGAGGGATCGAAATCGGGATTGAGCCCCAAAGCAGAGGGTGAACCGCTCCAATATTTTGCTGTTAGCAAACTCTTCGGAGTCCGACTACCCGTAAGCGCTGAGACAGCTAAAAAGTGTCTGGGATGTCGTATTAGCCACTTTTTCAATGTCTCTGGTGATTCAACCAGAGCAGAAAAAAAGCCGTAGTAATCTTTGATGGTTTGGCTCACAAATATCTCTGAATTGTGAACAATGATGTCCTGGGTTTTTGACTCGTGGCTTTGCGCGAGTCGTTCCCCTTCCACCCCCATCACTTTCACTGAAATTGAGCGTGAATCTTTTTGGTAATCAGGGTATACTTTGGTAGCCCCGTTAGCAAATCGCAACCAAACAGGATATTCTTTGGGTTTTGCTAGCAAACCTTGCTTAAGAGAAATTGCATTGAGTTGCGAAGAAGTTAACGAAGCGCGTTTGCCCAATTCCCGTTTAATCGCTTCCTCATCAAAGTCAAAAATTTCCAGAGTTCCTTTAACGCAAGCGTGAGTTTTGGCGTGAGTATCTCGCAGCGCCCGCTCCTTATCCCCGTAAAGATTATCCATCCGAAGCTTGGCCTGCTCAACCAAAAGATCGTAATATTTGAGTTCGTCCTGTTCGGGATATTCGGTAAATAACTTCTTGTTCATAACATAACCTTCGATTAATCGCTAAAAAAGGATCTACACACACCGTTGCATCTGTTAAACAGTATAACTGCTGGTGCAATTGCTCCCGAATTGCCGTAGCCGATCGCTTGCGAAAAGATCGCCTTTTTCTTCCTCATTTTTGAGGGCGCAGGTGTCTTTGCGCCCCCAACTACTTTGAGTCTTAGTTGTCAGCTACAACTTAAAGATCGAAGGAGACTTTGTACTTGCGATCGCTTGGAGGAACATTACGATTCACTAAATCAGAGACTGTTTTGGTATTTTGGATAATTTCCCAACCAACCTCAGAAAAAGTTTCCTTATTGAAGACTTTAGGCGATAACAAAGGATTAGTTAAAGCTTGGGAGAAAGCATCAATGCCAATTATCCGTGCTACTAAAGGCGGAATTGCTGAATTTTTCCGGACATCTTCAGCGTACAATCCGACAAAAAATTCAATCTTATCAACATGACCGTACAACTCTTTTAATTTCTGTTGAGCGTATTCGTCACCCGTAATTTGATTGAAATCAGTCACCCTGGGATAACCACACATTTCGCGGTAATCGTTATAACTGGCTAACTGCGCCTGCCGTCCGAGTTTAACAGATGCTAGTTCGGTAGCATCAATAAATGTATAGGGTGTTCCTGCGATCTTAAAATCAGGTGTGTTAAACAAACCAATTCTAGTGCCTGGTTGGGAACAACTTTCTTCCATCAATGCACCCAACCCTTTATCGATTAACATCTGATTATTCCAGAGGGAATCGTACATGGATTTTTCTTTCCCGTCATAGATAAAGGTTTCCGGAACCGCACTATGCCAGCGATAGACAAAACTAAACTCAATCGCCATCCAATTTTCTCGATACCAACTTTCCTTTGTAAAAGCTTCTGGATCGGCAAAGAACCTAAAATTATAGGGCGTAATGTGGAAAATGTACTCTTCCATAATGATATTGAGAACAATCACCATGAGAATATTTCTCGCGGTTTGGAAGAGCCTCTCATCGTCCCATTCCGGATAGCTTTTGGACAAAACATCACAAATGCGATTATGCTCCCTGATACATAAAGTGTTGAGCATGACATAGCCAATTTGGACGTTGGCCCGTTCAACTCCCATTGCAAATAGCTTGCCTTTCTTTTCGGGGGGTTGTCTTTTCTCATCATTAAGGGGTTCATGAAGACCTTCAAATTGAGGATCGATAATACCCTGCTCAGGATCGGCATAATAAAAGAGTGGATACTCTTCTTTTACGCCATCTTGGCGATTGAGTTTTTGGGTTTTAAATTTACCGTCTTTGAAAGCTCTGAGCATATTTGTTTGTTTGCGGGTCAACCCGTAAACATTACACATATCAATCTGATGGTTGGAGGTATTTTTGAAGCGGTTTTGCTGATCGATCCGCAGAAAACTATCTGTAAACCACTGCACCCAATAGGGAAAGAGCAGAGTCGATTTTTCCGAATAAATGGTTTTTCCGTCTCTTTTTTGGAATAAGGTCTTTACTTTGTCCAGCGGTGGTAAATTCCCTTCTTTGTTAAATTCCGGGTCGGGAGGTAAATGTCGCCCAGTATAAGTTTTGTCTGTAAGTGAATCCCAAGAGATATAGGTATCAGTTTTCTTGGGAATATCTGTCCCTGGAATTTTGGGATCTAAGCCCATTAAGCTATAGGGAAGCGGGCGAGTCGGAAGTTTGTAAATGATACTATTGAGAAAAAATTTGTTTAGCTTACGTTTCAGAGGCTCGTAACTTTGAACTAAATTCCAAATTGGTTTGAAATGAGTCAACGTATATGCTAAAGCTTTGTTGCTCAACCCATCTCTCGATGTATCTCTTGTCATGATTGCTTTTCCTTTCGATTGTTGTAGATTAGATCGTCTTCTTATGTTCGGTTCTGAGAGCTTGATAAAGTTTTATCACTTTTCTAGATTTTCAATTACTTTGGAGAGAACTTTTTGCAGATTCTTAGGCCGATAGTCTTGGCGTTTTTTCAATCGCTCGATCGTGCTTTCATGAAGCTCCTCAATGGCATCGCCAACCTCGCGGAACTTGATTCCTGCCAATTTGAAGAACCCTGGATCGTTTTTAAAATCAATCTCATAATTAGGATTGATACCTGTGGGAATGACACTTGGATCGAATTCAAGCCCCAATCCAAGCTTAGCGGTTGAATCCAACATCCACTGCAAGGCAGCATCTGATAAACCGCTGTATTCTTTGGT
This sequence comes from Microcoleus sp. B4-D4, assembly GCF_036705185.1. Taxonomy (NCBI): domain Bacteria; kingdom Bacillati; phylum Cyanobacteriota; class Cyanophyceae; order Oscillatoriales; family Microcoleaceae; genus Microcoleus; species Microcoleus sp. B4-D4. Next base: position 56,949 of record NZ_JAUBTX010000019.1, on the reverse strand, counting down.
TCCACCGCCGATGCAGATATGGGAGCCGGGAAACCAAACTTGAATAACCCGCTGGTTCTCAACATCAGGATTTTTCTTCATAGGGGTAACATCAAAGATTTCGCGAATTTCGTCGATCGCCACGGCGTGCAACGCATTTTGAATCGACTGATTTAAAGTGGTATCGTGGAATCTGTACCTCTTATTGAGCTGTTCGCGATATTTCCTGAAGGCGGGTAGAATAGGAATACCAAGCGCTCCAACGGTGTCGAAACAACCAAGCAAGGTAATCGGGACGCGCTCGCCGTAATCTTCGCGGTAATTGGCTGCTAGCCGATCCTTTGGTTTAATGTCTCGGGTACGGTAAAGCTCGTAAGCTTCTGAGGCCCTGGTAATATGAGGGCGGTCTAGGAGACCGGAGCAATAAATCATCCCCGTTAGACTCCTGACTGTGTAAGCACCGCGACTGAACCCGAATAGATAGATTTCGTCACCAGGCTCGTAGTTGAGACAAAGAAAACGATAGGCATCTTGTATATTTTTATCGATTCCCAGTCCAGTGGCTCCGCCCAAAATCTTGTTAGTATCGGACCCAACTCCCTCGTCATAAAACACGATCTGCGGAACCCCGTCACTGCCACTCGATTTCACTGCCTGGGCCAGCTTAATCACATTACTTGGGTAACTACTATTTAGTTGTTGCCAAGTTCCATCACAGCAAACAATCAGACGTTTCATTTTTAGATTCTCTCCTTGAATCTGAAATTTGAGAGCGAGCTGTCTTTGGTAATCGGTTACAAGAGAATTGCCAATTCCGGTGTTTCTATCGCCTGACAGCGATCGCTCCTAATTTATTGCTTTAAATTTTGTTATTTGGCTGGGCAATCTTTAGCTATTTCCATTCTCAGGATATTAGTCCCAAAACACCATCTAGTCTAGTTTGTTGTATTAAAATGTCAATTTTATTTATATTTCTTAAATAAAAAATCAGAGCGTGAAATAGTAGGTTGGGTTCTGGGAAAGTCCTCGATTCTCCTAAAACGTAAAAAAATCAGAGCGTGAAATAGTAGGATGGGTTCTGGGAAAATCCTCGATTCTCTTAACAGAAGTAGCGATCCGACGCCGTAGTTAAGAAACCTTTAAACACATTTACGCTATGCCAGGTTAGTTTTTAGCTTGCAAGGTAGACTGGCACTTCCGGGTAATTCCGATCAATATATATGGCAAACACTCCCTAGAGTATCAACCTCTTGGGAGATATTAACTTGCCGATTTAAAAACCTAGGTTTTAGGGCTTAACAAGGAAGCTATCGCAGCATTTAGCCCGCCAAAAATTGCTCGAATTCCCGATCGAATAAATCGCCCCAAGGGCCAAAACAAATTTCGCGCGAACTCATCCACTCGGCTCTCAAATCTCTAGAGCTAGCTAAATCCATAGCATGAAAGACGATCGACTTGCCGAGTATAGCAGCTAACTCCAATCCTCGGGCGAGGGCGGCAATTCCCTCTGGCGCGACAGCATCCACTTGCTGCAGATCCACGACAACTCTCAGGGTGGCCGTTTCCAAAGCTTGCTCCAAATTAATTTGGAAATCTAGGACAGAGATGCCGCCGAGACAGCCCTTGAGTTGCAAAATAATGGTGTTGCATGGGGTGGTTCGGTGAGCTAGTTGAGAGGTTGAATCCGAAACAAATGGAGGCGTGAGGTTAGTAGCGGTCTTCATATTTCTTCCCCCTGCGAGACCGCAACCATAACTCTACTCAATACGGGGTAAATCGGGGGAAAAAGGATGCAAGGTGTGTGGAAGATAGCTATAACCATCTGGTTTTAAAAATTTGTTTACAGTATTTGTACTTAATTCCTGGAATTTGTTTGTTACTCTTGGACGCGCTGGCGATTTGGCCCGCGAGGGATAGCTTCGCCGCGGCTGCGGGTGTTTTGTGAACATCTGCGGGCCAGTAAGGCTTCGGAGTCGGTGGTGGGCGATTCTGGAAGGGGGATAGTTATCCTACTCTTCACCGAACCCTTGCGGGGAACGGGAAGGCGAGAGCGAACGATCGCCCGTTCTTCTCAAAAAGTCTTGCTGGCTTCAAGGCAACTGGTAGGACACAATTATTACTTGACAAAAATTACCTGAACTGCATCTCGTAGTAAACTCTAAAAATAAGCTTAAATGTTTGAGGGCGATCGCTGCTAGTAGGTGATGTCGATCGCCGGCAAATTTACGGATCTATGCACTCCATCGTGACACAAACTCAACCTTTATCCGGGTATACACTGCCAGTATTCGCCTGTGCAGCAGCACTGGCAGCTTTGCGGTGCTTACGTGGAGGTATTCAGTATGTAGATACTGTATCAGTAGATTTACTGGAACCGCAAGTAACTGCAGAAATTCCGATCGAACAAGCATCTGTACTCAAAACTGATACTGCTCTAGGCGTGACTCGCTCCGAGCCGGGAGACAACCTAGATTTGACTCGCAATACCCCCGTTTGGGCAATGGTGGAATTGCACAGAGGGGAGGGGGAGAGGGAGAGAGGGAGAGGGGGAGAGGGGGAGAATGGGGGAGAGAGGGGGAGAGAGGGAGAGGGGGAGAATGGGGGAGAGAGGGGGAGAGAGGGAGAGGGGGAGAATGGGGGAGAGAGGAGGAGAGAGGGAGAGGGGGAGAATGGAGGAGAGGGAGAGCAGATTGTGATTGTTGGGGGTGAGGGAATTGGACATCACAAAGCAGGTGGAGGAGCGGCAATCTATGATTATGCGATGCGGCTGCTGCGATCGAATCTGAGCAGAGAACTCGCACGGGGAGAAAAAATTACTGTCACCCTGATTTTGCCTTCAGGGCGCAAACTGGCGGCCCGTACTTCTAACGCAGCTTTCGGTGTCGTAGAAGGACTTTCGCTGCTGGGTACAACGGGCATTTCTCAACCGCTGAGCGCCCCCGGACAGTTGGAAGTTTATCGCGAACAACTGCAACAAAAAGCCGAACTGTTTGACACTTTAGTTTTCTGCATTGGCGAAAATGGCTTGGATTTGGCGCGACAACTGGGGATCGATCCGCAGCGGCTGGTGAAAACTGCTAACTGGCTGGGCCCGCTGCTGGTAGAGGCAGGATTTCAGGGCGTGCGATCGATTTTGCTGTTTGGCTATCACGGTAAATTGATGAAATTGGCGGCGGGGATTTTTCACACTCACCACCACCTCGCCGATGGGCGCAGGGAAATTCTCACAGCTTACTGTGCTAAAGCTGGAATGCCCGCCGATGCCTGTTCCGCGATTTTTTCAGCAGCGACGGCCGAAGAGGCTCTCGGGCAACTGCGGGCTTTGGATGGGGCAACTGGTAGCAATTGGGTCGATCGAATTTACGGTGAGATTAGCCGAGAAATAGACTTGCGATCGGCGGATTGCATTTTTACTCACACTAACCAGCGTATTCCCGTGGGATCGGTGATGTTTGGGCGCGATCGCAAAATTATTGTTAAAAGTGACATAGGAGATACATTTTTGACACAAATTTGTTAATGTAGTGTGAATATCCCGTAATTCTTTGTAAAAGATAGCTCAGGGATAATATTTAACAAGTAATAATTCTCAGTCCCTAGACCTTGATTATACTGGGTTGCGTCCTGAATAAATTTCTGATGCAATAGTTTAATTAATTAGGGTAAGGCTCGAAGTAAATATATGCTTGTCGCAGACCCTATTAATTGACTGACATCGCTGACAGCAATCTAGTATAAATCTTATTTATTCCTAGCGACTAAGGGTAGCTCGCTTCCATCAATTTTGGACTCAAGCAGCGACCAATACCTCCGCTACATTCTGCCCAACTAGCAATTAGCAATTACGCAATCACCGTGACTACTCAAATAGAAACTGACTCTGACCTCACAAACTCTTCTCTGGGGCAAATAGACCGCCAAATGATCGTGATTCTCGACTTCGGTTCGCAATATTCCGAACTGATTGCTCGCCGCATTCGCGAAACTCAAGTATATTCAGAAGTTATTTCTTACCGCACTACTGCAGAACAGTTAAAAGCGATCGCACCTAAAGGAATTATTCTGTCAGGAGGGCCGAGTTCTGTATACGATGAAAGAGCTCCTCAATGCGATCCGGAAATTTGGAATTTGGGAATCCCAGTGCTGGGTGTTTGCTACGGGATGCAGTTGATGGTAAAGCAACTCGGCGGGACAGTTGAGCGGGCTAAGTTGGCGGAATACGGCAAAGCATCGCTATTTATTGACGATCCTACGGATTTGCTGACAAATGTCGAGGAGGGCAGCACGATGTGGATGAGCCACGGAGACTCCTGTAGCGAGTTGCCGTCGGGTTTTGAGATCCTCGCTCACACGGACAATACTCCGTCTGCTGCTGTGGCTAACCACGAGAAAAGTTTGTACGGCGTTCAGTTTCACCCAGAAGTGGTTCACTCGATCGGCGGACAAGCTTTGATTCGCAATTTTGTTTACCATATTTGCGAGTGCGAACCGACTTGGACGACGGCTACTTTTGTTGAGGAAACTATTCGCGAAATTCGTGCCAGGGTGGGAGATCAACGAGTTTTGTTGGCTCTATCCGGTGGGGTTGATTCTTCGACTTTGGCTTTCTTGCTGCACCAGGCGATCGGCGACCAACTTACTTGTATGTTTATCGACCAAGGGTTTATGCGGAAGCAGGAACCGGAACGGTTGGTGAAATTATTTCAAGAGCAATTCCACATTCCGGTGCAGTACGTTCAAGCTCGCAGTCGCTTTTTGGCTAAGCTTGAAGGTGTTACCGATCCTGAAGTAAAACGCAAGCGGATCGGTCACGAATTTATCAGTGTATTTGAAGAAGAATCGAAGCGTCTGGGCCCTTTTGATTACCTAGCCCAAGGTACTCTTTACCCGGATGTGATTGAATCTGCTGACACGAATGTAGACCCGAAAAGCGGCGAACGAGTTGCTGTTAAAATTAAAAGTCACCACAATGTGGGCGGGTTGCCTAAAGATTTGTGCTTTAAGTTGATCGAACCGCTACGAAAGTTGTTCAAGGATGAGGTGCGAAAAGTCGGCCGGTCGATCGGGCTACCGGAAGAAATCGTGAACCGACAACCTTTCCCGGGCCCGGGATTGGCGATTCGGATTATAGGAGAAGTTACCGCAGAGAGACTAAATATTTTGCGAGATGCTGACTTCATAGTTCGCCAAGAAATTAACCGCCACGGATTGTACGGCGAACTTTGGCAAGCTTTTGCAGTTTTGCTACCGATTCGCAGTGTTGGGGTGATGGGCGATCAGCGCACCTATGCTTACCCGATCGTTCTACGATTTATCACAAGTGAAGACGGGATGACGGCTGATTGGGCGCGGGTTCCTTACGATTTGTTGGAACTGATCTCGAATCGGATTGTGAATGAGGTTAAGGGGGTGAACCGGGTGGTTTACGATATTACTTCTAAGCCGCCTGGTACGATCGAGTGGGAGTAATACCATTGTCGATTATTGATTTTCGATTTTGATAGATGCCGTCTGTAAGTCCTGTGTTAATTACAGGACTTACACATAAAATTTATAGTCTAAGAGTCAACTGTCAACTGTCAACTGTGTTGAATAGTGTTGCAAAAATGCTTCCAGTTCTGTCCGTCCTTGTTGGGTAATTGAGTTGTAGAAGACTTCTTTTTGTCCATTGGGAGTGTAGAAACGATAGAAGCGTCGATCTCGATCGATTTGTCGCAGGTATACTAAGGGAACGCCAACAGATGCAAGGAGTCGGGCTTTTTTGCGATCGCGCTCCTGCACCTCTGGGCGATCGTGCCAATGAGATTGACATTCTATCACCAGTTGGGCTTTGCGACTAGCACAATAACCGCGTTCCATCAAGGCGATATCGACTCTGGAACTCACCCAAAATTTCCAAAGTTCAATGGGAAGACGGGTGAAAGTTTCTGGACGAGAACAGATGATTTCTAGGGGAACTTGGGGACAGTAACGGAAGCGATCGCCTAAAATCATCTCTAGAATATCGATAGCGATCGTTTCTAACTCGTTGATGATTTCTCCGCTTTGGAATTGGGGAAATGAAGACAAAGAATTGTCATAGTCAAGGGCGTATAGCATTAGTTTTATCTCCGATTAGGGTTAGTGGGAATTAAGGGGGTTGTAGACGACTGTCCAAGCGTTTGCACCCAGAGCGGTGGCAGTCCAAGCGCCCTTCTGGTAAGGTTTGCCTTCTTTCCGAGCGCGGTAGAGAGTTGTGGTGGATACCTCCAGCAGTTGTGCGGCTCTATGGGTTGTGCAGGATTGCTCTATTACAGTTGGTTGGGATTGGAGTTTTACCCTTCTCTTTTTGTTAAGGAAGTTGAGGGGAGTGGGTGGCTCGTCTGGGAAAAGGCTGAGTTGGAAGGCTGTCATAAGCTGAACCTTTGAGTGTTAATGATTCAAGCCTATTGGAGTCAACTGGATTTCTCCAGAGCAAAACGGTTCAGAAAAAAGTGAACTGATCTGAACTGGTCAAGAAACTTGATGCTGACTATGCTAGGGATAGTTTTGATTGAGATTTTGCGCCTGTGCTGTTGTCCCGGCGTGGACTCAAGTCCACGGCTCATAGCGAAAGTCCACTCAAGTGGACTGAAGAGCGCTTTTTAGGGTCAGCATTTAGTCCTCTTTTAGAGGACTTTCGCTATGAGCCAGGGGTTTAAACCCCTGGCGGGCTATGCAACTGATGCAAAATTCTCAATTTCATCCACTCTAGTTGTTAGGAAGGAGTCAAGCTATGGCATCTGGAAGGATTCGGATTGATGGCGCTGGTTTGGATCAAATTCGTCTACGGATGGCTGAATTGGAGAAGCCGCTAAATCCAGATAAACGAGGTTGGTCTGAAGAAGACCTTGCAGGACAAGCTCGTGTGGGTGACAGCACTGTTCAACGCTTTCTCAAGGGTAATCAATGCAATCGCAATCAAGTCATCTTAATTCTTCAAGCATTAGGATTTGAACCCATAAAATTTATTGCCGAACATGACTCCAACTTGCAGAATTGCGATCGAGATCCGCAGCCAAACATTACCATTGATTGGCAGCGAGTTTGCCAAGAAATGTTAAATGAACAGCAAGAGGAGCAACGCTTCAGACGGAGAGCGACAGAAATGGGATTTGAAATCAATGTTTTTGTACCGCTAGGTTTAATCGAACGGAAACAGCAGCAGCGTCGCAGTGGTAATGTGCCTATGGAACTGTTGCATCAATTAGAACCGGAAGTCGTTACCCGAATTTACGAACATGATGAATTCATGACTGACGTTATTGAACAAAACCCTACTGGAAAAAATAAACATATTGCTATTGTCGGCGAACCAGGAGCAGGAAAGACAACGCTGTTAGATAAAATCGCCACTCACATTCAGGAAAATAATCAAGATTTGCCGATTTGCATTGCGCTGGCAAGTTTGCAAGGAAAGACACTGAAAGACTATATCCTTCAGGAATGGTTGCCGGAAGCTATGGCTCTGGTTTATCCTGATATTGATGTAGAGAAGTCTCACAAAACATCTCTACAAAAACGCTTGCGTCACGGTGGGGTGTGGCTGTTACTCGATGGTGTTGATGAAATGGCTGTAGGGGCGAACAGTTGTTTGTCCTTAGAAGAAATCCGAAACCAGCTTACTGATTGGTTGGGTAATGTGCGAGTTGTTTTGACCTGTCGAACCAATGTTTGGGATGCCAGTCTCAAGAATCCCCTCACAGGTTTTGATACTTACAAAACTCAGGAGTTTAAACCAGAGCAAGTAGATAATTTTATTCAGCAGTGGTTTGCTGAAGCAAAAAATATTCAACGGGGACAGGAGTTACAGAAAAAGCTGCAAGAACCGCAAAAAGAACGCATCCGCCAACTCGTAAAAAATCCGCTTCGCTTATCTCTACTGTGTCAAATATTCAGCAAAAATAAGCAAGTCGAATTACCAGAAACTAAAGCAGAACTATATCAACACTTTGTCCGCTATTTCTATGAGTGGAAACCATCCCAAACGGTTATTGATTGGGCGACTCAACCAGGTTTGCGAGAAGAATTACATCAAGCCCTCGGTCGTTTGTCTATAGCAGGATTGGATAGCGATGCTAGATTTCGGTTGCCACTGAGTTTAATTCAGCAAGAAATGGGCGATAGGCTGTTTAAATTAGCCTGGGATCTCGGTTGGCTGAATTTGGTAGATCGAGAATCTGCAACAGATGAACCTGTTTACGCATTCTTTCATCCTACATTCCAGGAATATTTTGCATCTTTAGTAATGGATAATTATCAATCTTTCATGGAGCGCTATCGAATCTTTGAAACCCAATGGCTAGAAGTAGCTATATTATGGTTAGAAAGTTTTCAAATTTCAGCAGTGCTAAAGAAAGAATTGATCGACACAATAACGAATCTTAAGGAAGACAAATGGAAAAATCTGTATCGGCTTAAGCTTCTACCATTAAATATAGTTTACTCGTGTCAATCTGGCGACATACATTTTATTAGTGAATCGGTGGATTTGGTTTGCTTGGATGATAATCCACAAATACAACAATACAAATTAATGTTTCCTGGTTATGAGGAATTCATCATAGAATCGTTAAAATATTACGCTCCCAAAGAAGCCTGTGATATTATAAGTCAAGTCGTCATAAATAATACTGATTTAGAGCTATACGAACTATCTCTATATAGGCTTTTGGAAGTTTTATTTAAAATCAACCCGGAGCATGAATGCTTAAAAGTATTAATCCCTAAATTATTAAAAGATGATAATGAGGGACGTGCCATAGAAGTGGCAAAAATAGCTTTAAAAAATGATAATTTCAAGCAAATTGCCGTTGATTTTTTAGTTAATGCTTTATTGAACGAAGATGAGCAATACGAAAGACAAAATTTTGATGTCGTTAAGATTTTAATGGATTCTCAGATTTTGGACAAAGTGGTTATTGGTAAGTTAACATCATTTTTAAATAGTCAAGATTCTATGATTCAATCGCTAGCTATTTCAGATTTAGACGAACTAAGCCTAAATCATAACGCTTTAGTCAACAATCAAGAAGTATTGGATGCTTTGATTGATTTCATAAGTCAAAATCGAAACAATCCAATAAGTATTATTCCTGCTATTGATATAGTCAAGAGACTTGATATTGATATTTCCAAAGTCAACAGAGCAATCATTGATTTGTTATATGCCTCACAATATCCAGTGCTTATTATGTCTTTGTTTGACTATTTAGAAGCACAAGGTTTTATTGGAGAAATTATTAATAAATTAATCCAATTAATTGCAAATGAAGAAGACACATATGAATCTATAGCTTATGCTCAAATGTTAGTAATGAGAAGCTTGAGCTATCCAAAAATTTTCGAGAAGCCGTCAATCATTAAAAAATTGATTTGTTTGGTAGAAGTAAAAATCGACTTTTACTATGTTTTAATACAAATTTTTTCTCAAACTACAACAATGTATGAGCGTTTTAAAATAGTAGGCTACCAAAGTAGCAAAGACAAGACATTCATTGATTTTATAAGTTTATCGATAGAAAACTATCTGAATAAAAATATAACCGAGGAGTTAAATTCAACCACAAGTAACGATACAGAAAATGTGGAAAATTATTTCATGGAGAAGCAATATGTTGAATTTGTTTCACTAATTAGCGATCCCGAAAATTTAAACCTTACAAACTTGAGGCAAAATCATTTTACTGGAAAATTATATATAGGCGATGAAATTGCGATAGCCAAAATAAAACAAACTAATTTTGAAGTTATCGATAAAATAATTGAAATCCTCAAAATAAATAAAGACCACATATTACGCCATATTTGCATCGAGATATTAGTTAACATTGAAACATTGTCACAACAATCTATTGCTGATAAATTAGTAAACTTAACCGTCAATTTAAAAGACAGTCAAATTCAAGGTTTTCTTGCCGGAGAATTAAAACAAATTACTCACAAAGCACAACTGCAAAGGCTAGTTTTTGGTATAAAGGATTATGTAGAAGATGCAGTGGCTAAGTCGGACTATAATTTACATATAATTGCTTATTCAGTGCTGTGGCATTGTGCTAATCACTTGAGTTATACGGAATTTTCTGACGCTTGTTGTGTTCAACCATCCTTTACTGACTTAGAGGCATTTGAAAACATCTCTATTGCTAACTCTTCTACTCCTCAACTCCTCCTCAACAAAGTTGAGCAATCTTCAGTTCTTCAGTCTGCGGTTTCCCATAATGAAGAACTCAATCAAGCAGTACAACTGATTTGTATTGATGGTAGGGAATTTCACCCTCCAGATAATCCTGCCACTGATATCTATATCCAAATGGTAGAGCAAGGTTGTCCAAAACGACAAGAAGGAACACCCACAACTATGCCACTGCTCAAAGCCTATTGGCGACTGAATTTGAGGAACCTAGAAAAACGAGTTGCTTTGGTGTTCTACAACTCTAAAATCGATCGCGAATTCAGCGAACCTTTTTTAACTGCACTGAGTGCTTTTGGAGGCACGATCGCAATCATCACCGATCGACCATGCGACAATGTAAAACGCATTTCTCCTAACCATCCGAATCTCATCGATGCAGTTTTGAAATGGCTGCATCGATCGATTTTGGAGGCTTGAATTTTGATTTTGCCAGAAGGCGATCGCTTTTTCACCAACTCAGGCCCGATCGCACTCACACCCCCAAATCCAACTCGATCGAAACATTTCTTCATCTTTCTCTGAATTAAGAGAATCGTCCGCTAAAACAGAGTAGGAGAATTTCCGCTACGATCGAGAGTAGATAGGCTAGCACCAGATAAAATAAAGTAAAAATTCCATCCGCACTACCCGTTGAGATGGCTGCGAGCTCTCGGTTCAAAAGTGGAGATTTTGCTACCTTGGCATTTGCGGGGGGAAATAGCTACAGAAATTCAAAATACTTGGAATTTATACAAATAGAAAGACAGAAATCGACGACAGCCGATCGATCTATTGTGGAAAACTTGCCGATTCCTGTGGAAAACCCCCCTTTTCCTGTGGAAAACTGCTACTAAATTAAGTGCGATGGCTTTAATTCCCTTGATAGCATTTAAAAAATTGGAGGAATTACGATCGCCAAAACCCCTCCTTCATCCCTCGCACTTCTTCCTTCTATCCCTTAAATCCCTTACACTCATCTGTTACCGAAGTTCCTATTTACTTCTTCCTTCTGTTCGGAATCGTAGCTAATTCGATCGGACTCGTAAGCCGGAGGCTCGACGTGAATTAAGATGCGTACAGGGCTGAAACGTTCTTCCAAACGGGCTTCTACTTCTTCTGTAATCTGGTGAGCAGTTTCTACATCAGCCGCATTCACAATCATGTGCATATCAATAAACACTTGACGCCCGATCGCACCGCGAGAGGCGATCGAGTGACAGTTGACAACACCCGGTACATCCATTGCGATCGCGTGGATCGCTTCCGGGGCGATCGCCATTTCATCCACCAACCAAGGCAGATTTTCCCTTAAAACTTTCCAACCGCTGCTAAATACCAAAACAGCCACAGGAAAAGACAAAAACACGTCTAGGGATTGCAATTGAGGTATATTCCAAACCTGCCCTTGCCAAACACCAATCAACCCAGCAATTACCATAATTGTCACCCAAACATCGCTCATCGTGTGCTGAGCGTCAGCCACCAAAATCGCGCTACCGAGACGCTTCCCAATCCTGCGCTCGTAAAAAGTGACAAAAATATTAATCCCCAGTACAATCAGCAATATCCACAGTTCATTTGGGGATATTTTGACAACTGTGCCACCTTTGAGCAACCTTTCAACAGCGCCGCTGAGAATTTCAAAACAGGCAATTCCCAGAAAAACAGCTATTCCCAGAGCTCCGAGAGCGTCAAATTTCTGGTGTCCGTAGGGATGATCGCGATCGGGCTGCGGATTGGCATAATGATTAGTTACCAATCCTAAAATATTATTAGCGCTGTCCGTGACGCTGTGCAAAGCATCTGCCAGCAAACTGAGGGAACCAGTCAGCCATCCCACGGCTGCTTTAATTGCCATCACCAGCAAATTTAGCAATAAGGTAATTATTAAAACCTTGCGGATTTCGGAACGGTTATCGGCAACCATAAAATCTCCTCGATCGGCCATCAAGTGTTATTGCTTCTAGTTTAAAGCCGATCGAGCGATCGCAAATTAAAAGTATTGTAGAATCTAGGTTGCGGTTAGATTTACATTCATTAATTTTGCCCAGCTTCTTGAGACAAATTGTAATTAATAGCATTCTTGCAGTCCAATTTAGCTGGCAGGTACTTCTTTTGGGTTACTATATCTTTTATCATTAACAATTGTATGTTAAATTTCATTGCCCATGTCTCTTTCTCCCCTGACACTGAATTTAATTGAAGGTTCTGTTTCCTTTAGCTTTTCCCCGCAAGCCGCGCGGGATTTGCAAAGCGAGATTGCAGCTTTGATGGACAGCTTAAAAGCCGTAGCAGCCAAAACCGCTGGCGCTAAAGCTTCTCCCCAAAAACCGATGGAATATCGGTATGCGGGGGATGTATTTTTGGAGGTTTTTTGCAACCCGAATATCTGGCCAACTCCTTTTGCTGCGAAAGTGCTGATTACGGTTAGGGACGATCGCGTGCGCGTCACCACCGAAGCCGAACTCAGCCGCCTGCGCGACGATCTCGCTCAGTATATCGAACAAGTCGGTTGAGATGCTGCAACGTGAAACCCGCCGGTTTGTCAAGGTTAAATGCCCGATAAATTAGCCGGTTTTGTCACAGCGAAAATAGGGTAAGTCAGTTGTAGGGTGCAGGAGTTAGTTGAGAAACTCCAAGCTGACGCACCGGGATCATCTGGTGTTTTGCATTATATAGTGCGATCGTCCCCGCGAGCGTATTGTACAACTTGCGATCGCGATCGGGGGAGCATCTGTGTGCAAGCATTTATAGTGCGATCGTCCCCGCGAGCGGATTCTACTCGCTCGGAGGGACGATCGCACTATAATAAATAAAAAATGCTTGTTGTAAAACTGAGATGCTCCCTACCACTGAAATTCTAAAGTGCGTCAGCTATCGTTATTTCAACTATAAATTAAAAGCTCCAAACTAACGCGCCCTAGGTTTTTTTTCCAAAGGATAGCTATCCGCCGGCGCAGCCGACCATTCCCACATTGAACCTGCATAATTCTTAGCATTAAATCCCAAATTTGTCAAGACACAAGTTAACCATGCAGACCTAATTCCCCCAGTACAATAACTCACAATTTCAGTTGACTGCGAAACTCCTTTCTGCTGCAACATAGCGACAATTTCCTGGCGTTCCAGCAGTTTTCCCTGTTTGTCCATTAACTTTTTGTAGTAGAGATGCACCGCACCGGGAATGTGACCGCCCCTGGTTTCTCCGTAAGGCGTTTTACCTGCATATTCTCGCGGTTCCCTCGCATCAATCACTGCTAAATGATCGTTGCCTAAAATAGCTTTTAAATCATCCCGATTAATTTCCCAATTCGAGCGGCGAGATACAATAAAATCTCCTGGCTGCGATGGATGATTTGTGAGGTTTGTGCGATCGATTCCAGCTTTAACAAAAGCTCGATATCCTCCATCGACAAACACAGCTTTTTCGTGTCCCAAAGTTCGCAGCATCCAAACAATCCGCCCGTCTTCGCCCCAGCCTTTCGCGGAATCCGCAATGACAATGACTGGTTGGTCTTGACAAATTCCCAATGCTTGCAATTTTTCTGTTAAAACTGCATCATCTTCGAGAATTTTACCTTGCTGCGGAAAGTCGGAACAGGCAAATTGCTGCCAAGTTACGGGAATAGCTGGCGGCAGACGGCAAAACCACTTTAAAACAGGTTCGCGAGCATCAAGCAGAGTCGCTCCTCCTAACAGCAATTGCTTAGCAGTATCTGCGCTGAAAATCCAATTGCCTGCTAAATTATACATAAATTAAAGATAGTTTATTTAACAATCTTTGCTGTTTTAGCAGCGCAGTTTAAAACCCCATTGGTATTAGTGGGATTAGCTGGTTTAATCTTGCCAGGAGCTACATTTACACACAAAATTGTTTGCCTCTTATTGCCTACCAAAAAAACTCCTCCCACAAAACTTTTGAGATTAGCTTGATTCGACACTGCATAATTAAATACAGCTTTGTTCCCGGTATTAATTGAATATTTGTAGTTAGCTGTGTCATCTTTAATGCGACCTAGACCTAGATTGGCAACAGAACTTGTAAAACCCGTATTGTTTGCATAGTAGGCTTGCTGACCTTTATTCATCGCTGCCACATATTGTTTAGCTGCTGATTCCTGAGCTTTCAAGGTTGGCGACAATTGAGCCTGAGCGACTGTAGCAAAAACTACTGGCAAAGTTATAGCTGCGATCGCAACTTTCCTCTGCCGATTGCGACAGCTACGAATCCCGCTTGTAGCATTGCTGTAAATTTGAGTCGCACTAGGAAAACAGAACTGCTTTGTCCTAACAGTTGTTTGGCGTTCCTCTAAAAATTCTCCCTCAATCTTTCCCTGAAATTTATCGGCAAACCTACTTGACAAAAGCGGGATTATTTGCAACAACTTTGCGTGAATAGAGCGGGTGAGTAACATACAATTAAACTAATTGTTTTGCTTGAAACTGTTTCAATTTTCCAGGAGCAACCGTGCCGTGTTCCGTGATAATTCCTGAAATTAATTCGGCCGGAGTCACGTCAAAAGCGGGATTGTAAAATTCTACACCCTCTGGACAAATTCGCGTAGTTCCCACTTGATACATTTCCACAGCATCGCGTTCTTCAATGGGGATTTGGCTGCCGTCTGAAAGTTCAAAATCAATTGTTGATAAAGGTGCGGCGACAAAGAAGGGGACGTTGTGAGCTTTGGCAACAATTGCTAAACTGTAAGTACCAATTTTATTGGCTGCGTCGCCGTTAGCAGCGATTCTGTCTGCACCGACAACTACTGCGTGAATCATGCCGAGTTTCATGCAGTGGGCGGCCATATTGTCGGCTATTAATGTGACGGGAATTCCTTCTTGCACGCATTCCCAAGTTGTGAGTTTGGCACCTTGGAGACGGGGGCGAGTTTCGTCTGCAAATACTCTGCCAAGTCTGCCTTCTCGCCAAGCAGAACGAAATACACCTAATGCTGTTCCGTAGCCTGCTGTAGCTAAGGCACCGGCGTTGCAGTGAGTTAGTAAGTTCAATTTTTCGGGTGTTGCTGGCAGAACTTCTAAGCCTTTGTCGCCGATATCTTTGCAAGTTTGCAAGTCTTCGGCTTGAATGGTTTTGGCCATTTCTAACAAAGTTTTTTGGATTTGTTCGACGGAACCGCTAGTTTTTTCGGCTGTTTTGAGCATTCGGGATATTGCCCAAAACAAATTAACGGCTGTGGGACGAGTCGATCGCAATAATTCACCAACTTGTTCTAGTTTAGCGAGAAATTCGGTGCGATCGCCCGTTTCAATTTCCCTCGCGCCCAAATACATCCCGTAGGCTGCCGCTACCCCGATCGCCGGAGCACCTCGAACTATCATAGTTTTAATCGCCTCAGCCATATCTTGAGAGCGGCTAATTTCGACTACACCGTATTCTTTCGGGAGTCGGTTTTGGTCAATTAGCAGAACTCTGTCTTCTTTCCAAGTGACGGGGGAAACAGGGGAGTTTTGAGGGGTCATCTATTTCAATGATGTGAGGGACAAGTTTCTATGATGCCATGAAGGCGACTATTCCTCTATGTTATGAGGGACACGCTAAATTTGCCAAAATCCCAGCCCTGCGGTTTGAGATTCGATACGGGAGATTTGAGATTGAAGAATGGCTGGATACCTACCACTCTCTGGGTTGGGAATTTGCGTAGAGTTGAATTCTTTTTCACAAAAGTGTACTTAGTAAAAAACCGTACATTAAGTTGTGTAAATTATACTTGCGTTTTTTGAAAAATTTCCGTAATCGGGAACAAGCTAGCTGTACCTGGGGTCTGGTTTTTTTAAGTTGATAATGAAAAAGTGCGATCGACCAACTTTCGATCTCCAAAAAATTTACAAAAATCACAAAAACAGATAATTGTCAAGTTTTGCCTGTACAACTTTTATTGAGTTGAAGGCTGGTTTTGTGGTAGCGGTATTTGTGGTGGGAAGTTGGGGCGAGGCTCGCACGGAAGCAACAATTTGAAAACCTAGTTAGGTGCATGGGGAAAGGTAATTATGAAAAACCAACAAATAGTATTTGTAGATTCTGCCGTTGAAGATTGGCAGAGTCTGGCGGTAGGTGTGAAACCGGGGATAGAGGTAATTTTAGTCGATCGCACGCGGGACGGCATCGAACAAATTGCTGAAGCACTGCACAACCGCCAAGGTATAGAAAGCGTTCACATTATTTCTCACGGGGAATCGGGAAGTTTGCAGCTAGGGCAAACTATCCTGAATTCCGACAATTTAGAAACATATCGCGACTGTTTGAAACAGTGGTTTTCGTCATCTGTCAACTCAATTAAAAATCGATTTGAAATTCTGCTATACGGATGTAACGTAGCAGCGGGTGAAAAAGGAGCAGCTTTTGTACAACAACTGAGCAAGTTAACAAAAGCTAATATTGCTGCTTCGGCCGATGCTACCGGGAGCGCGCAAAAAGGTGGAAACTGGTTGCTTGAATACGCTACAGGAGCAATTAAGACGGGATTGGCGATCGAGCCAGAGGTAATGGCAAATTACGCCCACACCTTGGCGATATTCACTGTTAGGAATACCAACGATGCAGGGCCGGATTCGCTGCGACAAGCGATTACTGATGCGAATGCCACTGCCGCACCGCCGCCGCACAATATTAACTTTGCCATTCCCGGTGCAGGCGTTCTTCAGACGATCGCGCCCCTATCTATCCTGCCCAATATTAATGTTCCCACAATCATCGACGGCACTACCCAAACGGGGTTCGCCGGCACCCCGCTCATCGAAATCAATGGAGCTGGTGCAGGTGGTGTCAGCGGTTTTCGGGTCTTGGCCGGTGGCGGTGGCAGCACCTTGCGGGGATTGATAATTAACCGCTTCGGCAACACCGGCATCTCCCTCGAAAGCAACGGCAACACTGTAGCCGGTAACTACATCGGCGTCGATGCCACAGGTACCGCTGCCTCGCCCAACGCCTTATTTGGTGTCGCCGTTCAGAATGGTGGCAGCAATAATATTATCGGGGGGATTGCTGCGGGCGATCGCAACGTCATTTCTGGGAATACAGCCGATGGGGTCATCATCGTTGGCGGTACGGGGGGCAACCAAGTGCTGGGCAACTACGTCGGCACCAACGCCGCAGGCACCGCCGCTTTGCCCAACGCCAGCGGAGTTACCATCGTCGGCGTA
Organism: Microcoleus sp. B4-D4; assembly: GCF_036705185.1. Lineage (NCBI taxonomy): Bacteria > Bacillati > Cyanobacteriota > Cyanophyceae > Oscillatoriales > Microcoleaceae > Microcoleus > Microcoleus sp. B4-D4. The sequence continues at coordinate 39,617 of NZ_JAUBTX010000019.1, read as the reverse complement.
CCGAACAACACTATTAACGGGAATGTCATTTCCGGCAACACCAATAGTGGTACGGTCATTCTCAATCCCGGTGCCACGAACAACATTCTGACAGGCAACTTCATCGGCACTAATTTTGACGGCACCGCCCCTGTCCCGAACACTGCTTTCGGCGTAGCCATTCAGGGAGGCGCAACCAACAATACTGTTGGCGGGACAACCGCTGCCGCCCGCAACATTATTTCCGGCAACGGTAACGGTGTCGCCCTTGTTGATGCCGCCACTACCGACAACTCGTTTTTCGGTAACTTCATCGGCGTCGGGGCCGACGGTACCTCCCCCCTGCCGAATGTCACTGGGATATTAATTAACCTAGCAAACAATAATGCGATCGGCGGTACAGCACCAGACCAAGGAAATACGATCGCCAGCAACCTCGGTTCGGCAGTAAACATCCTCGCCGGCACCGGCAACAGCATCCAAAACAACTCCATCTTCGCCAACGCCGGCGTTGGCATCGACCTCGGCAACAACGGCCCCACCCCCAACGATGCGGGCGACGCCGACATCGGTGCCAACAACCTCCAAAACACCCCCGTACTCACTACCGCTACCGCCAGCGCAGGCAGCGCCACCGTCGCGGGAACCTTCAACAGCACGCCCAGTACCAATTTCACCCTGCAATTTTTCGCCAACAACCCCCCCGGCAACCAAGGTCAAACCTTCATCACTTCTGTCCCGATAACGACAGACGCGGCCGGCAACGCTGCTTTCAATCAAACTTTCGCAGCAGCAGTCACCCCAGGCCAATTAATCACCGCCACAGCAACAGACGCCGCCGGCAACACCTCGGAATTTTCCGCACAGTTTCCCGTTATCGTACCGCTGGGCAGCATCACCGGTATCAAATTTAACGACATTGACGGCAACCTCACTCAAGACCCCGGAGAACCTGGTGTTGCCGGAGTTACTGTTTTCCTCGACACGAACAATGACGGCATTCTCACCACGGGTGAAACTCAAGTTACTACCGGGGCTAACGGCAGCTTCACTTTCCCAAACTTGCCCGCAGGCACTTACAACGTCCGGGAAGTTGTACCGACTGGAAGTCAACAAACTACTCCCAACCCGCCCCCAGTTACTTTGGCAGCAGGACAAACTACTCCTGCTACAGTTAATTTCGGCAACCAAGCAATACCTACTCCGACTCCCCTGGGCAGCATCACCGGCATCAAATTCAACGACATCGACGGCGACACCATTCAAGGAGGCGGAGAACCTGGTGTCCCCGGAGTGACGATTTTCCTCGACACTAACAATGACGGCATTCTGGATGCAGGCGAAACTCCAGTTACTACCGGTGCTGACGGCAGCTTCACTTTCCCGAATTTGCCCGCAGGCACTTACAACGTCCGGGAAGTTGTACCGCCTGGAAGCCAACCGACTACTCCCAACCCGGTTGCGGTGACGCTGGCTGCCGGACAAACTACTCCCGCTGCGGTGAATTTCGGGAATCAAACGATACCTGCTGTACTAGGCAGCATCACCGGTATCAAATTTAACGACACCGACGGCAACGGCACGCAAACAGCCGGAGAACTCGGCGTTCCCGGAGTGAGGATTTTCCTCGACACTAACAATGACGGCATTCTCGATGCCGGTGAAACTCCAGTTACTACCGGTGCCGATGGCAGCTTCACTTTCCCGAATTTGCCCGCAGGCACTTACAACGTTCGGGAAGTTGTACCGGCTGGAAGTCAAACGACTACTGACAATCCGGTTACAGTGACGCTGCCAGCAGGTCAAACTACTCCTGCTACAGTGAATTTTGGCAACCAAGCGATACCTACTCCGACTCCGACTCCGACTCCGACTCCAACTCCGACTCCAACTCCGACTCCAACTCCAACTCCGCCTCCAACTCCGTCTCCAACTCCGATTTTGACTCCGACTCCCGTGCAGCAAGGCAGCATCAGCGGTATTAAATTCAACGATGCCAACGGCAACGGTACTCAGGATGCGGGGGAAACCGGTCTAGAAGGATGGCAAATTTTCCTTGATGCTGACGGGAACAACTCTTTAGATGCGGGCGAAACAGTTGTTACTACTGATACTTCTGGTAATTACAGCTTCACCAACCTCAACTCCAACACTCCTTACAACGTGCGGGAAGTGCAGCGGACTGGTTGGACGCAAACTACTGTTAATCCGGCGACGGTTAATCTGGGTAGCGGTGAAAGTCGCAGTGGAATTAACTTCGGCAATTTCCAAAATATTAGCATCTCCGGCAGCAAGTTTAATGACCTCAACAACAATGGGGTTTTGGATGCTCAAGAACCGTTATTGCCTAACTGGCAAGTCTTCCTTGACGTTAACGGCGACGATTCTTTAAATGGTGGAGAAGTTAACACTGCGACTGATAGTTTGGGCGGTTACAATTTTACTAACTTAGGCCCGGGAACTTATCGAGTTCGGGAAGTCAATCAACCGGGTTGGACGCAAACTACTGCCAATCCTGCTGATATTATTGCTGTCAGCGGTACGAATGTTAGCAATATTAACTTTGGCAACTTTTTCACCCAACCACCAACACCGCCTCCGCAAGCCGGACAAGATGCTGACTGTATTTGTGCGGAAATTGTTTTACCAAATATTGCCAGCGTGCGCGGCCCGAATTCTGTTAGCAATAGCTTCGACGGTACCAACGGCAGCGATACTATTCTCGGCAGCAGTAACGGTGATGAAATCAACGGTTTTGACGGATCTGATTTGTTGGCTGGATTGCGGGGAAATGACAATATTTATGGGGGGCTTAACAGCGATTTCCCTGTCGGCCCAAATATAGACAGCGACTTGCTGTTTGGCAACGAGGATAATGATTACATCAACGGCGTTGCTGGAGATGATTTAATCTTTGCGGGCGAAAACGACGATGTTGTTTACGGTGGCAAAGATAATGACATCATTTTCGGAGACAAGGGGAGTGATACTTTAATTGGCGATGAGGGCGAGGATACTATCTACGGGGGAACTCTTAACCCTTTGGACGGGGATTTGACCGGCAACGATTTGCTGTTTGGTTTAGCGGGCGATGATTTTCTCAGCGGGGAAGAAAATCAAGATACGATCGCAGGTGGTGACGGTAATGATACCGTGCGGGCAGGTAAGGGCGATGACGTAGTTCTGGGCGAATCGGGTAACAACCTGCTGTTTGGCGATGAAGGCAACGATACTATCTGCTGCGGCGACGGGGAAGATACTGTGTACGGAGATATTGGCAGCCCTCTTCCCATTGGTTCTGCTGGCGGACAAGACCAAATCTGCGGCGGTTTGGGTAACGATTTGCTGTTTGGCAATGAAGGTCAGGATACCGTCAATGGCGATGCTGGGAATGATACTCTTTACGGCGGCAAGGATGAGGATAGTTTGCTTGGCGGTGCTGGGGATGATTTCTTGTTTGGAGATGAGGGGAATGATACTCTGATTGGAGGTACTGGGAACGATCGATTTATGTTGGGTATTGACCTCGGCAGCGAGACTATTTTAGACTTTCAATACGGCCTCGATTCGATCGGCTTAATGGGTGGTCTGAATTTCTCGCAGTTGAGCATTTTTGCAGAGAATAGTTCTACTCTGATCCGAGTTACCGGTTCGGGTCAACTCTTAGCGACTCTGAGCAATGTGCCCGCAAGCCTGATTACTGCTACGGATTTTACTCTCCTGTAGCGCGATGCAAACCGATTAATTAGCATCACATATTGTAGGGACAATCGATGAATTGTCCCCACAATATATGATGATTCGATTAACAAACAGCCAACAGCCCACACTCAACAGTCATGTATGAGTGCAACCGGAATTGATATTACTTCCCTATATTGCGCTTCATGCGATCGAGTTCTTCCTGAGCTTCCCAGTGTTGAAACTTGTCTTCGAGAGGGTCTGCAGCATTAAAACTGTTATAATTATAACTCTGATTCCAACCCTTGGTATCCCAATTCTGCTCTGCTTTAGTAGTAGTTTGAGCGGCCGCGGCCACAGCCGCTTCCGCTGCTTTTGAGCGAACTTCTTTTCGCCGCAATTGAATTTGGCGGTACAGTTCTTTTGCTCTTTCAATTCGTTCTTTGCAGCCCTGCATTTGTCCCCAGCGCTGATTTCCCTGACGCAGCAAAGCCGCTTGTCGCTCTTGGGCTGCTTGAGCTAAATCAAGCCTTTGAGCTGCTTTAGCTTTGTTTGCTCGATCGTTCCAGCGTTGAATTTCTTGGGCGGCGGAGAGAATTTCTGCTTGCAGTGTTTTTTCTTGTTTCTGGATTTCGAGAATCAGCCGCAGAGTATCTTCTTCTTGTTCCTTGAGTTGTTCTTCTATTGCTTGCAATTCCAGATGGGGATTGCTGCGTAAAAATTCTTCTAATTTGGTCTCTAGAAAGCGGCTGAAATCGTCAAATAAGCCCATTTTTTTTATAATTCCTCAGTTATTGGTTATTGGTTATTGGTTATTCGTTATTCGTTATTGGTTATTCGTTATTGGTTATTGGTTATTGGTTATTGGTTATTCGTTATTGGTTATTCGTTATTGGTTATTCGTTATTGGTTATTAGTCATTAGTCATCAATCATTCGTTGTGGCTTATTATAGCTTTTCTTAAAAAGATGAGGTGCACTCCTATTCCCTGAATATCGGGACTTTAAAGCCTTATTACATACCTCACTTTTTTGAGAAAGCCTATATATAACTGTTTTCAACCTTTGTGAAGTACAGCCTCATAATTGCCAATTACCAATTACCGATTACCCAATTACCCATCACCAACCCGTAACAGATGACTAATGACTAATGACTAATGACCGATGACTGATGACTGATGACTGATGACTAATGACCTATTAGAACTTTTGACCGACAAAAACCGATCGCACATCTCCGCCCTTGCGAATCACTGCTTCTTGATTTTTGATTTCTGCCAGAGTCCAACCGCTAGCGCCGATGCTTTCGCCCACATAAATTCTGCGGGCTACGCCGTCTACTTCAAACAAAGCAGCAGATCGATCGCCCAACTCCAAAATTCCCACCAGCGTGTGCGCGGAAGTCGAGGCGCTGCTGACTGCTGGTGCCGATTCCCTCGCTGCTGGTGCCGGCGCAGATTGGCCTGCTGCTGGTGCCGGTTCGGTTTCGCGAGCCAAAATCTTCGGCTGGGGAGCCTCCGACTGGGCGGGGGCAGCGGCGACGGGACTTCGATTCCCGGCTGCTGCGATCGCCCTACCCGAGACTGAAGCAGCCGACGAGGGAGAACCTGCGACGGTTTGAGGAGCCTGAGTCACCGTCACCTGAGCTGGAGGAGCCGGAGCCACCGTCACCTGAGCGGGGGGAGGGATGACTACGACTTGGGGCGCGGGTGCTCCCGGCTGCGCGGCGACTTGTTCTAGGGCATCAGCGATGCGGTTGACTGCTGTGGAAAGACCTGCGGTTGGTGGCGGCGCGCCGGAAATTGCAATGCTCGGCAGCGTCCCTGGTGTGGCGGCTCCAGGAAGTCCGGCAAGTTGCGATTTGGACTGGGGTGCTTTGTTTTGTTCGATCGATACTAGCGAGCGCTGCGCGTATTCTACAAATTGCGTGTCTGGTGTTGTTTTCCCGCTTGCAGTTGGCGTTTCTGGTGCGGGGGCGACGGCGGCGGGCAAGCGTACCAGTCCAGACCTGCTGGCGAGCCACAATCCCATGACTAATAGCAGCGATCCAAATGCTGCTCCCAGCAGAATTTTGTCGAATGATTGTTTAGACTGCTGTTTTTTGGTTGTTTCTAGAGCGACTTGGCGGGCGAGCGCTTCTACGTCTTTTTCGCTAGCTTGCGGAGACTGGGGTGTCAACTGCGACAAAACTATTTGAGGTACCGAGATCGATTTGAGCGCCACGAATTCTGGTCGTGTCGGCTCGGCTGGCAGTCCACCGCTGCCGTCGCAGGCTCGATCGACTCCTTCAAACAGTTCGTCCATCAACCGATCGGCGTAGGACTCAACTGCCACTGCTTCGGCTGGAACTTTTTCGACTGTCGCCACTACGGCGATCGGATCTGACGTTGATTCCAAAGGCATCTGTTTGGCGATTACTTTTTGAGACATAGTTTTCTGTTTGCTCCCGCTCGACAACCCTGAGATTGTCTGGTTCAGACTTCTACAAGATACTTGTGATGTTGACCAATTCTTTGCTCAGAACAGGTCAATTGTAGCTTAACCTCACCATATTTTAGTGGTCAATCAATTTACTTTGCCCGATCGACTTGATGTTTTGCGTATTTTGGTTTTTTTTCGCCCCTGTTTTCTGCTGTCAGTCTTACTCGCTTACCCTGACTTTTAATGCACGTTCTACTGCTTTTGTCAACCCCACCCTCCGGGCATTCACAGTTTTTGACACAAAGCTTTACTTGAGGATCTCACAAAAAAAGCGGGTTTTTGCCGCTGTTTCCGCTTGCATTGCAGCGTTGAAAAGGATTTCAGACTTTTACCAGTTTTAAATTTGTTGGTCTGTTTGGTTAAAAATAATCACAAATTCCAAATTTTTTCATAACTCATGGCTCCACAAGTGGTAACAACCGCTGTAATTCCTCACAAGCTGCCTGAAGCGATCGTGGCGCATCTTCTGGTAAGCTCTGAGAATAACATCGATCGGCTAAATCCTCAACAGCGGTTTTGCAAACAGCCTCATTATTCTCAAATTTTGCATAAACAGTCTCCTCATTCACGGTTTCTCCCTGCAAATAGTGTATCCAAGTCTCAATATTGCGCTTAGCAACAAAAATCGCGATCGCTTCATTCGATCGCCTATTTTCCAGATCATTTTCATCAAGGACACTAGCTAACTGATTGAGTCTTGCTTCGAGCGTACCCGTATCTGCATCAATTAACACGACTAATCCAATCGACACCCGGTTTTTCTTCTGTCGATAAGCTTTCACTTCCACCGGATACTGACTGCGTACATATTGTTCTCCTGATTGGCTACCTTTCGGACAAATTTTAGCCCGAAATAGACCTGTAAAACCTCGTTTTTTTAGAAAATAACGCGCAAAAACCTCCTGCTGTCTGTCCTCGCAGAGAATGACAATCTGAACTTTACGCTGACTCATTCAACCATCCCCGTGCAATTAGTTCAGAAACTGGCAATCCAGAATTTTCAGCTACTTCACTGCTAATTCGTTTGACTCGAACAGCAGCATTGCTTTGACGCTCAAACCAATAGCCAATCGGTGAAGCCAAAAGGTAGTTAATTAACTCAGGATGGTGAGAAATTAGTAATGCTTGAAGTTTTCCTTCGCTACAAAGGTCATAAATCTCAATCAGCCAGGGTTGAATTTCTGGCAATGCTAAAAAATTTTCCGGTTCATCAATCCACAAGGTATAATCTTCAGATTTGCTGCCGTAAATCAGCGCGTATAAAGCCACTAATGTTTTTTGTCCGTCCGACAATTCTCTGAGACGATATTCAATTGGCTTGCTGTTATCTGTTTCTCGGGAAAACCGCAGCTTTAACACCAAATTATCTTCGCTTACTCGCTCAAACTTAAAACTTTTGAATCCATCCAAAACATCTCTTAAAATATTTCCAATCTCAGCAACTTTACCTTGGTCTTCAGATAAGTAGCGATACCAAGAAACAAAATTTTCCATCTTAGGAGTCAAACGCCTTTGTTCTTGGCTACTTTCATCAACCATCAAGCTGGGTACAACTTGCACGATGATAAATCGCGCCATCCGTTCTCTAAACCAAGTTAACTTCGTGTTGTCGTTTCTTGGCATTAATGAAGGCAGAATAGATTGCGACCAGTCAAACTGGTATTTCGGGCCCGGTGAATAATCATCTCGATAGAGTTGAACTTCGCCGAATTCAAATTGTAGTAAAGGCTGGTTATCAAAGAGCAGACTCTCGTACCTAACACGACATTTATCTCGATAGTCATCGATTTGTAATTGATATATGTAGCAGCCGCCATTACCGATAATTTCTAGCTCGAAACGCTGAATTTGTGAGATTTGCCAGCGGGTGCAGTCCGCTGGTTTGAAAATTCCTTCTACCTTACTGTCGCCGCTAACCAATGCTTGGATTTTCTGCAACACCTCAAAAACTGTTGATTTACCCGAGCCGTTAGCACCGAGAAATAGATTAATTGCATCAAAATGCAGTTCAAAGTTTACCAAACAGCGAAAATTGTTAATATATATTCGTTTCAGCATGGGCTTTTTTCACTTATAATTCCTCTAGCTCCTGTCATTGTTAACAGGAGCTGAACACAACACTCAGACAACTAAAATTAACTCACCAGTTCAGCCAATTCCAACCAGCGCTCCGTCGCCCGATCGATCTCTTGAGTCAATTTCGCCAAACGATCGGATAATTTCTTCACCTCAGCAAACCCGCTCGGAGCATTGTTAGACAAAATCTTCTCAATCTCTGCTTTCTCAGCTTCCAACTGCGGAATTTTAGTCTCTAACTGCTCGTATTCCCGCTTATCATTAAACGAAACTTTGGTAGATTTTGAAGTGACAGCTTTGGGTTTTGAGTTGTTAGATGCTGCGGTGCGTGCAAGTTTTTCTTTTTCTTTTTGTTCTTGCACTTCCTTGGCTTCTTCGGCTTTTTTATAGTCCAAATACACCGAGTAATTGCCGGGATACAAACGCAAATTGCCTCCTGGTTCCAAGGCGAAAACCATGTCAATTGTGCGATCGAGAAAATAGCGATCGTGCGAAACTACAATCACGCAGCCGTTAAAATCTTCGAGATAATCCTCCAAAACCGCCAAAGTCTGCACGTCCAGGTCGTTTGTCGGTTCGTCCAAAATCAGCACGTTTGGCGCACTCATCAGCACTTTCAACAGAAATAACCGGCGCTTTTCCCCGCCGGAAAGTTTGTTAATCGGTGCATACTGTTGGTTCGGCGGAAACAGAAACTTTTCCAACATTTGAGAAGCGGTAATGATTTCTCCATCGGCCGTTTCTACCAATTCCGCCACACTTTTCAAGTATTCAATAACTCGCTGGTCTTCATTCGGCGTCAAATCCTCTGAATGTTGGTCGAAATAACCGATATGAATGGTTGTGCCAATTTCGACAGTACCCGAATCCGGCTGAATGCGTCCGGTGATGATATCCATCAGCGTCGATTTTCCCGCACCGTTGCAGCCAATAATTCCAATCCGGTCTTCGGGAGTGAAATTGTAGGTAAAATCTTTAATTAAAGTGCGATCGTCGTAAGCTTTACTGATATTCAGTAACTCAATCACCTTCTTACCAATCCGGCGGCCCGCTGTCGCAATTTCGACTTTGCCGTTGGCTGTTTTGAATTCCTCTGCTCTCATGTCTTTAATGCGATCTATCCGGGCTTTTTGCTTGGTACTGCGCGCCTTCGGCCCTTTTTTGAGCCATTCTAACTCGCGCCGCAATACTCCCGAGAATTTGCGCTGAGTGCTGGCGGCGGATTCTTCAGCTAGGGCTTTTTTCTCCAAGTAATAAGCGTAATTTCCAGCATAATTGTAAAGGTCGCCGCGATCGATCTCCAGGATGCGATTGGTAACGCGATCGAGAAAATAGCGATCGTGCGTAATCAGCAGCAGTGCACCGCGATAGCCGTTCAAATAGTTCTGCAACCACTCGACAGACAGCGCATCCAAGTGGTTTGTCGGTTCATCCATCAGCAACACATCGGGTTCGGAAAGTAAAGCCGTTGCTAAAGCAATTCGCTTGCGGTAGCCGCCGGACAAATCAGAAATTTTCGCATCAAAATCCTCAATTCCCAGCTTAGTCAAAATCAATTTCGCCTTGGTTTCCAAATCCCACGCATCCACCTGATCAATGCGTTCGGACACCGCAGACAAACGCGCCATCAACTTGTCTGTATCGCCTTTTCCGTGGGACAATTGATCGGAAATTTCCTCGTATTCCTGCACTAAAGCCATTTGTTCGCCGCTGTCGGCAAATACTTGCTCTAAAACCGTATGATTTTCGTCTAAATCGGGCTGTTGCGGGAGATAGACAATTGTAGACCCTGGATTGACCCAGCGATCGCCAGAGTCGATCGACTCCATACCGGCAATCATTTTCAGCAGGGTGGATTTCCCGGAACCGTTGGTGCCGATGAGTCCGACTTTATCGCCTTCATCGAGGCTGAAACTGGCATCTGTCAAGAGTTCCTTGATGCCGAAGTCTTTTTTGATCGATCGCAGAGTAAAAATAGTCATGAGTATATAAGATCGTTTACCTAACTTAGTTTAGCGCTGATGGGGATTTAAGCTTACTTGTGGTAATATCGACTTCAACTTGAAGCAAGGGTTGAGCTAGAACAAATATTTCAGGCTCTTCAAGCAAAACTCTCTCAATAAACTATCAGGGAATAATAGGGCGCTGTACCGGATCGTAATTCCGCTGGGCCCATTGCAGTCGCTCAACGCGATCGCACGCACACCCATTTTTCCAATTCTCATCCCATCTTCGCCGCGCCTGTCTTTCGATCGATCGGAGAGTAAAAATAGTCATGGTTATGGATTTAGATGAAAGAAAGTTTGCCGTCAGGCAGTTTTACGAGCAGTTTTGGAAAGCGAACCCTGAAGTGACTTTATACGAGACAGTAGTTTGTAATAAATGCCCTGACGTTTGCCCGATTTATCAAAAAATTGCCAGTCTTAAATTGTTGGCAAAGTTTGTTAGTTCAGGTTTTGATTGTGTAGAAATCCAAAGAGCGCAGCAGAATATTCCTCAAGCTGTTTCTGATGCTTTCGAGCGTCACTTCTGGTATTCCCAGTGGACGCTTAGTGAATTATGTCTGGTAAAGATTCCGATCGCTGGACAAGACACAATTTTTTTGTTCGTTGCAGGCTTGTGTGATGATGGTTGGGAAAACAATACTAGCTTTATCGAAATTTTTTCCGAGCGAGGTGAGTTTATCGGCGCAACAGATTTGTTCTCCGATCGAGCAGTGAAATGGAGAGAAAAACAATTCACCAATCAGGACTATCAATACATTACAGGTGAGCCTCCGCCTCCTTGGTCTAGAGATATTTCTAACGATATATCATACGACGAACCTTTATCGCCTGAAGCAATCCTCGCAGAAAATTTGTCCTGCCTGTCATTAGAGATAGTTTACTATGATGAACCTTTCTGGTCAGAAGAAATGCTATGGCAATCTGCTGTAAAAATTGAGTATGAAGGGGCCGTTGTTCGTTATGTTCTTTATGAAACAAATTAATATAATACTGAGGTAATATTGTAATACACAAAGATTTAATTGATTGAAATAGCGACCGCCCGTGGGATTTAAAAACAAAAATCCTCTGCGGTAAAATTAGAAATAAAGCACGGATAATTCCCAGATGAACGATCGCTCCTCAGCAGATTTGATATTTGTCACAGAGTTACACCGCCAGCTTAATGACTTACTCAAGCAACTATCACCAGAACGATTACAAGTGCTTGCTGATTTTGCGGGTTACTTAGCAAATGCTGAAAGCGAAGCTGCAACTCAAGAACTTTTGGAAATTTCTGGATTGCTAGAGCGAGTTAAGCAAAATCAAGCAACCCCTAAAACTGATTGCACAAACTGGAAAAGTCTTCGCAATGTACTATAATATAGATACCAACAAAAGTTGGAGTATCTTTTTATGTCCTTGTTATTATAGACGCAGGTTCTTATGTCTCAAGCAATTAGGCAAGACATCATCAATATCGCCGAAGAGCAGATTGACGAAATAAAGCAAAAGATTGACTACTATACCACAGAATACACCATCGAATTCATAGTCGATAAATACCTGGAACAAGATGATGGAGGACTCAGTGAGATTTATATCCCTGAATTTCACAGAAACTTGAGATGGGATATTAATCATCAATCTCGATTCATTGAATCCATTATTCTTGGTGTGCCTATTGCTGCCATGATTGTCGTAGAAATCTATGAAACTGGAAGACTAGAAATTGTGGATGGCTCTCAGAGGGTGAGGACTCTTGCAGCTTTTATGACAAATCAGTTGCAATTGAGTAATCTCCAAACATTAGATTCTCTAAATGGTTCCTATTTTAATGATCTCGCACCCTCACGCCAAAGAAAGTTTAAATATACTACGCTTAGAATGATAATTCTGTCAGACAAGGCTGATGAGAAAGTAAGGAGTGAAATTTTCTATCGCATCAACACCAGTAATCTCGATCTAACTCCTAATTCTAATAGTCTGCCACCAAACTCATAAGCCTGAGAATATGAAACCAAGAATTGACTATGCTAAGGATAAGCTTTTAAGTCAAAGCCTATGAAAGAGTTCATTAAAGACTTTAACAGGCGAGTGGCAGAAATCCAGAAATATTTTGAATTAGTAGATAAAATCGAACAACTTGGTGCATTGTCTGCTAAATCAATCATCTTCCCATCAGGTGAATATATTGTTGATAGCGACATCAAAAAAATCTTGCAGTCTCATTGTTACTTGCTATTATACAATCTTGTCGAATCTTCTATCAGAAATGGTATAACTGCCATTCATGATGTTATTTTAGTCGAGCAATTAACTTATAAAGATTTAAGTCCGAAAATAAAGAGATTGTGGTTGCTGAACGATAAAAGTAAAAGTTTCAGAGACTCATATATCAAAAAGGATAACGTAGCTGACAATCTTCAGGAATTAATTAAATCGGTTTTGGATGATGAGATGGTTTTGTTAGATCCATCTAATATTCCCATATCGGGAAATTTGGATGCTAAAACTATCAAAGAACTCATAGATATGTATGGCTTCTTTGGAAATTTAGGAGTTGGGAGTAGAGAAATAGATGACATTCTGAATTTTGTGGTTAAGATTCGATGTGATTTGGCACATGGAAATGTTTCGTTTTGTGATGCTTCGAGTCAAATACTTTGGAGCAAGTTAGTTGATGACAAAGATAAATTGGTAAAATATCTAACTCATCTGCTGAATAATATTGATGATTACATTGAGAAGAAGAAATACAGAATCTAGCAGTCGATTTTGATGAGTAAACTTTGGCTAGTTTGCGATCGCCAGTGGGATTGACAAACAAAAATCCTCTGCGGTAAAATGAGGAAAAAGCACGGATAATTCCCAAATGAACGATCGCTCCTCAGCAGATTTGATATCTGTGACAGAGTTACACCGCCAGCTTAATGACCTACTCCAGCAACTATCACCAGAACGATTACAAGTGCTTGCTGATTTTGCGGGTTACTTAGCAAATACTGAAAGCGAAGCTGCAACTCAAGAACTTTTGGCAATTTCTGGATTGCTAGAGCGAGTTAAGCAAAATCAAGCAACCCCTAAAACTGATTACACAACCTGGAGAAGTCTTCGCTCCGATGTATGAAGTTGTTCTCCATCCTGATGCTCAAAAGGTTTATGTCAATGCTGACAAAGCCCTAGCGAAGAAAATTGCCCGATGTTTGGAGCAGTTAGAACAAACTCCTCAGTTGCACCCTAATATTAAAGCCCTCAAAGGAGATTTTGCAGGGTACTATCGCTACGGAATTGGGGACTGCAGAGTCATTTACTCGATCGACGATGAAGTGGTGCAGGTATTTGTTATGGCGCGATCGCCCATCGCAGTGAGGCGTATGAACCGTGAGGGCGAGTTAGTAAGCCCAGCAACAAAAGTGATTAATTTAATCACTAAAAGGGCGATCGATCGCAGTTCCAACTGGATTCGCCGCCTTTGAAATTCTCTCTACTGCTCAAACTATTTATGTCAAATAACCGCGATCGCGCTTCCATAATCGATCGCTCTTTTTCTTTCAACGACTGCTTCTCCCGTTCTACTCGTTGCTCGATCGGGTATTTACAAGAAGTCGTGCCGATCGACTGCTTAAACCACAGATGAGCGAAAAGTCCGTTAAGGTTATCTGTTTTCAGCCGAGATTAGGCAAGCAAAATGGTGGGCTTTGTGGGTAAGTGCAAGCGATCGCCGATCGAGGTATCACACATCACTGCAACCGACCTTATGCTAAATTATTGTTGGAAGTACAAGCGATCGCCAGCGCCAGCAGAAAAGGAGGATATACAAAAATGGGTAAAGGCAGGTTAGAAGCGTTCAGCGACGGTGTAATCGCCATCCTCATCACCATTATGGTGCTGGAATTGAAAGTGCCCCATCAAGCTGATTTAGCTGCGCTGCGTCCGCTAGTTCCAGTATTTCTGAGCTATGTACTCAGTTTTATTTATCTGGGTATCTACTGGAACAACCACCATCACTTGTTACAGGCGGCTCGGCACGTCAATGGTAATGTTTTGTGGGCTAATCTGCATCTGCTGTTCTGGTTGTCACTGATTCCCTTTGTCACTGCCTGGACAGGCGAGAACCACTTCGCCGCCTGGCCAGTTGCGCTTTATGGCACTGTGCTGTTGTTGGCTGCGATCGCTTATTTCATTCTTACTCGTGTCCTTATTTCTCACCACGGTAAAGATTCTACTCTGGCAATTGCACTTGGGCGAGACTTTAAGGGTAAGGTATCAGTAGTGATTTATGCAGCAGCAATCCTGCTTTCCTTTGTGAACTCGTTGTTTGCTTTCATGCTGTATGTTTTAGTTGCGATCGTGTGGCTGATCCCCGATCGGCGTATTGAGAAGATACTGACTTCGTGAAGAATATTAGGGGGAGTTTAACGCTCATTCTCCGTCTTACCAATTACCAATTACTAATTACCAAATGATGACTTTCATGCAGAAAGCGACATCGATATCCTAGTTGCTTTTGCCCCCACAGCCAACTGGAGTCTACTCGATCGCGCCCAAATGCAGGAAGAACTAGAAGCACTGCTAAGCAGACCAGTTGATTTAATCAGTAAACAGGCGATCGAGCGCAGTTCCAACTGGATTCGTCGCCTTTGAAATTCTCTCTACCGCTCAAACTATCTATGTCAAATAGTCGCGAGCGTCAGCGCCCGAACAACTGGCTGTACCATTAAATCCATTGTCAGCAGTTTCAGAAACCCAACTCGCTACAATTACACTATTGATTTTCTCTCCCACATCATAATTGCGATTCCGTCTGGATTTAGCCCCCAAGATTACCTTTCCCTCGAACGCGATAATATCATCGGACATGAATATCGGCACGGTTTAGTCTACGCAATGGCCCGAAGTAGCGATAATCATAGCCGTCTCAGTATTAATTTTTTAACCGCAATTAATCTTCACCTGCGTGATGGCGACTGTCAGTTTTTTTCCAGTGATGTCAAGGTGAATTATGCCGATGCGTTTTTCTACTATCCAGATGCCTTTGTCACCTGCGATCCGCGCGATCGCAACGATCGTTATGTGAAGCGCTATCCTAAATTAACTGCCGAAGTGCTATCCCCTTCCACTAAAAACTTCGATTGTAGCGATAAGTTTGCAGACTATCAACAGCTTGAATCCTTGGAAGAATATGTTTTAATATCCCAGGATGAGATGCGGGTAGAATGTCGCCGTCAGGTGCAAGATGAGAACGGGGAACGTTGGGAAACGCTAGTTTATGGTGCGGGAGATAGAGTGATCTTTCAGAGTATACAGCTTGATGTGTCGATCGAGGAGCTATATCGCGGTGTGAGTTTGGAGCGGTAGTTGATAGCAATACGCAAAGAACACCCGCTGTCTGGCGACAACATAAAAAATTGCGATCGCCCTTTCGCTGTATCACCAGCGCGATCGCCCTGATTGTAATCGATACTCCAATTTAACACGCTTTTCCCATTTAGTAGACATAAATAATGTATGATGATCGCCAAACCTTAAGCCACAAAAACTTCTGTGTTAGAAGCCTTCGTATTTGCCACCATACTGTGCGGATTTTTTGGTATCATTCTTAAAAAAAACCTGGTAATGAAGATCGTCTCTATGGACGTAATGAGCACCGGTGTAATTGCCTATTATGTGGTGATTGCATCCCTCAATGGCTTGTTCACCCCAATTATGGGAGAAGTCAAAAATAGAGCTTACGCCGATCCAGTCCCCCAGGGGATCATCTTAACGGCGATCGTCATCGGTTTTTCAATTCAAGCCCTGATGCTCGTTGGTGTGATGAAGTTAGCACGAGATAATCCCACATTGGAAACCAACGAGATTGAAAAAAATAACACGCCCTAAAACCCATTAATGAATATCCTGACGATCGCTTGGCTGACACTACCATTTTTTATTGGGTTCGTGATTGCTCTCATCCCAAAGCTTGACAAATATCTCGCCTTGGGTATCACCTTTGTTTCGGCTGGCTACGCGCTGCTGCTATTTCTGGAAAAGTCACCCTTAACGCTAAAATTACTAGATAATTTCGGTGTCGAATTAGTCGCAGATAATTTAAGCGCCTACTTTATCTTAACAAATGCGATCGTAACTGCTGCGGTAATTTTCTACTGTTGGGACAGCGATAAAACAGCTTTCTTTTACTCTCAAATGGTTATTCTGCATGGGAGTATAAATTCTCCGTTTGTCTGTGCAGATTTTGTCAGTTTATATGTCGCCCTAGAAGTCAGCGGGATTGCTGCTTTTCTGTTAATTGCCTATCCTCGCACCGATCGCTCTTTATGGGTAGCTTTGCGCTATCTATTTATCAGCAACACCGCCATGCTATTTTATCTGGTGGGCGCGGTGCTAGTATATCAAACCCATAATTCCTTTCTGTTTGAGGGTTTAAAAGGTGCGCCGCCAGAAGCGTTAGCCCTCATATTTCTAGGATTGTTGATTAAAGGGGGGATTTTTGTATCGGGATTGTGGCTGCCGCTAACTCACTCAGAATCAGAAACCCCAGTCTCAGCATTACTATCAGGAATTGTCATCAAAGCCAGTATTTTACCTCTCTTGCGCTGTGCTTTAATTTCCGACGAGCTTGGTAATATTGTCAGGATTTTTGGCGTAGGAACAGCCTTGATGGGGGTACTTTATGCCATCTTTGAAAAAGATACAAAACGGATGTTAGCCTTCAGCACAATTTCCCAGTTAGGCTTTATTCTCGCAGCACCGGCTGTAGGGGGATTTTATGCGCTGGCTCACGGTTTAGTGAAATCAAATTTATTTTTAATTGCAGGCTCATTACCAAGTAGAAACTTCAAAGAACTGCAATCTAAGCCGATAGATCCAAACCTTTGGATTGCCCTAATTATCGCCAGTCTCTCGATTTCTGGCTTTCCTTTGTTGGCAGGATTTGGGTCTAAAGTGTTGACATTAAAAAGTGTAGCACCTTGGCAGGCGATCGCCATGAATATCGCCGCCGCAGGCACAGCCATAGCCTTCGCCAAATTCATCTTTCTGCCCCGTGGAGAAAAACAAGAAATCAAAATCGGTTTGTGGCTAGCGATCGCACTTTTAACAAGCGGGCTAATTATCGCAAATGTGGTGTACTTAGAAGCTTATACGGTTGAGAGCATCATCAAAGCCATTGGCACGATCGCGATTGGGTGGCTGATTTATGTTTTAGTTATTAAACGGTTGGCGATCGCACTGCCGCGTGTAGTTGAGGAATTCGATCATCTGATCGGTGTGATGAGTCTAAGTTTGATCGTACTCTTTTGGATGGCATTAGCATGATTGGATCTTTGATATTACGATTGACGATTTGGTTTTTGCTGACTTCCGATCTGAGCGTAGCAAATATCATCATTGGTGTGCTGATTGCCTTTCTCCTCCCCCGTGGCTATACATCCCCGGAAAGGTTTAAGGATTGGCTAAAAATAATTAAAAAAATTCTGATTGCGATTCCAGTAGCATACATTGAAGCCTTTGAAATTATTGTAAATCCCCACAACGGAGAAGACATGATTCTGGAACGGGTAAAACTCAAAAGGTCGCCGATCATGATATTTTTGGATGTATTTGTGATTACCTTTACACCCAAAACAATTGTTGTGAGACACAACCACGCAGGTTCCTACGAAGTCCACAGGGTTCTGCCGACGAGGGAAAATCCATGAACTTGTTACTAATTGCTATGATTGCAGCTATGCTCATCCCCATGTACGAGGCATGGAAGGATGATAATATTTGGCAGAAAATGCTGGCTTTGGCCAGTATTTCCACAAAGGCAGGAATTATGACTTTGTTCATATCTGTCTTGCGCGACGATTGGATGATTGGTGTTGTGGGGGCGATTATCCTCACTGTAGGAAATGCGGGATTAATGCTGCTGGCACATATCATAAAACGGCTGGACGACCTATGATCGATATTTTGAGTTATGTCTTGATGGTTGTAGGAGTATTCTTCTGGTTCTGGGGAACTTCTCACTTACTGGGCAAGCGATCGGTATTATTTAAGTTACACAGTCTTTCAGTTTCCGATACCTTGGGATCGATGGCGATCCTCGTGGCGCTGCTGCTACAAATACCAAGTGAATGGCCACTGCTAATTTTGGCGATTATTTCCTTAGCAATTTGGAATACAATGCTGGGGTATGTTTTTGCACACTGTTCGAGTGACGGGGAAGAAAATCAGACGGAGTTTCCACCGGAGATATTATGAATGATGATAGCTACATTTATATTTTAACTGCACTGTTGCCCTTGGCTGCTTGTATGGTAGTAGTTCAGGTGAATCCCTACCACGCCCTAGTCATTCGGGGCATATTAGGTGCGATCGCAGCGTTGATCTATTCAGTGTTTGGGGCTGCGGATGTGGCTTTGACAGAAGCATTGATGGGTACGATGCTGGCAATAACGCTTTATGCGGTGGCGGTGCGATCGTCCTTGGTGATGCGTTTGGGCGTGTTGGAAGAGGAGAAAGTCGAGTCTCAGGGCGATGTTTTAAAAGTAATGTTGACGGTAGAGAGTCCCCGCGATTTTAACTCCTTGATGAAGGATTTTCGCAGAATTTTTAGCAAGTATTATCTCCGCATTGAGGTAGTACCTTTTACAAGTTTGGAGGCTTTACACCGCGCCCTGATGGAGAAAGAAATTCATGCAACTTGTGTGCCTGTGCTAGATAGTGATGCCGCGGGTGGGGCAGAAACAAAACATTATCTAACTGTCACGAGAATCCAGCGGCTGTATGACATCATGCAGCCTGAAATTTCATCAATAAACACGAGTCTAGATTATAAACTTGCTTCAGGTTCAGGGGAGGATTCTCAATGAAATGGGTTTACATTGCGGCGGGGATATTGCTTTACATCAAAATGCTATTTTTTGCCAATCCAACGTCAGGTGTATCGGGATTGGCAATAGTAGAATTGATTGTCAAGGATAGTGGGATTCCGAATGCAGTCTCGGCGATTATTTTCAGAAATCGGCTGTATGACACGATTTTTGAAGTGGTGGTATTTACGATCGCCATTATGGGAGCTAAATTTCTGTTGGCGACAGAAAGACCGTCCTGCACAATTTATCAGTTTACGGATCAACCATCTATTATTTTATCTCGTTTAGGAGCGACTATTTCGGCTTTGGTGAGTATTGAATTGTCACTGCGGGGGCATTTGACTCCGGGGGGCGGTTTTGCAGCGGGTGTAGCGGGCGGAACTGCGATCGGCTTAGTAGCAATTACTTCATCATCCGAGTGGATGCAGCGGATTTATGAAAAATGGCACGCGGCGAGATGGGAGAAGATTTCGGTGCTAGTTTTTATTCTTTTGTCTGCGATAACTTTATGTGGGATAGAGTTGCCGCATGGAGAGTTTGGAGCATTAATTAGTGGTGGGTTGCTTCCTTTGTTGAATATTTTGGTGGCGCTGAAAGTTGCCTTGGGTTCGTGGGCGGTGGTGTTAGTTTTTATTCATTATCGCGGCTTGTTGTGATTGTAGCATTCATAATTGCTTGGCAGGAGCGATTAAAATGCTGGCTACTTGAAAAATATAAATCTCTATTAAACTTCTCCTCAAAAGCCTGTAAAGAGCAGGCAGGATGCCTGCTTTACAACAATTATTGGAGTTGTCTGTTGTCAACTGTGTAAAACCATTCTCATCAAAAGGCGATCGACTAAAATCCTGTCCGGTGGATTAGTCGCAATAAATAAAGTCCGCACTATGAACCTGGTTAATCGATCGGATATGATATAACTCGCCGGCAAACATATTTCCATCCCCGATCGACTTTTTGATTCAGTTTTTGATGCGATTGAAAAAAATAACACGCCCTAAAACCCCTTAATGAATATCCTGACGATCGCTTGGCTGACACTACCATTTTTTATTGGGTTCGTGATTGCTCTCATCCCCAAGCTTGACAAATATCTTGCCTTGGGTATCACCTTTGTTTCGGCTGGCTACGCGCTGCTGCTATTTCTCGAACAGTCACCCGTTAAACTAAAGTTACTAGATAATTTCGGTGTCGAATTAGTCGCAGATAATTTAAGCGCCTACTTTATCTTAACAAATGCGATCGTAACTGCTGCGGTGATTTTCTACTGTTGGGACAGCGGTAAAACAGCTTTCTTTTACTCTCAGATGGTTATTCTGCATGGCAGTATAAATGCTCCGTTTGTCTGTGCAGATTTTGTCAGTTTATATGTCGCCCTAGAAGTCAGCGGGATTGCGGCTTTTCTTTTAATTGCCTATCCTCGCACCGATCGCTCTTTATGGGTAGCCTTGCGCTATCTATTTATCACTAACACCGCCATGCTATTTTATCTGGTGGGCGCGGTGCTAGTCTATCAAACCCATAATTCCTTTGGTTTTGAGGGTTTAAAAGGTGCGCCGCCAGAAGCTTTAGCCCTGATATTTCTAGGATTGTTGATTAAAGGGGGGATTTTTGTATCGGGATTGTGGCTGCCGCTAACTCACTCAGAATCAGAAACCTCAGTCTCAGCATTACTATCAGGAATTGTCATCAAAGCCAGTATTTTACCTCTCTTGCGCTGTGCTTTGGTTTCGGATGAAATTGATACTATCGTCAGGATTTTTGGCGTAGGAACAGCCTTGATGGGGGTATTTTATGCCGTATTTGAAAAAGATACAAAACGGATGCTGGCTTTTCATACAATTTCCCAGTTAGGCTTTATTCTCGCAGCACCTGCAGTAGGGGGATTTTATGCAATGTCTCACGGTTTGGTTAAATCAAGTCTATTTTTAATGTCAGGTTCTTTACCAAGTCGGAACCTTAAGGAATTGCAATATAAACCCATAGATTCTAACCTTTGGATTGCCCTAATTATCGCCAGTCTCTCGATTTCTGGCTTTCCGTTGTTGGCAGGATTTGGGGCTAAAGCATTGACAATCAAAAATCTAGCAGCTTGGCAGGTAATCCCGATGAAGATTGCCGCAGTTGGTACAGCTATATCCTTCGCCAAATTTATCTTTATCCCGCGTGGAGAAAAACAGAAAGTCCAGCCTGGATTGTGGCCGGCGATAGCACTTTTAATTAGCGGGCTAATTATCGCAAATGTGGTGTATTTAGATGCTTATACGATTGAGACAATCATCAAAGCACTGCTGACGATCGCGATTGGTTGGCTGATTTATGTTTTATTTATTAAACGGTTAGCGATCGCTCTGCCGCGTGTAGCTGAGGAGTTCGATCATCTGGTGGGTGTGATGAGTCTGACTTTGCTGGTACTCTTTTGGATGGTGCTAGCGTGCATTATCGGGCGCGAAGCTACCTTCTAGGGGAATAATGGTCGATCGCACGCAGGTAATACAGCAGATTCCATGTTGGTGCAGCAAGCTATTGCGACATTTAAATTATCTGACAAAAAACGATCGAACAATGAGCGGGCCGTTGCTCCGACTGCGCGCAGCACGTATAATTTAAATGCGTTACAGTCGATCCCAGAAACGGGGTTTACCGATCGCCCATCCGTTGACAAGCCCAACACTCTAAAAAACCCGGTTTCTATATCTATAGCGGTTTTCAAGCGTTGTGAAGTACGAAAAAGCGATCGGGTGATCCATACCCGATCGAACAAGAGCAACTCACATTAAGGAGAAATGCTATAGAATATGCTGTCTAGTTAAACTTCGGACTTCTCTGCTGGCGATTCCGGCAATACGACTTCTGAATCCGGCTGACTTAGAGCTATTGTCTGAGATTCTGCAATCTCCAACGCTTCGGGAGTGCGTTTAGAAAATCCCCAAATAAACATCAAGGCGATAGAGGAAATTAGCAGCCACTGCGGAGGTACTAAACTGTCGTCAATTACTCTCACCAACAATCGCATTCCCACAAAGCCAACTGTAATGTAGCCAGCATCTTCTAGGTGTACGAACTCATCGAGCCAGCGGATGAATAATTCCGCCATAAATCGCAGGGCGATAATTCCAATTGTGGCTCCAGCAACCACCAGCCAGATTTTGTCAGAAATTGCGATCGCAGTAGTAACGCTATCCAAAGAAAATGCTAAATCTGTCATAGCAATCACTGGAATTGCTTGCACCAGAGACCCAAATCTGGGCCCGTGATGTTCTCCATCGGCATCAGGATTCGATGAGAAGTGCTGGAAAACTAGCCACAGCAGGTACAGCGCCCCCAGCAGTTCAAATTGCCAGAACTTGATCACCCAAGTCGCTGTTAGAATTAGTGCTACTCGCAGTACAAAAGCAATTATTAAACCGTAATTGAGAGCCTGTTGCTGTTGTTTTGGATCTTCCAAACCTTTAGAAATAGATGCCAAGGCGATCGCGTTGTCAGCGGAAAGTACAGCCTCCAAAGCCACCAAAACTAACAATAAGAAAAAGGTATCAACTCCCAAATTGGGCGAACCTTCAAGAAATTGATCTATCATTAACTATTTTCTGCACCTAAGATTTGCAAGCTAAGAGCGCAGCACAAATCACCGGCTCTATTTAAAATTAGTGTCACCTTCACTTATCTTAACCTATGACGGTAAATTTGTCGCGGGCGATCGCGCTTAAGCAAGTTCGGCAACGGATTCTCTAAGGGATTTAACGGATTTAACCTATCGATGTTGAGCCTAAAAGTCAAGCCTGAAGATTTTTCCGACTCCCATCTCCCCATCTCCCCATCTCCCCATCTCCCCATCTCCCCCTCCCCATCTCCCCATCTCCCCATCTCTCCATCTCCCCATCTCCCCATCTGCCCACTCTCGGACACTCGGACACTCATCCCCAAACGCACCAAATATATTTCAAGTTGTAACAAACGATTCCCAAAAGTGCCAATTTGTCTCAAATTGGTGAAAGCTCGTGCCCGCGAAAAGGAGTTTTCCGAATATGTCTTTAACAGATACCCAAGTCTACGTAGCGCTCGTAATTGCTTTGATTCCTGGAATCTTGGCTTTCCGGCTGTCAACTGAACTGTACAAGTAGTTTCTAGACACCAGTCGCGAATCGTAAAATGCCTGTCCGAGTAGTTAAATCTTCAAATTACAGACAATTGCTGCCACCGTGGAGTAGATTGTTTGTGGTCAGCAAGAGGAAACTGCAAGGGCAGGCATTTTTATTGTGCAATTCTGTCCTCAAGCGTTACCCAGTCTCAAAAATTTTGGCTGCCGGCACCGTCACGAACAGGGGCGGGTGTGCGTTAAGCTCGGAATTTGCACGGTTTGTGCTCTAAAACTTCAGTCTCAGGTATTTGAAAAAAAATTATGCAAGCAATTCAACCCACCGTTACCCCACTGCGTCCTGTAAAAACTCCCCCTCGGGTTACTCCTCGTCGCAACAGCAAGCGCCAGCGTTCCTACCCTCATCAAACGCTCGCCGCCGAAAGTGGAGTTAAGTTAGCAGTCAACATTGTACTTTCAGTCTGTGCGACTTCTGCTGTGATTCAGCTTTTACCTCACTTCCGGGCAGTGCAAGAAAAGTTGCACGAAATTCAAGCTGAAGTCAATCTTACCCAAGGGCGAGTAGATAAGTCGCGATCGGACTTTAACCGCTCTTTTGACCCTAGTCTTGCTAAAACTGTGATGCAAGAGCAAAGCAATCGAATGGATCCCCAGCAGCGTCAGGTGATTTTGCAAGAGTCCCCGACACCAGAAGTCGAAGACTCCACCCCCCAACCTTAAGGGAGTTGGGGGTCGGCAGTTGGCAGTCGGCAGTTGGCGGTCGGCAACTAGCAACTGACTAATGACTACTGACTACTGACTACTGACTACCGACTACTGACTACTGACTACCGACTACTGACTACTGACTACTGACTACTGACTACTGACTACTGACTACCGACTACTGACTACTGACTACCGACTACTGACTAATGACTACTGACTACTGACTAATGACTTGGCAATCACGGTTTTTGCCTTCAATAGTTGCAGTGCAGCTTGATATTGCAAGTCTGCTTCGGTGCCGATTCGATCGCGCGCAATCGGCTGTAGCGGCACTACGCGATCGGGCGAAATCCCCAATTTGTTAATATCCGTGTGGTTCGGCGTCTCGTACCTAGCGACAGTCACCGCCAACCCGGAACCGTCAGACAAATCAAACAAAGACTGAATCAGCCCTTTGCCAAAAGTCTTTTCTCCGACCAATTGAGCTCTGCCGTTATCTTGCAGCGCACCAGCCAAAATTTCGCTAGCGCTGGCCGTTCCTTTGTTGACCAGAACAATTAGCGGATCTGCCGTCAAAGCCCCTCCATAGGCTTCAAAACTGCCGAGAATGCCTTGTCTGTTTACGGTGTAGACGATCGTCCCGGAATCGAGCCACAGACGCGCAATTTCAATTCCTGCTTGCAACAGTCCGCCCGGATTGTTACGCAAATCGAGAATGTAGGCGGCGGCTCCTTGTTTTTCCAAACTGTCGATCGCGCCGGCGACTTCCTCAGTAGCATTAGCGCTGAATTGACTCAAGCGAATGTAGCCCAGCGGTAAATTGTCTGGGCCAGACTGCAATTCGGCGTAAACCGGGTGGAGTTCAATCCGATCGCGCACCAACTCAATATCTTCAGGAACGTCTCTTCCTTCGCGCCCCAAGGTCAAGGTAACGGCAGTACCGGCGCGGCCGCGCATTCGAGTTGCTGCCTCGTCTAGGCTCAATTCTGACGTGGCAGTGCCATCAATTTTCAAGATGCGATCGAGCGGTTGAATGCCGGCTCGATCCGCCGGCGAACCAGCCAAAGGAGCCAGCACTGTCAGGGTATTTGTCTGGGAGTCGATCGCAATTTGCAGCCCCACACCAGTCAATTCTCCCGAAGTGTTGACCTGCAAACTGCGGTACTGTTCGGGTTTCAGCAGTCGAGTAAAAGGATCGTCGAGATTCGCCAGCATCCCTTGAATCGCCGTGTAAGTCTGCTCTCTGTCGTTGAGCGGCTGCTTGACAGCTTGTTGGCGGATCGACCACCAGTTTTTAGAGTTAAAGCTGTCGTCCACGTAAGAGCGGTTGACAATTCGCCAAGCTTCGCTCAAAAGCTGCTGTTCTGAAGTTAGGGCCGCCGCAGGCTGTGTCCACGCGCCCAGAACCAGGGCGACTTGGAAAAAGAGTAAAATTGCAGTCTGAAAAACTCGTCTGTGCATGATTTTTGTGTAAAAGATAGGCAAGTATGGCATCTCTTGCATTTTTAATTTGTAGGCTTTTAACCTTTTGCGCGGTCAACTCTCCCCCAGACATTCAGGACTCGTCAAATCCGCGTCAAATGTACGCTGCGAACAAAAAAGTATTTAAATTTAACATTTAATTGTAAAAATTAGTGAAGTTTTATCAGGAAAATTAAAACTCACGAGCCAGAGAGTCGCTGACCGACCCGGACTGCGGTCTTGGGCCCTGTTATTGGCTATCTGCCTAGTAGGGGCGGATGTTGAGCTTGCAGAAAATGCTATTTGAGGCGAAGAAAAAAGCGATCGCTGCGTGAATTCTGCACAGCAATTATGTTACATTTTTTATCATAGTCTGGAATTCGATCGGGCAACGCCAGCGAGCAGGAACAAGCGACCGCTGAATTGCCCAGCGCTCGCGGGCGATCGCACAATGCAGAGTTCCTTTCGCAAGCTCCAAATTTTAAAATAGCCTCAGCCATTTGCTAATAAAAGCAAGCTGCTCGGGGCGGGGCGACAAAAAACATTGTGGCTGCTGCCCGCTTACCTCAACCACAGCAATATTCTTTTAGGAATTCTGGCTCCATGTTTTCTAAACAAATCACCGACTCAAAAACCTACCAGTGGTTTGAGGAACGCCTGGAAATTCAGGCGCTCGCCGACGACATCACCACTAAGTACGTACCCCCCCACGTCAATATCTTCTACTGCTTGGGCGGAATTACCTTAGTTTGCTTTTTGATCCAATTTGCCACCGGCTTCGCCATGACTTTCTATTACCGTCCAACGGTAGCAGAAGCTTTTTCTTCAGTGCAATACCTGATGAATGAGGTCAACTTCGGCTGGCTGATCCGCTCCATCCACCGCTGGTCTGCCAGCATGATGGTACTGATGATGATTCTGCACACTTTCCGGGTTTACCTGACCGGCGGCTTCAAAAAGCCCCGCGAATTAACCTGGGTGACAGGAGTAATCTTGGCAGTCCTCACCGTTTCTTTCGGTGTGACAGGCTACTCGCTGCCTTGGGATCAAGTCGGTTACTGGGCCGTTAAAATCGTTTCCGGTGTCCCCGAAGCCATCCCGGTTGTCGGTTCTTTGCTGGTAGAACTTCTACGCGGCGGTGTCAGCGTCGGTCAAGGCACTTTGACTCGCTACTACAGCTTGCACACTTTCGTGCTGCCTTGGCTGATTGTAGTCTTCATGCTGGCTCACTTCTTGATGATTCGCAAGCAAGGCATTTCGGGCCCGTTGTAAGTTTTGAGTTGTAGGGGCGATATTTTTTTGCCCCCTGCGGAATTTTGGGTTGAAAATTCAGAATTCATCACTCATGATATTTATTGACAGCCCGATCGCGCCGCTGATTCAGACTAACGAATACAGCAAGATGCCAAGCCCGGGTAAAAATAAAAGGAGAACACTCTTACTATGTCTATTCTCAAAAAACCAGATTTGAGCGATCCGGCGCTACGCGCTAAGCTCGCTAAGGGCATGGGTCACAACTATTACGGCGAACCAGCTTGGCCCAATGACTTGCTCTACGTTTTCCCTATAGTCATCATGGGAACAATTTCCCTATGCGTAGGTTTGGCCGTACTAGACCCGGCTATGATTGGCGAACCGGCCAATCCTTTTGCTACTCCGCTAGAAATTCTACCGGAATGGTATTTGTGGCCGGTGTTCCAACTTTTGCGCGTTTTGCCTAACAAATTGTTGGGTATTGCTTGCATGGCCGCTGTTCCCCTCGGCTTGATTTTGATTCCGTTCATCGAAAGCGTTAACAAATTCCAAAATCCGTTCCGCCGCCCTGTGGCTACTGCAGTCTTCCTGTTTGGAACTGCGGTAACTCTGTGGTTGGGTATTGGTGCTATTTTCCCGATCGACCAATCTTTCACCTTGGGTCTGTTCTAAGATTCACGGTTGCTTAAATTTGACGCCCGTGGGTTTCCTGTAAAGTGCTTTTGTACTGTTAGGAAAATTTAGCGGGCGTCATTTTATTTTCGATTTTCGATTTTAGATGGGGGCTTTTTAGCTCTAAAATTTAATAATTCTCAGTAATTAATTCTCTAATTTTATTCAACCGCATCAGTATACAGAATCATCAAATATACAGCGTATTCTTGGTTTATGAAGTACACACTCCTAACCGGGTTTCTTTACAGTTCTCGCATCATTACTGATTCTGTTCTGTGAAACCCGGTTTCTCGCTCTCTACATCTACATGGAATATGCTGTATCTAATACCAAATCCGGGTAACAAAGAATTTCAAAGGTGGTAAGCTGTTGTGCATCCCAATTGTGTATGGTAATTGAGGGGGAGAGGGGGAGAGGGGGACAAGATTTTTGATGGAGCGTCGAAATATACAATTTAAATGCACAACAGCTTACAAGCCCCCGGATCGATCCGTGGAATGAATCCTTGCATCTAAAATCTAAAATCTAAAATCTAAAATCTAAAATCTAAAATCTAAAATCTAAAATCTAAAATCTAAAATCTAAAATCTAAAATCGAATGACCCGCCGGATCGATCGCCACACCAACCTGAATAGAGGTATCGCGCGTGGGATTCCGTCTGTTTAGCTAAAAACAACAAAACCTCCTCAAAGAGAAGGTTTCATTACAATCGGAGCGGCGGGATTTGAACCCACGACCCCTACTACCCCAAAGTAGTGCGCTACCAAGCTGCGCTACGCCCCGACAGCTTTAACACCATAGCATGAAATCTCAGAAAAAGTCAAAAAACTTTTAAAACTTTTGCAGCCTGCACCAAACCCGGCACCGCAGCCGCCAGCCAAAAACCCTCGCACCTGCGGCCAGCATTCAAAATCAACTGCACGCTGTAAGCTTCGGGATAGCCTTCTACCTCCAGCCACAACAAATCTGTTTCGGCTTCTATGGCGATTTTTTCCTCATCCATTAACTCAGAGGCCATTTGACTCATGGTGTCGGCTAACTGTCCCAACAATCGGCAAAAATCGTTTAACTCAGCCTCCGTGAGTTCGATCGCCCAACCCTCCCCAGCCACCAAACCCTGAAACTCCTCCGCCTCGGGGTTCCATCCCAAACGCCAGCCGCTACCAGTCTTAATTACACGTTCCACCATTGAAGGATTTTAGATTTTGGATTTTAGACATTGTTCGGCGGTTGAAACCGCTACTAGACAAACTTGCATCCGCCTCCGCAGACTAAGAAATAAAAGCGATGTTTAAGCTAGATTCGATCGGCAATAAAATACTAAGGTGTAAGCAATTTCGCATCTCCCGGCTGCGGCTGCGTGATTTCCGGCGAAGTCGATCGCCTTTGTGGTGTTTCGCGCGCCGCCGGTGTCCGCGATCCTGAACTCTGCGTAAAAACATCAACCAAAGCTTGAACCAAAGCATCCCGCTGAGTTCGATTTAAACTTTGAATAGCAGCGCGATCGCCTTCCATCGGATTTTTTCGCAAAACATCCTTTCCCGGATACACGTCTTCCACCAAATAATCGGGAGTCGCCCCCAGATAGTCAGCTAAACTCAACTTCCAATCTAAGCGGTAATTCGGCGGTCTTCCTTTAACAAAGACGTGATATCGAATCAAGCGGCCGACTAAAGTATTGTTTGGATCTACTTTTCCAGTTTCCTGAGAAATGTAGTTATTCTCGATCGGCAAATCTGGCAATTTTTCATACACAAACTTCCACGCATCTTGCGCCCTCACCTGCAGCGGCCCCGATTGTTGAGCAACCCGCACCGCCGGCGCAGACTCAGAACTCTGCCGCAGCATAGGTTCCAAAGCAGACATACTCAGTTCGCCCGATTCCAATACCCAACTCAAAAGCGTGAAAATCGCCACAATCAAAGTAACAAACAGAAAACTCAAGCCCAGCTTTAATTTCTTCTTCACGGTTTTGACAATTTCAAAAATAGAATAATTTCCTCAACTTACCTGCCAACATATCTCCTAGTTTCTAATTTTATGATTTCCGAAAATCAACCCCGTTGGGAGAATCCCGATTTGAAAAAAATAGTTTCTTCGGAGTGCGATCGTCCCCCTCGCTCGTGTATATATTTCTAGAACCCTTGCGTACCTAAAATAAACGGATTTTTTACCCTAGCGGGCCAATCTAGAAAGTTTTGAGTTTTGAGCGAACAAAAATTGCTGGCAATTCATCACTCAAAACTCAAAACTTGCCAAGTCTAAATATCTCCGATAATTTCCGGCTGAGTCATTTCATCCGACATCTCAAATATCGCCCGCATTACAGGTTTCATCATTTGAGTGTCGTCATTGTCAAAATCTTCATAGCGGCGGCGTTTGGCGCGGTTCGCCACCTGCACCGTAATCCGATAGCGGTTGGATGCAGCACCGATCAACTCTTCTGCCCGACGGGTTAGCTGAGTTGAATCGAAGGTTGGACGCTTACTCATCGAAATTACCTAGTTTATCTAATGTTACATTCTAGTTTAGCAAAAAATTGGGTTTAAAGCCCTGTCCTTGTAAGACGGATTTTATTCCGTGTAAAGATCTGCGAAGTATCGACAAAATACAAATATGAGGTGATATCATCATTTTATGATTGTACTAGAGTTTAAGTTAAAAGGCAAAGCGGAGCAATATCGGATCATTGACGACATGATCGGAACAGCTCAATTTGTCCGAAACAAAACTCTTAGATATTGGACAGACAATCAAGGAGTTAAGCTAGTTGACCTATACAAACAATGCGCCATCATAGCGAAAGAGTTTGAATGGGCAGGTCAACTAAACTCAATGGCGCGTCAAGCTTCCGCTGAACGCGCCATTTTTGCTATTCAACGTTTTTTTGCTAATTGCAAAGCCAAGAAACCAGGAAAAAAGGGCTACCCGCAGTTCAAGAAGCATACTCGGTCGGTAGAATACAAGACATCAGGATGGCTACTTTCTGCCGACAAAAGATGGCTAACATTTAAAGACGGTTTTGCAGCGGGAAAATTCAAGTTAATCGGCAATCGGGATTTGCATTTCTCGGTGCCCGACGAGATTAAGCGAATCAGAGTTGTACGTCGTGCTGACGGCTACTACGCGCAATTTTGTGTCAATGTGGAGCGAAAAGAGACAACTGTCCCAACAGGTAAAGTTATTGGAATAGATGTGGGATTGAACCACTTTTATACTGATAGTGACGGGGAGACAGTCGCCAATCCTCGATATTTTCGCCAAAGTGAAAAAGCTTTAAAAAGATTACAGAAGCAAATTTCTATAAAAAAGAAAGGTTCTAAAAATCGCAAGAAAGCGATTAACAAGTTAGGAAGAAAGCACCTGAAAGTCACTAGCGTAAAGACTTCACCATTAAGACGGCGTTGTACGCGGTAAAATCTAGTGATTTTGTGGTCTATGAAGACCTTCAGGTTAAGAACATGGTAAAAAAGTATAAGCTTGCTAAATCAATTAGTGATGCAGCATGGTCACAGTTTGCTCAATGGTTAGAATATTTTGGTAAAGTGTATGGCAAGACAGTAACTGCTGTTGCTCCTCAGTACACTTCTCCAATGTGTTCAAATTGTGGCAATCTCGTTAAGAAAGCGCTGTCAACTCGCACCCATATTTGTGGTTGCGGTACGGTTTTAGATCGCGATCATAATGCTGCAAGAAACATCTTGACCAAAGGATTGAGGTCGGCAGGAATCATTTTAAATACGGCGGGGCACGCCGAAATTAACGCTTGGGGACAGACAGATCTCTACTCGTTGGTGGTAGAATCAACGAGCAAATCGACTGATTGAGCCAAGAATCCTCGCGCCTGACGGCCGAGGAGTGTCAATATGTCAAGATTCATAAATTACTAACTGAGTATCGCTTATGCAGGCAGCAACAGGCTATTCCTTTGGTCACTTGCATCGGGTAAATTCTCGTCCCCTCAAATTGGTTGCTTTCGGCGACAGTTTAATCTACGGTTTTGGCGACGGCGTGGGCGGTGGTTGGGTAGAAAGATTGCGGCGCCAGTGGATGTTACCGGAGAGTGCAGGACACGTTTTATACAATTTGGGGGTTCGGGGCGATCGCACCTATCAAGTCGCCCAGCGGCTCGAAAACGAGTTTCGCCACCGAGGCGAGCTCAGAAACCGCGTGCCCGATGCGATTATTCTTTCCGTAGGCCTCAACGATACGGCGAGAGTGCAGTCGCCTACCGGGCGCAGTTATACGGAATTTGAACATTTTAAAACTGTTTTGGATAATTTGTTAAATTTGTCCCAACAACTTTGTCCGGTGATATTTGTGGGGATGGTGCCGGTGGATGAAAGCAAAATGCCTTTTCAAGATTGTTTGTACTACAATCATTCAGACCAGTATCGCTATAAAGAAGCAACGAAATTAGCTTGTCAGTTGCGGGGAATTCCCTATTTAGATGTTTTTGATAAATGGATCGATCGCGGTAATATTTGGTGGCGTTCTTGTCTGACTGCAGACGGTCTCCATCCCAATGCAGCGGGCTATCAATCTTTATTTGAAGATGTGACAAGTTGGGAACCGCTACTCGCGATCGGTCATTAGTCATTGGTCATTGGTCTAGTCTAGGACGCACTACTAATGCAGAAACCGGGTTTTTGGCTAACTGCTGGCTGCAACGAAGTAGATGCCTGAAAAACCCGGTTTCTTGCCACTGGCTGTTTCTCAGACTAATCTGCCTTTCCTTCAACTCATACCAGATCCGGTCAAATAACCGTTATAAGTTTAAGGTAGATAAGGGAGATAGGGAACATAAGGCTTTTAAGGAGTTTAAGCATTTGAAAATCTACACATCGGCCTCAAAATATTTATTTTAAAAGACCCTATCTTCCCCTCACCACAAATAAAAGCATTCCATAATGATTACATAGCCGAGGAAAAGAGTAAGTTAGGCGAGAATCAATCAGCCTAAAATAAGCTTACTTATCCTTAATAAAAAACTTGTGTAAACTGGAGAATCAAAAATGTCTGTATTTCACCGCATTAAATTCGGCACATCTGTTTTATTAACATTGGGAACCGTTGCTGGAACTGCAGCGCCACTGCTAGCACCCGCGCCTGCTTTTGCTCAGACAGCTTTTTCGGATGTTAGTAATAACTATTGGGCAAAAGACTTTATCCAAGATTTGTCAGAAAGGGGCATTATCAAAGGTTTTCCCGATCGCACTTTCCGCCCGGATGCACCCGTAACGCGGGCTGAATTTGCGGCAATGATCCGTTCTGTCAACAAGGCAAAAACCCGCGCTGCTGTAGGTTTTACCGATGTTCCGTCGAATTTTTGGGCCAAGGGGGCGATCGCCGAAGCATACGAAATGGGATGGATGTCTGGCTATCCCGGTAATGTTTTCAGGCCAATGCAGCAAATTCCTCGCGTGCAAGTTGTAGTCGCTTTAAATAACGGACTTGGCTATGAACCTACTTGCAATTTTCAAGATGTTCTCAGCTATTATAATGATGCGGCTCAGATCCAAAGTTATGCTGTAAAAAGCGTTGCTGCTGCTACTGAAAAAGAGTTGGTTGTCAGCTATCCCAATCCTAAATCTCTCAAGCCAAACCAGTCAGCAACACGGGCTGAAGTAGCTGCTTTTATCTATCAAGCGTTAGTCAGTACCAATCAAGCAAGAGCAATTAATTCTCCTTACATTGCTAAGGCTGATATTGGCCAGAGTGTTGCTGTGAAAATTCCTAGCGGGGTGACTATTCCCATCGAGTATTCCAAAGGCAAGATTTTGCTAGGCCCCAATGACAAGTCTCCGATTACGCTGACTGTGGCTTCGGATATCGCAGGGAATAATGGCAAAGTTTTGATACCCGAAGGGTCTAAAATTAGTGGCGAATTGCGATCGACTACTGCAGGCGTTCAGTTTGTGGCCCAAGAGTTAAGTATCATCAACGGTAACAGAGTACCTTTGAATGCTACTTCGCAAGTGATTACTCGCAAAGAAACTGTGACTAAGGGCGTGAATGTTGGGAATTTGATTAAGAATACGGCGTTGGGTGCAGCAGCAGCGGCGGCGATTGCGGGAGTTACGGGCGATCGGGCGATCGCAACTGAAGAGGTGCTAGGCGGTGCGGGAATCGGGACTTTAATCGGGGTATTTTTGGGTAAAGATAAAGTCGATTTGTATGCTGTTAATCCCGACACTGATTTAGATTTGCTGTTGAATTCAGACTTGGTAGTTACTGCTGCGAATACAGGCATTTGTAGCAATTGATAGAAGCAACAGTTAGCCCCGACGAGGTATTCAGAAACCGGGTTTCTTTGTAGATTTCTCATCACTCAATCAAAAAACTCGTATAAACCCGGTTTCTCGCCCCAACGCGATATTCAGAAACCGGGTTTCTTTCTAGATTTCTCGTCACTCAACCAAAAAACTCGTATAAACCCGGTTTCTCGCCCCAACGCATAATTCCTGCAATCGTAACTTTCTACGGACATCCCAAACTTTCTCGCGTAGAAACTCCTGTCACAGGATTGACACCATCTGCAGTTTCGCACAGGATATTCACTTGATAAGCATCGATAATCGCGTCAGTAAAATCAGCGCCGGAAATTGCAGCATCAAAAAACCGAGTTCGTGTCATAATTGCTTCGGTGAAATTAACATTAGTCAAATTAGCGCCGTCAAATGTAACTCTATCTGCTAAAGAACCGGAGAGATTCGCGCCTGACAAGTTGGCATTTAGTAAAACTCCTTTAGTCAAAATCGCATTGCTTAAATCAGCGCCTTGAAAATTGGTTCTCCGCATTTCAGAAGCGACGAATGTTCCGCCCGCTAAGTCAGAATTGGAAAAATCGCGATCGGACAAATCAATATTTGTGTAATTAATATTAAGTTTCGGCAGCGCCAATGCAGGAGTAGCACTCAGCAGCACCCATCCAAAAGCCAACACTAAACTTAAAATCAGGCTCAGGAAAATTCGGGATACACTTTTCATAATGATTGGAATTGGGAATTTTTGACTGTTAACTGTTGACTGTTAACTGTTAACTGTTGACTGTTGACTGTTAACTGTTGACTGTTGGTTCTAATGACTACTGACTACTGACTAATGACTACTGACTACTGCCAACTGCCAACTAACTACCGCCAACTGCCAACTGCTAACTGCCAACTGACTACTGACTAATTAAAATCGCTTTACCCAATCTTCGCCGACGCGAAGTGTCAAATCAGAATCTATTTCACCAGTAGAAGATGCTTCTATTTTACCGTCGCCTAGCACTTTTTGCAGTTGATTTGCTGCGGCTAAATCTCCTTTCTGGACAATAATTTGACTTTGACGCTGCTTGTCGGGCCAATCTTTGACTACAGATACATTAGAAAAACCATTTTTTCGGAGAAATTCAGCGACGCTTTTGGCGGCTGTCGGTTTGCTAGAAGCGTTTTGGACGGAGATTTTAAGGTTAGTGGGGGAAACTGACTCGCTGGAATTGGGAAATTGCCCTTGGGCAAAATCTGGCACTACTTGCTGGAAATATTGTGTCATAATGCGATCGCGCCCAGCAGCATCTAAAATCCAATAACTCCTCAAATCCCCTTGTTTTGAGCTAGAACGTCCGGGTAACATCACCATCTTAAAATTATCTCGCTCCAATTGCAAACCAAAATTTGTCAGCGTCAAAATTTCCTCAAAATTTAGATTTGTATCCACATATTTTTGCATCAATCGTACAATTTCCGGCAAACGCACCAATACAGAAGGACTTTTGAGGCTGTTGAGAATAGCTTGAATTAAAGATTGTTGTCGCTGAATGCGGCCGATATCTCCTAAACCGTCGTTGCGAAATCGAGCAAATTGTTCTGCTTGTTCTCCGTTGAGAATTTGCCATCCCTGTGCTAAGTTTATTTTTAACTTTTGGGTCGTATCTGTATAGGACATCGCCCGAGGTACAAATACCTCAACTCCTCCTAACAAATCGACTAATTCCCGAAACGCACCGTTGCTGACTCGCACGTATCTTTCTATTGTCACATTGTTCAAGATAGTGCTAACCAATCGCGTCGCCAAAGCCGCTCCTCCTCTAGCATTAGCTTCGTTAATTTTGCTAAAACGAATTCCGGGAATTTGGACTTTAGTATCTCGCGGAACTGAAACCAAACTAATAGATTTATCTCTAGGGTCGAGGTGAAATACGAGTATTGTATCGCTTCGACCTTCAAAAATTTTAGGTGAATTTGCAGCGGTTTCTGGTACACGGTCAATTCCCATAATCAAGATATTAACAGGCCGCGACAGGCGGTATCCAGAAGAGTTGGATGATTTGTAATTAAAGCCCGCAGCATCTAGGACTCTACTAATAAATTGCGGTTCCACGGGGGCGAAAAGGGCGGTCATTGCTCCGATTCCTGCGGAGATGGCTGCCGTGAAAATCAGCAAAAGTGTCCAAAATACATACAGGACTATTTTAGGCTTTTTTCGAGTTTCGCGATCGACTGGTTTAACAAAATTTCGTTTAAATATTGACAAGTTTTTCATTGACTTGCTGTTAATTATTGTAGTTTTTCAGCTTGACAGTAAAGCTTGGGCGGTGCTTCTATAAAGTATTTGAACAAAGCCGGACAAAGCCAGCCTTCAAGATTTTTTGCTTCCCAGCAATACCAGTTACCGCCGTATTCTGTTTTAAACCACACCATTTCTGCTTGATATCCGGGAAATGGATTAGCAGAGAATAAAAGTCGGAAACCTCCATCGGCATTGGGAATCTCTGCGACGAGTGCTTCAATCATCTGGGGTACGCCCTGAACAAACGGTTCTCGAACAAGTCCGACTCGCTCGTCGTCAAAAACCCAGGTGTACTGTTCGCGATAGGGGTAAATTACCATCATCGCATTTGACATTGAATTCTCCTTTTTTCATTTCGTTTGTTTGGGCTGGGGAAATGCAAGTTTTACTATATTATATTCCAATACGCTTGGCTTAACAGTTTGTATCGCCAGGATATCCCATTCTCATCCCTTTTAAAAAGCGATTAAATTATCTGGTTTCATCAGTGTCTGTACGCTTGAAATCTGCGGTTAACCCATCACTTGTCAACTCAACCAGCGCCTTAGCCAAATACTCATACTGCGCCAAAGTATTGTAAAACTGAGCAGAAATCCTTACCAACCGCTTGCTAGAATCGGGCCAAGGAATCACGGGAACTTCAATTTTAAAAATCTGCCACAGCGCCTCTTGCAAAGGTGGAATTCCTCCTTTTGCAACCGCATCAGATTTTTCATCAGCCAGCGGTACAACTGCCATTGAACCTACCATTTCATCGGGACAAGGTAGTTGCAAATCTAATTTATCTGCCAATATTTTTCTTCCGCCTAACGCTAAAGTATGATTTTTTGCCATCAATTCTGGCCAGCCACCCTTCAACAAAGAACCCATAAAATCAATAGCTACGGGTACGCACAAATAGGGACTCGGATCGACTGTTCCCATCCAGTCAAATTCTAATTGAAAGCGCGATTTGTCAGTGCGCGGCGAGTTAGCGCCGTGACTGATAGTAGTTGGTCGAATGGTATTTTGCTTGTCGCGCCGCACGTACAAAAAGGCAGCACCTTTCGGCGCGCACAGCCATTTGTGGCAATTTCCCGTGTAGTAAGTTGCGCCAATTTCTGCTAAATTGAGTGCTACCATTCCCGGCGCGTGTGCTCCGTCTACCAATACATCTACGCCGCGATTTTCTAACTCGCCGACTAACTGTTTGATGGGAAATATTAAGCCAGTTTGGCTGACTATGTGGTCTAATAAGGCAATTTTTGTTTTAGCAGAAATGCACTTAATTATTGCTTCAATAATTTGTTGGGGCGATTCAATGGGAAATGGAATTTCTGCTACTATTACTTTAGCACCTGTGCGCTCTGCTATAAAATCAAGTGTGTTGCGGCAGGCGTTGTATTCCTGATTTGTGGTTAGCAATTCGTCGCCCGGAGCAAAAGTGAGCGATCGCAAAACTGCATTTATTCCCGTTGTAGCATTCGGCACAAAGGCTAAATCTTCTTCACCCGCGCCGATAAATGCGGCTAACTGATTTCTGGCATTATCTAACAGCGGTTCAAATTCTCGCATTAAAAAGCGCAAAGGTTCTCTTTCGAGTTGTTCTCTGAAACTAATTTGCGCTTCGAGTACGGGAATCGGACAAGCCCCAAAGGAGCCGTGATTGAGAAATGTTATATTGCGATCGAGTAACCAATATTCGTTAATCATTTAATTAGTCAATAGTCAGTTGGCAGTTGGCAGTTGGTAGTTGGCAGTTGGCAGTTGGCAGTAGTTAGTTGGCAGTTGGTAGTTGGCAGTTGGCAGTAGTCAGTTGGTAGTTGGCAGTAGTTAGTTGGCAGTAGTTAGTTGGCAGTAGTCAGTAGTCATTAGTCAGTAGTCAGTAGTCATTAGAACCAACAGTCAACAGTCAACAGCCAACAGCCAACAGCTAACAGCCAACAGTCAACCGTTACCTATTTTATCTTTTAATTGCTCAAACTCTTCTAATGTGTTGCAATTCGATAACATTATTGCTTCTCGTTCCCCTACAGGTAGAGGGATTGCTTGGATTTGATTTAACCATTTTTGAAAGGAACGTCCCCCTTTTTCAATAAAACTTTGCAAACTGGCGAGAGATTGTTGGCGGTAGAATCCGCACAAAGGTTCCCAGCGCGACTTTTGATAAGGGACAATTGCTAGGGTTGATTGGGGAATAGCTGTTAGCTGACTCGCCCAATTTTGAATAATTTGGGGTTCTAATAAGGGCAAATCGCAAGCTAATAGTAAAATCCAGTCGGCGGGAATTTCTGTCAATCCCTGAGTCAATGCAACTAAGGGCCCGGAGCCCGGATTGTACTCTAGCAGAAATTGGGATTGTTCGGTTAAGGTCGATCGATAGCGATCGGGCCAAGCAGTCAAAACATACACTTGTGGCGTTACGGATGCTGCCACCTCCAGCGCCCGCTGCAACAGGCTTTTACCCTCAATTTCCAGCAAAGCTTTATCCGTCCCCATCCGCGAACTTTGACCGCCTGCGAGTACAATTACAGCAATTTGATGGTTAGTCATTAGTCATTAGTCAGTAGTCAGTAGTCAGTAGTCAACCGTTAACTGTCAACCGTTAACTGTCAACAGTCATTAGCACAAAACCTCATGATTCATTCTCAAATTAAAGCACAAATTGCTTTGCTCACTTCCTCAAGTTTTTGCACTACTTGACCGCTACTTAATAAAGTTTCTGCCTCAATCAAACCCGAGTTCATATCCAAACAAACCCCGCTGCGCCACAGATAAAAGCCGCCATTCCAGATAGCTGACTGCATCAATTCTGAGGGTTTGCCTAGCAACACTTCCTGGATTTGTTTGAGTAAGTCTTCCTCTGATTCAAAGGCGGGATTTGTGTTGCTGAAACCGTAATCTCCGTGGGCCAAAAGCACTCGCTCAAACTCAGTATCCGGCCTAGCAATGCCGATAATTGCAGTACGATCGCGCGGCAAGTCGCAGCTTCCCTCCAATCCTTTGACTGTGGTATAATTTTTGACTCCCCGCAATTCAAAGGCTTTTTGAAACATACCTTCTGTCGGCGGGTGCACGTAGCCAGAGATGACGTTAACGTCGCCGGCGCAGGGACACCACATCAACTCCATTGTCGAAAAAGGCGGCCTTTTGCCGATTTCGCGGCGGTAGGGCACTAAAGCGGTGGCTTGAGGAAAATGCTTGGGAAGGTAGACAAAACCTAAACCGGTACTGTCAAAAACTTGCTGGACTTTTTCTAAACTAAGTTTTGTCCAGTCTACTCCCAAACCGCGCCAAATTTCAATCAGGGGAATGCCTTCTTTGGTTGGCATGACATCGCCCCCGTGCATGACGCTTGGCACGCCAGAGGCGGCTAAAATTAGGGCGGTTATGGGGCTAATTGGAGCGGTGCGCGATCGCCCGTCGTAAGCTACACCAAACACGGCGACGCTAGAAACTGTAAACCCTTTTTCTCGGTTTGGGGGGGCAAGCATGGGCCCCAATTCTTCATAGGCATCTAGCATTCCGGCTAATTCTTCGCCGGTGGGCCGTTTGATGCGGTGGGAAATCATAAAAGCTCCGATTTGAGCTGGTGTTGCTTCTTGCAGCAGCATCATCCGCGTGGCTGCTGCTGCTTCCTGGCGAGTTAAGTTTTCTCCTGTGTGTATTCCGCTGCCAATTTTTCGCAGCAATTCTCTAAATTGGTCACTCATAATTATTGGTTATTGGTTATTGGTTGTTGGTTATTGGTTATTGGTTATTGGTTATTGGTTATTGGTTATTGGTTATTGGTTATTGGTTATTGGTTATTGGTTA
>NZ_JAUBTX010000094.1:0-6926 GCF_036705185.1 Microcoleus sp. B4-D4 | reverse complement strand
CCGAGAGTTCAGCCTTGTGGCTGGAAACGCTATGTACGGACTGATTACCGTGATTCACGTTTCAACGAATCGCACCGAAATACTCCGTCAGTTTCCCCATGCGGTGATTGAAAGGTTGATATCGGTGGCGGTGCACGCCCTACACAATACTGTGCTTCTTCCTTCTTCCTTCTGCCATAAAAACAAATTTGCAGATTAACCGGGTTTCCTAACTGCTGTGGCGTAGGTTTTGAAGATAGTGCAGTTCGCTACACTCTGCCGACTCTCGATTCCGAAATCTCCAACGCCCAAAATAGCCTCAAACAGCCAGTTCGTAAATTGTCCACTCAGCGGCCCCGGAACACCGTCCATCTTTGTCGCGATCTCCCTACCAAAATTACAGCTCAGAATGCTTGTACAGTAAGGCTTTCAGGACAAAAAAACAATCTTCCACAGCCAGCGCCTAGAATCAGATTCAGCAGCCAAAAACTGTTGCATGAGAGAGTGGAACAGTGGCATCACTGCGATTATCTCTATTTCCCTATATTCAATGTATAGAGAGTTGAATCAGCACAGCAAGCGAAACCACCAGCAACTGCCGCCTCGCTCTCTGACAAATGTCCTCGCACGCTGTGCGCTACCACGAGATAAACGCCATGACT
This sequence comes from Microcoleus sp. B4-D4, assembly GCF_036705185.1. NCBI lineage: Bacteria > Bacillati > Cyanobacteriota > Cyanophyceae > Oscillatoriales > Microcoleaceae > Microcoleus > Microcoleus sp. B4-D4. The sequence goes on along the minus strand of NZ_JAUBTX010000094.1, from coordinate 6,285 downwards.
GTCAAAACTGCCACCAACGCCGTCAACTGCAACACCGCTTCTGGCCTCAACTTCATTCCTGCACCAGGCGCACAAACCGCCGAAATTAATACTGCTCCCAGCATCGATGTTCTGGCTTTGGCTGAATTCGCCCTGAAAGAATTGCAAGCCTCCATGAAAAATCCCAGCCGCAGCGCTCAAGCAGTGGCGATGCGGATTGCTAAGGAAGTTGAACGGATTTGCCAAAAAAGCGATCGCATCCAAGTTTCCGGCGAAGTTGAAGCTTGGCAAATCACCTTGGCCGAACACCGCTTGCAAAAAACTCTGCAATTCTACCGCCTCGGTTCCAAAAGCGGCCGCGTCGAACTGCACTCTCACCTCGCATCGATGATTTACCGCCATGTTGCATCTTTCCGCTCGAACTTGAACTTCCAAGCTCGTTACAACATGATTGAAGACTTTTTGCAAGGCTTTTACATCGAAGCTTTGCGAGCTTTCCGCCGCGAACACCAACTCGATCTCAACTACACTCCCCGCACGCAAATTGAATTGGCTGAGTACATGGCTTTTACCGAACACTACGCCAAGCGCCAAATCGGTTTGCCCGGCCGCAACCGCCAGCGCCTGATCGTGCTTCGCGCTCAAGGATTTGCCAAGGGCCAGCCTCCCGAAACTGCGATCGACATTGAAATGGCTGTAGAGTCGGGCAAGGGAGAAGATGCGGAAATGCACAGCCGCTCTCCGGCGCTGCAACAAGTGCGCGAACAAATGGTTTCGGAAACTGTCGATCCGGCTGATGCTGTGCTGCGCGATCGAGTAGTCGCTGAATTGATCGCTTATCTGGAAGCTCAAAATCAGCCCGAATGCGTGAACTACTTAATGTTGAAATTGCAAGACCTTTCGGCTTCGGAAATCGATCGCGTTCTCGGTTTGTCTTCCCGCCAGCGTGACTACTTGCAACAACGGTTTAAGTACCACGTCGAAAAATTTGCCCGCACTCAAAACTGGAAACTCGTACACGAATGGCTGGGTGCTGATGTGGATCAAAAGCTGGGAATGACTTCCGACAAATGGGAAGCATTTCGCGCAGGGCTGTCTCCCCAAATGCTGGAATTGTTGGAAATGAAGCAGAATCAAGAAAGCGACAAGGCGATCGCCACAGCACTTAACTGCACTCCCAAACAAGTCCAAAAACGCTGGGCACAACTGTTGGAGCTGGCAAGCCAGACTCGCAACAGCAACCAAGCTTAACGGGTGATGCAAAATGAATGCAACTGTTTTCTGGAGACTGGAAAATGCGATCGGGTGCGGCACCTGCACGGGAATGCCCGCCCCGCTGTCCGCTCTCAACTCTCCAACTGGGGATGCTGGATTATGACAGCTTTTGAGCTAATTAAATATATTAAAAAAGCACTAATTTTTCTTAATATTTATGATTCCCAGGAACAACCTGGGATTTTTTTTATTAGGAATCGGGAAGATTCTCGTTATTAAAAAGAATATCAAATTAGTTAGGATCGGAATAGTAAATCAACAGCCAACAGTCAACAGTTAACAGTCAACAGTCAACAGTCAACAGCCAACAGCCAACAGTCAACAGCCAACAGTCAACAGTTAACAGTCAACAGTCAACAGTCAACAGTCAACAGTCAACAGTCAACATCATTCCAATGCTACCGCATTTGATATCATATCCTGTCGATTGACCGCAATCAGCAAGGTTAATGCGAACTTGCATACGCTCCAATTTGCGAACCAATTCGACAACGGTCAATTTATTGGACACGATATCAATTATCTAAATATTTGCTACAAATGGCAGAAATTCCCCGAATTATTCCTTTCTATTACCTATTCAAAAGCTGGTAATTTCCCAGTTTTTAAACTTTTCATTTACCTAAGAGTCCTGCTTTTGTTCCAACCTAGGGGAAGCGAGTTTGCATTCACTTAACAAATCACTAAACACACTAATAAATTAGTCAGTTTTAACTGACTTAAGCTATTAGTCAGGGAATAAATTCCCTGGCGGTATCGCGCGTCACGCGAGGGCTTTTAGGAGATGTGGGTAATGACAAGCTTTCAAAAAAGGGGGAACAACACTTGATTTTAAGTCCCCCTTGTCAAAGGCGATTTAGGGGACTATCCAATATCTAGGATTATTTTTTATATTTGAGATAAGTTGCAACCGCTAAATCCCATCCATTAAGTAGTGAACCCAGATTTTGTATTATAATCAACATCAACGGTCGAAGCCCAAGAGGAACTATAAAATTTATGTGTCTCAATCCCGGAGATATACTGGCTGAACGCTACAGAATTATTGATCGATTAGGACAGGGAGGATTTGCTAGAACCTACAAGGCTCAAGATATAAAAAAATCCGAAAATCCTCCCTGCGCGATTAAGGAAATTCCTTTTCCTGAATGCGACGAACTCCGGGTATTGGAAAAATGCCGGGAGCGATTTCAAAGGGAAGTTAGGGCTTTGCAGACTCTCGGAAATCACTCCCGCATTCCCAAATTGTTCGATCGCTTTGAAGAAAAAAAACATTTTTATCTCGTTCAAGAATATATTGAAGGAACACCCCTAAGTCAGGAATTTTTGCCGGCAGGTCAGCAGTGGACGGAATCACAGACGATCGCCTTTTTACGAGAAATTCTAGAAATTTTAAATTTTGTACACCAAGCAAATGTTATTCACCGCGACCTTACACCGGCTAACTTAATTCGGCGCTCCAAGGATGGTAAAATTGTTTTGATAGATTTTGGGGCTGTTAAAGAGATCAGCACCTTTACGGCTAACTCTACGGGTGAGATATTAACATCGCAGGCGATCGGCACAATCGGTTATATGCCGGCGGAACAATACAATCCGAGGTCTGTCCCCCAACCTTATAACGATATTTACGCCCTAGGAATCATTGTGATTCAAGCCCTCACCGGCAAGCTTCCTACGAATCTCCCGCAAGATCCCCAAACTTGTGAAATTGTCTGGGATTACTCGACGCACAATAAACAGATTTTACAAGTTAGCGACAGTCTAAAAAATATTGTTAGTAAGATGGTGCGTTTCCATTTTATTGAACGCTACCAATCTGTTACTGAGGTTTTAGAAGACTTGGATGCGATCGCACCGCCGCCTGTACGCAAAATTGCTCCTCAAAAGCGATCGCGCTTTCCCTGGCCACTGTTAGGCTTTGCTGGAATTGCGATCGGATTGGCGATCGTACTTTTCATCCCCAAAATTTTGCTGCGACAAACGCTTCCAGCAGATGGTGTAAGTTCTGGCGAAAAACTCCTAGTCCAAACCTCCGCCCTTTGGTCAAAACAAAGGGGCATTAATGAATTTGCCGACTCAAATTATCCCGAAGCTTTAAAATTGCTCAAACAGTCCTGGCGAGAAGACCGCAGAGACCCCGAAACTTTAATTTACATCAACAATGCTCTGCTAAAAGCTATCAATGCAGAATATTACACGATCGCGATCGTTGTACCCATCCGCAGAAATCTAGATGGGAGCATTCTCAACGCCAACTTAGCAGAAGAACTGCTGCGAGGTATCGCTCAAGCTCAAACCGAAGTGAATTTAGGTATCCTCCCTGCAACTGACACCAATCGAGATTTTCCAGGTCAAGGCTTTCTAGAACCACAAGCTATTAGAAAAAAAGGTCTAAAAGTCATCATTGCTGATGACGGAAATATCAAATCCTACGCCAAACAAAGGGCAAATTACCTAGTCGCTCAGCCAGATATTCTCGCAGTCATCGGACACTACACCAGCGACATGACCGTAGAAACAGTAGATATTTACAATCGAAATAAACTCGTCGCAATTTCTCCGGGAAGCACCACAGAAGAACTGACGCGCAAACCTCGAAAATATTTCTTTCGGACGGCTCCGACAACTAGCATAGAAGCTGAAGCTTTGGTAAATCAACTATTGAAAGTAGGGCAAAAACGAGTTGCCGCTTTTTACAATCCCAACAGTCCCTTCAGCGCTTCTTTGTGGGAAGAATTTAAAAAGCAATTTGAATCCCGAGGAGGAACGACTTTTAGAAGCAGTAATTATTACGATTTATCTAAAGATAATTTTAACGCCAAAGCTGCGATCGCAGAAGTTGAAAAATTTCCCAAAACCGCCTTACTTGTAGTTCCCGACGGTCAAGTCACTAATTCGCTGGAAAATGCGATCGAGATGATTAAAGCTAACGGCGATCGCAATTGGATTGTCGGGCCTTGGACGCTGTACGAGCAGAGAACGCTAAAACTAGCAACACAACTAAAGTCTGTTAAAAAACTCGGCGTATCTGTATTTTGGCATCCGTTAATCAGTTTTGATAAAAAATTTCCGGTAAACGCACAAAAATTGTGGAGAGGCCCGGTACATACTCGCTCTGCCTTAACCTACGATGCGGCAAAAACGCTGATTAAAGCTATAGAAATGCAGCCGGAACCCAGCCGCGAAGGAATGCAAAAAACTATGGCCGATCCTAACTTTAAAGCCGAGGGAGCTACGGGTATAATTGAATTTGACTCGAAGACTGGAAATCGGAAAAACTCTCCTAAAGCATTGGCGCATATTGTACCCTGTGCTAAAAAACAATTTGGCCTTACCTTTGTACCGATCGAATTTCCCACAGCCGCTGCGGCAGATTTAAAGTGCGATTGAATTGATAGACAAGAAGTCATTAGTCATCTTGCCCGCTCGCGAAGTCGAAGGGTAGTCATCTGTCATTAGTCAGATCATTTCTGGTCGATTATTATAACAAAAATAGTTCGTTCATTCGTAGTGCGGACTTTAGTCTGCGCTAGGAACCAATCTGCCATCGGTCAATCTACCGGACATGATATTATTAGTATTCCTAGGGAATGCTGCCATTGTTTTATAGAATTTTCAATTTACAATTTTACAGATTTGCACCTTATATATAGCCCTTTTAAAGTTGATTGACTGAGCCTAAAAAAGCCGGATGGCGAGAGGGCGATCGCTCTTGGCATCGACCCTACATTCCGCATTTTTATTGTACTTGTTTTACCTAAAGTTTGCTTTATACAAAGTGCAAATAGTCCTCCGTTTCACTACGGCGAATACTTGTTTGTTAAGCGATTTTCGCTGCCTACGCATCTATCAGATTGTTGCTCTTTATGCTGCGTCATTTTCTTTGTTCGACGCATCCTAGGAATAATGTTGCTCTGATAGAATAGTTGGGGAATGGTTAAATAAAAAGTTGTTTATTAAACTGGCGATGATACAGGTGCATCGTTCATTAGAAACAGTCGATTTTTATTGATGAATTTTCCATCGCGACGCACCCTAGGGTTACTAATTTATTTCTGCTTTACCCTAATTTATTCGTGCTTTTCGCACAAAAGTTCTCAGCCATCAAGGTCAAGCCCCCTTAGCCAAGCACAAATTTTTAAGCCCGCAAATTTTAAATAAATTAGATATATTAAACAAAGCTAGTCTTTTTTATACTAACGCTTATGACGGTCAATCTCGCTTCCTCACCAAGTTCTAGTCTCAAACCAGAAGCCCAGAATATCTCGGCCCTCAAACAAGTCTTGCAGACAATAAATGCCGATAGCTGTCCGGGTTCCTACAACTTCCACCTCCACACGGTTAACTCCGACGGGCGATCGCAGTCAGAGAAAGTGATGGAACAAGCAATAGCCATAGGCCTCAAAGGCTTAGCTATTACTGACCACCACAGCACCAAAGGCTACGCTCAAGCTCAAATCTGGCTGGATAATTGGAAATTAAACCATCCCGACAAAATTAGCGCTGCACCGACTCTTTGGACAGGGGCTGAAATTAATGCTGAATTGCTCAACAACGACGTACACATTCTCGCTTACGCCTTCGATCCAGAACATCCCAGTCTCGCACCTTACTTGCGAGGTAAAGGTACTGAAGGCCACGCTTGTTATTCCGCAGCCAGGGTAATTGAAGCGATTCAGGAAGCTGGAGGTTTAGCCGTTCTAGCACATCCTTGCCGGTATCGATCGACCGCCGATCAACTCATCCCAGAAGCAGCACGTTTCGGCATTGACGGCGTAGAAACTTACTATGCTTACGGCAATCCCTGTCCTTGGAAACCGAGTCCCAAACAAACTGCTTTAGTCAAGGATTTAGCAGAAACTTACGGTTTGTTGGGAACTTGCGGCACCGACTCTCATGGTCTGAGTCTTCTAGTCCGAATCTAGTAGTTGGGGGAATTAGGAATTGGGAATTGGGAATTGGGAATTGGGAATTGGGAATTGGGAATTGGGAATTGGGGATTGGGAATTGGGAATTGGGAATTGGGAA
>NZ_JAUBTX010000093.1:0-6936 GCF_036705185.1 Microcoleus sp. B4-D4 | reverse complement strand
AATCTCGGTACAGCAGTTTTAAACCTCAGCAATCCTACCCTACCAACCGGATTTAGCATTGTCGGAAATTTACCGGCCACTCTCGCAGCAGGTGCAAGTGCTAATTTGCTTCTTCAAGTCGATACGACAGTAGCCGGAAATAAAGCAGGTACGCTGCAATTTGTCAATGATGATACGGATGAAAATCCCTTTGATTTCCCGATTTCAGCCACAGTCACAGCCACGCCCTTACCAGAAATTCAAGTATTAGACGGCACAACGGATATAGTTGATGGTACTGCAAGTACAATTGATTTTGGTAGTGCATTAATTGGCGCGACTCTCAACAAAACCTTTACCGTAAAAAATCTCGGTACAGCAGTTTTAAACCTCAGCAATCCTACTCTACCAACCGGATTTAGCATTGTCGGAAATTTACCGACAACTCTCGCAGCAGGTGCAAGTGCTAACCTGCAAGTTCAAGTCGATACAGCCACAGCCGGAAATAAAACAGGTACGCTGCAATTTGTCAATAATGATACGGATGAAAATCCCTTTGATTTCCCGATTTCAGCATCAGTCACAGCAACTCCCACGCCAACTCCTGCACCAGTACCAACGCCAACTCCTGCACCAGTACCAACGCCAACTCCTGCACCAGTACCAACGCCAACTCCTGCACCAGTATTAACGCCAACTCCTGCACCAGTACCAACTCCTGCACCAGTACCAGTACCAACTCCTGCACCAGTACCAACTCCTGCACCAGTACCAACGCCAACACCTGCACCTGCACCTGCGGAAACACCGACACCAACACCGACGCCAACACCCACGCCAACACCTGCGGTAACACCAACTCCAACAACCAACAACATCCCCAACGATGACTGCATCTGTGACACAATTGACTATCCCAATTTAAACCAACCGAATTCAGTTGAAAACACCATACTCGGTGTACCGGGCATTCAAATAGGCACTGCCAAAAATGATGAATTTCTTGGCAGCAACTATGGCAATATATTCGATGCCAAATCCGGGGATGACAACTTATATGGTGGCGATAGCAGCGACATATTCAACGGCAATCAAGGCAATGATTTTATCAGCGGCGGCACAGGTGAAGACATCTTATTTGGAGATGAAAATAATGACATTATTCTTGGGGACTTGGGCAACGATTTAATCTTCGGGGGCAAAGGCAATGACTCCATAAATGGCCGCGAAGGTGACGACATCGTTTATGGGAACAGAAATGATGATTTCATCGACGGCGGTAAGGGTAATGACAGCTTATTTGGAGGCAAAGGTGATGACATAATGCTAGGCAGTGAGGGAGATGATTATTTGTTAGGAAATCAGGGCTCGGATACCATCTGCGGCGGCGCAGGTAACGATTTGATCAGCGGTGACGAAGGCGCAGATATCCTGGGAGGGTGCGAAGGAAATGATACTCTTTACGGCGGGGAAGATAACGATACTCTCCTAGGTGGAAAAGGTGATGATATCCTTTACGGAGAATTAGGGAATGATAGTTTGATTGGCGGTAGCGGCAATGATATCTTTGTACTAAAATCTGGTCAAGGATTTGATATTATTGCTGATTTTACAAGCGGTCAAGATTCGATCGCACTAAGCGGAAGTTTGAGCTTTAGCCAGTTAGCAATAACTCAAAATACTCAGGGTACAATTATCAAAAATGCCTTGACAGGAGAAGAGTTAGGTGTGATGATTGGAGTGAGTGCCAATTCGATTACAGCGGCTAACTTCATGCTGGTTTAGGGAAGAATGAAAAGTACGATCGCCCATTAAATCCACAAAGGGCGATCGCACTTCTACCAATTTTAAAAGGTCTAACCAAAATTTAATTATTATTCATACTTGCGGCCGCGCCACTGAGTAGGTTGATTTAACGCAGAAATTAGAATTCGCAAAAACGCCAGCGGATCGGCCAAAGGTGACAGCCAAAACAGCCATTTACCAGAAGCCTGAGTTGTATCGTAGCTTGGGGCGATCGCCAAACACAAAGCCGATCGCACCGCCACCAAAAATACATTCAATCCCCACAGCCAAAACTGCGGAAACGCCCCCACAGCAGGCACAGAACCAGACAACAAATACCACAGGACGATCGGCACCGGCAAACCTTGAACCGCCAGCAACAGCCACAAATCGCCCCAAATTTGACCGCTAGAAGCAGCATCTTTCAAATCGAGCGATCGCCCCCACTCATTCCAAGTCTCGATCGCCCCCTCATACATCCGCACCTGCAACACCTTCGCCCCATCCAAAAAACCCACCTTAAAGCCCTTAGCAGCCGCATAGCGAGCCAGAGTCACATCATCGCAAAAAGAACCTTTTGCCACCTCGTAGCCCCCTAACGCCACCAAAACCTCGCGCTTGCAGAGGAAACACTGACCGTTCGCCATCACCCGTTCCGGCACATCCCCGCCAGTCCCCGTCGGCCCGAACCGATAAACCAAAGTCATTAACAAAGCAGGCTGCAGCCACAACTCCCCCGGATACTTGAGGATAAACTGCGGCGACAGCGAAATCAGATCGTAATTTCCAGCTTTCGCCGTTTTGAGCAAACTCGCAATCAAACCCGGATGCGGCACAGTATCCGCATCTATCCCCAAAATCCACTCGCACTTCTGGGAACTTGCCAAAAAACCCCAATTCAGCGCCCAGGGCCGCCCCACCCAGCCTGCCGGTAGCGGATCGTCGTTAATCAACCGAAACCGAGGGTCTTTTTGGGCCGCAGCTTTGACTAAATCTCCGGTGCCATCTACCGAATAGCTGTCAACTACGATCGCCTCTCGGAGCTCGTAACTTTGGCGAGTTAATCCTTCCAAACAAGGCGAAATTCGATCGGCCTCGTTCAAAGTCGGCACCACCGCAGTACAAGCCCCTAACAAGTCCAGCGTCGGCGATTCCGGTTCCAGGGGCGGAATGCGCGACGGGCCTTTAATTAACCGCGACATTAAAAGGGCGGCGGCGGGTAATTGCAGCAGCAGGATGGCGACAGGTAGGATGCTTGTCAAGAGATTTGGCATATTAGGGGCGATCTGATGGATTTTAGATTTTAGATTTTAGATTTTAAATTGAAGAATTCGGAATTGCGAATTGTGGGTAGTATTAATTTGAAAAATTTAATCAAATTTTAGCTTTAAGCATCTTACAGTACAGTAGGGTGCATTAGCGAAAATTGTCGGAAAAAATTCACTATTTCCCAACAGACGCACGCTTGGAATAAATGGTGTAAAGCGAATTAAATTAGGAGTTTAGAGAGTGTCCGGGGGAGCATCTGGTGTTTTGCACAAAGCATTTTTTTATTGAGCGTGCGAGTTCTTAAGCTCGCACGCTCAATGCAAAACTCAGATGCTCCCCCGGACAGGGGAGCGACAGTAATCAAATTAGTCCGCACTACCAAAGGTTTTTATTATGGTAAACCGCACAGAATATGAGACTTGAGAATTACTTTTTATGAGGCGCCCTACTGCTAATCTCTAGCTGAAAAAACCCGGTTTCTTGTAGAAACCGGGTTTTTAAATTAGCTCAAAATTTCGTGTAAAATTTTGCCAAATCAGCCGCGATTGCGCGTGGGCTGCTTACTTACGCAAAGCACCGACGCGCTGAGAAGGAATTTCAGCTTTCAGAGCAGATTCCAAAGACGGAATTGCTTCTGTTAAGTCATTTGCTGCAGGTTTCGCCAGCCAGCTTAAAACGATCGCCGGAACTACACCCAGAAGCACAGCTAAGGATGTCGGGAACCAAAACCGAGAATCCAAGGAAGTTACAGTGATAATTGCTCCAAAAGCAAAGTTTACCAAATAAACAATTAACGGCAAACCCATTTCCGATCGATCTAATTTAATCGACGTTTTTCTCCACAAGAAAGCTGCTACTGACATAAATAGCGCTCCAGTACCCATCCAGCCCGCCAAGTTGCGGTAAGGCATCCCGAAGAAAGCCCCAAGTTCTTCAAACTCCCAAAAAGGTACTGAAGTTTGACTCATCGCCGGATCTAGTACAAAATCCCAAGCTGTCAGCAGCAAAGAACCAAAGGCGATCGCCCCGATTTGGCCCACCCAGTTGAGTTGGCCTTTACCGCCACCGACTCCAGCGCGAGCAATTATATAGGAAACCAGTCCCAGATAAAACCACGACAGCGGAATTGTAAACGGAACTAGCCCTGCAATTTTGTAGCCCAAACCGCTCAAGTAGTGATAGTTTCCGAAGGGAAAACCCGTACTCGTTCCCAACAACTCGCTACTTAAGGACAAAAACACAGAAGGCACCAAAAATGCCAGAGTTGCACCCAACCCCAACGTCCGATAGGCATAGATAGCAACCGCTGCTGCACCAAAAATGATATAAACTACTCCACCCCCAGCCATCCCCCATTGGAACAGAGTTTGTCCGGCGGGCGGTAAACTCATCACTAATTCAGGATTGGGTACAATCAGCAGCAGCCCTGCCAATCCAAAAGCCATTGACACGACGTGGGCTATCAAGCAAAAGCGCTCAGCCATCAAAAGTTGCTTCATGGGACTCCTCGAAAAAATATTAGATGCAGAAAGCATCCCCTAACAGTTTACAAATCTTTAACATCTTTAACAAAAAACAAAGACGAACTGGGAAAATCAGAATTTTCTGAATACACTGCGATCGCCCCAATCGCGAACCCGATTATACAGAATCCCCACCCCAATTAAAAATCAGCAACTGGGAACCCAGCCGGGCCAACCGCAGAGCGATCGCCAGCGAAGTCAATGGCAGCTAGGAGTTCGCTTTCCCCGACGATCCAGAATTTTGCCGATGCAGTGCGATCGTCCCGCCCGCGGCCTGTCAAATCATGTCAGGTCGATCGACAACAATAAATAAGGTTCGTAGTGCGGACGACCGTCCACCCAAAGTTCGTAGTGGGGACGACCGTCCGCCCTCATGCCCAAGACTTGTATTCGGCACAGATCAGTTTTTATTATGGTAATCAACCATAATATTTGAATTTCTGGTTTTCCCGAATGGATTATTGGTAAAGCCACCCCTCCAAATTTTTGGCATTAGTGCCAGATGTGGGTCAGGATTTAAAACCCTTAGAGCTTTTCTTTTTGTCCTGCGGTTTGGACTTTGACTTGTTAACTTCGCCTAAAGCTTGCTGAAATAAGTTGTTCAGGTGCAGGGGAACGCTGGCAATTTCCGGGAGTTCTGGTTCTAAGGGTTTTTTAAACTCTTGCAGTAAAGAATCTAAATCAGTCTCGATCGCAAAATCAGTCCGCTGCAACACAGTTTGCAAAATTTGTTCTAATTTCGCTGGATTAACTTTCGCTAACCGCTGCCAAATCCAGGCATTAATTGCAGCATCTTCAAGATAGCTGCGAACCAACTTTTCATAACCAGGAATGGTTGAAAAGTCCTCTGCTGCCAGCATTTCGGTAAATTGAGCGTAGGTAGACAAAAAAGTTTGCCCCCAGCGAGGATGAGAAAGTGCTGTCACCTTTTCGGCTTTTTTGAAGCGATCGGGCAATTCGACTTTCGGCGTTACCATTTTTGAACTAGCATTGCTGTCGAGCATTACCTCAACGGCTTTAGCATCCGCGCCTGCTGCTGCGATGGCCGCGGCTTTGACCTCTTCTCGATCGACTCCAGCATCTTCAACCATATCCGCCAGAGATTTAGTTTCATCAACGCCGATCTCAGCTAGGTGTTTTTTAGTGATTACTTCCTGAAATTCAGCCAACTTTTTATTCAGGTGATATCCCGATAGCGTCACTTCGTCGCTACCAAAAAATTCGGTAAAATCTTCGTCGTACTTTTCTACCGACTTCCAAGCTTGTTCTAACAGTTCCGGCGCGTCACTGTACAGGTTATTTTTGTAATTTTGCTTGAAATTGCCGATCGCCACAGCCAACTTCGGCTTGCCCAATTTCCCCATCTGAATCGCAGGGCCCGAGAGTATCCACCAGTCATCGGTGAGGGGCGCAATCCGAGCCCGCAAGATTTCTCCTAACTTTAAGCGAGACATTTGTTCGAGGAAATTAGCGCTGTTGGGCTTGACAGCGTAGTGCTTGGCCGTCAGCCAGTTCATCAGTTCCAAGCTGTCGGGGGAAATTTGAGTAATCTCAAACAATGCAGGGAAGCTTCTGTGCTGCCAACTTTCTAGCAAACCGAGCTCGCTCTGGGTTAAATCCGGCTGACTTTCGATAAAAATGTCGATCGGCGTTTTATCTCCGACTTTACCTTCAACGGTAAAACTGTCAATCACTTGATTTTGCTGAGCAATATCATAGCGTTCACCAGTCGATCGAGCTGCTGCAAAAGCTTCCAAAGCTACTGCTAAATCTCCTTCAGCATCCATCACAAAGTCAATTAAATTTTGCTTGAGCGTCCAAGCTTTTTCCAACATTTCATCCACAAGTAATACCGATTTTGAATGAGAGGATTTAGATTAACAATTGTGGGACTCGATTGCGATCGATCGCCCAGATTGCGAAAAATCGCAGAAATATGCGATCGATGCCCGGTATCGTGTCCGATCGATTGCCATCACAAAACGATTCGTTGAATTGCGTACAAGAGTACCAACTCTGGGAGCGGGCTAAAGTCCGCACTACGAACTTTAGGAGCGGACTCAAGTCCACACTACGAACGAATCTTAGATTTGTCAATCGATCCGAATACGATATGAGTCCTGAATTAGTTTAATTTTATGGCTAATAGTCAAAAAAAAAGCGCCAATTTCCAACTCTGCTGTTAATATTTTTTGGGGCGATCCCAGTCGGAAAACCCGCCCTGGAAAAATTTTGCTGACAAATGGGATTTCAACGCAGCATAAAAATACCCCTCCCGCTCTAGAGATCAGCTAAAAATTCCCTTTGACACTCCCCGGTCTAAAGACACGGGGATTCTTAAGGACAAACTTTGGGGGATGAATCCGCCCAAAGTTTAATT
>NZ_JAUBTX010000018.1:16916-110278 GCF_036705185.1 Microcoleus sp. B4-D4 | reverse complement strand
GATTTACCTAAAATGTTGAATTCTATGCAAGTCGGGTGCGATCGCATCCAAGGTATCAGCACCAGTCTTCGTACCTTTTCCAGAGCCGACAAAGACTACAAAATTCCTTTCAATATTCATGACGGAATTAACAGTACGATTTTGATTCTCAAACACCGATTGAAAGCCAACGAACAGCGTCCAGCGATTGAAGTTGTGAAAGAGTACGGGAACTTGCCATCAGTTGAGTGCTTCCCCGGACAATTAAATCAGGTGTTTATGAATATATTGGCGAATGCCATTGATGCACTGGAAGAATCAAATCGGGAACGGAGTTTTGAGAAGATTAAAGCCCAAGCCAATTGCATCACGATTCGGACAGAAATGAAGTCTAAGGAGTGGGTGACGATTCGCATTTCTGACAACGGGCTAGGGATGGGAGATGAGGTAAAAGCGAATATTTTTGATCACTTATTTACAACCAAAGGCGTGGGGAAAGGCACGGGATTGGGTTTGGCGATCGCACAGCAGATTGTAGTTGAGAAACACTCTGGTATGCTAGAAGTGAACTCAACTTTAGGTCGAGGTACAGAATTTACGATTTCACTTCCATGTTGATCGGCGCGGTGTTTTTCTCCTCCCGGAGAGTGGAATAATATCATTTCGGGTAACACCGGAATGATGTTGACTGTTGACTGTCAACCGTCAACTGTCAACCGTCAACAATGAACTCGAATTTACTATTCCGATGCAACCGAAAACGATATAAATGGGTGATTAAGTTGCCGATAGGCGAGTTAAAACAAGCGTAAACTCGGAATTATCAAAGCGGGGTTTTTGATAAATCATATCAAGTTTGGTTGCATTCATACATGATGTTAACTGTCAACAGTCAACAGTCAACAGTCAACAATCAACAGTCAACAGTCACCTGACGGTGCAACCAAACTTGATATCACTTCCTACTCCAGCAAATTCTCCTTTCTTAATAGTTATACCGCCAGCTTTATAGTGACAGATAACTTCGGCAAAAGTCTTGATCCTTCCGTCGGACTAATTCACAAAGGAAGTTCGATCGCAAATTCCGTCCCCTCACCCAAAACTGAACTACAGGTTAAGGTTCCGCCGTGTTTTTCAACAATAATTCGGTAGCTGATGGATAACCCTAAACCTGTGCCTTTTCCTAGGGGTTTTGTGGTGAAAAACGGGTCAAACAATTTGCTGCGAACGTCTTCTGTCATGCCGATCGCATTATCGGCAATTTTGATGCAAATACTATTTTCGTTAAGGGCTTCGGTGCGAATACGAATAGTTGGTGTCCAGTCGCTGTCGCCCGTTAGCGAAGCCCTCGGAGAGGCTCGCCTTTTTTGGTTGCAAGCATCTTCTAGCGCGTCAATACTGTTGCTCGCCAGATTCATAAATACCTGATTTAGCTGACCTGAATAACATTCAATTAATGGTAATTCACCGTAATCTTTAATTATTGTGATTTCGGGATATTCGGATCTAGCTCGCAGTTTGTTATGCAAAATTATGAGCGTGTTATCTATACCTTCGTGAATGTTGGCCGGCTTCTTTGCCGAGTCGTCTAAACGCGAGAAGTTTCGCAAACTCATAACTATTTCGCGAATCCGATCTGAACCCATTTTCATTGAAGATAATATTTTTAATAAATCTTCTCTCAGAAATTCTAAATCGATGTTTTCAATATATTCTTGAAGTTCTACCGTTGGCTGAGGATAATGTGTTTGATAAAGTTCCACAAGCTGCAACAAGTCTTTCATGTATTGGGTGGCGTAGGAAATATTGCCGTAGATAAAACTGACTGGGTTGTTGATTTCGTGAGCCACTCCCGCTACCATTTGACCGAGACTTGACATTTTTTCGGTATGAATTAGGTGAGATTGGGTTTCTCGGAGTTCTTTGAGAGCGATTTCTAGCTGCTGGGCTCTGTTGTTGGCGATCGCCTCGGACAGCCGCAAAGCGTCCTCGGCTGCTTTGCGCTCTGTGATGTCAAAAATAGCGCCGTTGAGGGATAACATTTGACCGTCTGTGTGGAAAATGGCTTGACCTTTTTCTGCAACCCACCGCACATTTCCGTCGCTGTGAATCAGGCGATATTCGATCGCGTAAGGTTGCTTTGTCTGAATCGCGCGATCGATAAATTGCTCGATCGCCTCCGCATCATCGGGATGAACTATACTAGGAAAAGCCTGCACCGGTTGAATCATAAAGTTAGCTGCGGGGTAGCCAGAAATAGCTTCTATGCCGCTGCTGATAAACGTTAGGCTCGATCGCCCTGCCGCACTACAACGATAAACTGCGCCGGGAATGTTAGAAACTAAGGATCTAAATTCTTCTTCCCTTTCGCGCAAAGCTGCCTCAATCCGCTTGCGTTCGCTAATATCGCGAGCAAAGGCGCACTGATATTCTTTACCGTTAAATTCCAAATGGTCGATCGTAATTTCCACCGGAAAAATGCGACCGTACTTAGTGAGGTGGTGAACTTCAATATTAACAGAACCGCACCTTTTTAAGACTTTCCAGTGCAAACTCCAAGCAGTTTCTGGAAAATCGGGATTGATGTCGTGTATAGTTAGGTCGAGCAATTCTTCAGCAGAATATCCCAAGGAAGAGCAAGCCGCGTCGTTGACGTATACAAATTTACCGTCCGCTCCGATCCAGAATACCGCATCTGCCGATCGGTCGATCGCAAATTGAGCCAACTGCCACTTTTCCTCAACCCGGTGGCGATCGGCAATTTCTTTTTCTAACTGTTCGTTAAGCGAATTGACAATGGTTTCGGGATCGGCCAGCGCGATCGATTGTTTGGCAAATTCTCCTGTATGGATATCTGGGTTTTCGTAATTTTCTTCTACTTGTTTGAACAGCATTTTTTGAAGATCTTTTGTTTTATTTAAGGTTAATTGAGTCAGTGCTTTCGGCATCAGAGCGATCGTCGCTGCGGCTAACAATAAAAAAATTACAGCAGTTGCAGCTTTGAGAGTTACAGACAACCAATAAATAGAATGCCAAAGCATCCAAACTTGCATCAATTGAGCAGAGCCGCAGGCAAAAAGACCAACAGCAAACAGCCGTCCAATCTTGCTGCGAGAACCTTGGCGGGTAAAATAGACTAAAGATAGCGCCACAGAGCAATAAGCCAGAGCCGTCAGCGAGTCAAAAACAGCGTACAGTCGCAACTCCCGCAGCGCGTCACAGCCAACGGCGGAAGATACAGGAAGTGTGGCAAAAAAAATTGTTAATTGTTCTTGCATAAAGTTCAAGAAAATTTATCTGTACCAATGCAAATCCGCTCAAATACAATTATTTGATTTCTGGGAGTGAAATATTTAGATAATTATATACTTTTTTGAGTTGGTGTGAAACAACACTTCGGAGAGTTTTTGGACATCCCACCGTATAATCATGGTTTCGGGGCGCTTGAGGCACAGGATATGACTGCATGAAAATCAAGGTTTTCATACTGCGAGCTAAAAACTTAGTTGGCTGATGCGCGCTGAATTCAGAAACCGGGTTTCTTCGTCGTATATTTCTCGCTATCAAACATAAATTGTGTAGAAACCCGGTTTTTCGCCCCTGCGCTTCAACAGCAAACAGAAAACAACAAACAGTAGACAATAGTCCCCGCTCGCGTGCTTTGTAAAGCACCAGAGTTCCCGACAGCACTGGGAGCATCTGGTGTTTTGCAAAAAGCATTTTTTTATTGAGCGTGCGATCGTCCCCGCTGGCGTATTGTACTCGCGAGCAGGGACGATCGCACTCTAAAGGCAAAACACCAGATGCTCCAGACAGCAATTTTCAGAAAAAATGCTTTTTCCCAGCCGGAAATGCTCCCAATTAGCAGACTTTTAAGGCAGCGCAAATATCAATTTTTGCGCTTATTAATAATCCACAATTAATTAAGCGGCTCCAAGCACCCAATGCACCAAAGTCCGAACTCCAAAACCTGTAGCTCCGGGGCCGTTGTAGCCGTTTTCTTTCTCGATCCAAACCGGGCCGGCAATATCTAAATGCGCCCAAGGAGTATCCTTGACAAACTGCTTCAAAAAGAGCGCCGCTGTAATCGAACCACCGGGACGGGGGCCTGTGTTTTTCATGTCAGCGTGCAATGCTTTTAAACCATCAAAATACTTCTCTTCCATCGGCATTCGCCAGAACTTTTCGCCAGCCAATTCTGAGGCGGCGACTATTTCGGCGGCGACGCTATCTTGAGGACTCCACAAACCGGCGATATCTTCGCCCAATGCAATTACGCAAGCGCCTGTCAGAGTTGCTAAATCGACAATTGCATCAAGTCCCAATTTATCAGCAAATACCAAAGCGTCAGCCAGAGTTAAACGCCCTTCTGCGTCGGTATTGTTGACTTCAATTGTTTTGCCGTTGGAAGCTGTGAGGATGTCTCCAGGGCGCATGGCGCGACCGCTAATCATGTTTTCGGTGACGGCGCTGATAAAGTGAACTTCGACATCTGGTTTGATGTGTCCGATCGCCTTTGCCGCTCCCAGGGTAGCCGCAGCGCCGCCCATGTCTACTTTCATCATTTCAATGCCGCTGCCGGCTCCTTTGATGTTCAAACCGCCGGAATCAAAGGTCAATCCTTTGCCGACAATTGCTATTTTGCGGCGCGGTGTACCTTCGGGTTTGTAAGTTAAATGGATGAATTTAGGCGGTAAATCGGATGCTAGGGCAACGCCGAGAAAGGCTCCCATACCTAGTTTTTCACAGTCTTCCCGCTCCAGTATTTCTAATTCTAAACCGCATTCTGCAGCTAGACTTTGAGCGGTTTCGGCCATTGTAATTGGGGTGACATAATTGGCCGGCGCTGCGACTAATTCCCGTGCTAAAATGACTCCGGCAGTGATTTGGCGGGCGCGGGCGATCGCACTTTCGGTACCGGCAAAACCGAGCAACTGAATTTGTTCTACCTGCGGGGTTTTGTTGTCTGGTTCCGATTTGAAACGGTTGTCTTGATGCAGGGAGAGTTCTACACCTTCGACGATCGCGCTTGCTGTAGCGTCCGCTGCGTTTTTCCAGACAGGAAAGCTAATTCCGAGGGTTTTACATTTCTCTTTTTTGGCTAACTTGGCGCAAACGCCTGCAGCTTGCCGCACGGTGTCTAATTTTAAGTCTGGGGCTTTTCCTAAACCGACGATCGCAATTTTGCGAATCGGATTGTTGCCGCCGACTCTGGCGATCGCGCTGGTGCCGGTTTTGCCCTTAAAATCTACTTCCTGAATCAGCTCTTTTAAAGTGCCTGCGAGTTGTTCGTCTAATTGTGCCAAATCGCCCGTGAGTTCCAAAGCGTCCTCAAATAGACCAATTGCTAGGGCATCTCCCGTCCAAGCAGAACGCGGCGTATCGGTGACTAGAAATTCCATGTTTTGATTTACTGTTTAGATTTGAGATTTTTGATTGTACTTTGTTGTGGGCGGTTTGTGGTTTTTCCTTGGTGCGCGTAAATATATCGATCGCACAAATTCCCCGCTCCACATCAAAATAAATTCTGGTACTATATCAGCGTGGAACCGGCTCGATGCCAGCGATGGCATGGAACAGCCAGGATGCCTGTGATGCCTCTTGACAACAGATCGGTTTTCTATTCTTAATTATCTGAAATTTTCCCATGTTAAAGCAACGTAAAACCCAACTTTCTATTTTAATCAGTGTTTCAGTTTGCGTGATGGTGCTCGGCTCTTTGGTGGCTGCGGCAAAATTGATGGGTGTCGGCCCGTTCCAGAAGGCTCAGCAGCCCCTAGATGCAGCGAATTCTGCTGCGTCGTCGGTTAAGATGCTCGTCTCGCTCTCACCCCAGGAGCGATCGGCGAAATTAGTTGAACTCGCCACCCTGCAGCCTGCAAGTACCAACCCCGGGCAGGAAATCTCCCCTCAAAGTCGCGCCCGCTACCTGCTTGCGAGCGATTTAATCCAGCAAGGAGATGCCACCAAAGCATTAGAATTATTGGACAAACTAGAGCAACAATATCCTGTTTTAGCCTCTCATATTGCCCAAAAACGCGCCCAAGCTTACGAATTAAGTGGCGACAAAGGCAAAGCACAAAAAGCTTGGCAAGAACTGCTAAAAAATTATCCCAACGACCCAGTAGCAGCGGAAGCTTTATATGTTTTAGGCAAGTCAAAACCGGAATATTGGCAGCAGGCAATTACTGAATTTCCCGCTCATCCGCGCAGCATAGAAATTGCCCTGAAGAAGTTAAAAGAAAATCCCAACCAGCCGCAGTTGATGCTGCTAGTAGCAAAACACGGTCATTATGTCAAAGATTACGGTACATTATTAGAACAATTGGTGCAGCAAAACAGCGCTAGTTTGAAACCCGAAGATTGGGAAGAAATTGCCTTTGGGTATTGGGAAAAACAGGATTACGGCAAAGGAGCAATTGCTTACGGAAAAGCTCCCCGCACCGCCAAAAATCTTTACCGGAAAGCTCGCGGTTTGTGGCTTGACGGCAAAATTCCAGAATCAAAAATTGCCTATCAAGAATTAATTGCGGCGTTTCCCGATTCCGAAGATACTGGTTTGGGTTTAATTCGGCTGTCGCGACTGAATGAGCCCAAGGATGCGATGGTTTGGCTCGATCGCGCGATTAGCAAATTTCCCAATTATGCCCCCGAAGCTTTGCTAGACAAATCCAAACTTCTCGACAAAGCAAGCAGTGCTAAATCCGCCTCAGATACCCGCAAATTGCTATTGACAAAATACAGCAATTCTGATAAAGCAAGTGAGTTACGTTGGGCGATCGCCCAACAATATGCCAAAGCCGGAGATTTAAAATCAGCTTGGCAGTGGGCGAGGGAACTAACCACCAACAATCCCGACAGCGAACCAGCGCCAGAAGCAGCATTTTGGGTGGGGAAATGGGCGCAGCAACTCGGCCGCGACCAAGATGCAAAAACATCATTTGAATACACCATTTTACGCTATCCCGAATCATATTTTGCATGGCGGTCGGCTGTACTTCTCGGCTGGCCAGTAGGCGACTTCACCACAGTCCGAGATTTGTCTCCCAAGGTAGTGCGGCCGCTTCAGCGCCCGGAACCAAGCGCAGGTTCTCCAGCATTAAAAGAACTCTATCAACTAGGTCAAGATAAAGATGCTTGGACGCTGTGGCAAATAGAATTTATCGACCGCATCGAACCGAGTATTTCCGAACAATTTACCGACGGTTTAATGCGAATTGGAGTAGGAGACAACTTAGACGGTTTGTGGATGATTGGGAGTTTGCGGCAGCGCGAAAAACCAGACGATAGAACCGAATACCTCGCCCTCAGACAGCAGTCGGCCTATTGGCAAGCATTATATCCTTTTCCGTACCTAGAAACCATTGTTAAATGGTCTCAAGAGCGCCAAATAAATTCATTATTAGTGACAGCATTAATCCGGCAAGAATCGCGATTCATGCCTGGTATTAAATCAGTAGTTGGCGCGACCGGTTTAATGCAAGTAATGCCGGAGACAGCCACTTGGGTTGCTGAGAAAATTAATCTCAAAAAATATTCATTGGAGAATATAGACGACAATATTAAACTCGGAACTTGGTATTTGGATCACACTCACGACGAATACAAGAATAACTCGATGTTAGCTGTGGCGAGTTACAATGCCGGGCCGAATGCAGTAGCAGATTGGTTGAAGAGATTTAGCTTTAGCGACCCGGATGCTTTTGCGGAAAAAATTCCGTTTCCTGAAACGAAAGGATACGTAAAATCGGTGTTTGAGAATTACTGGAACTATCTGCGGATTTACAATCCAGAAGTTAATCAGTTAATGAGCGATAATTATGAGGCTTCACAGAAAAAAGCAAAGTAAATTATTCGTGGTGTGGGGGCGGGTTTATCTAAATTGTTGCTAATCGTTATATATTTTGGGTGAACCTGCCCTACAAAATAGGGTTTCTTAGGGGCGAGTTCACCAATCATAATCGCCCCAAACAATCTCAAAAACCATCCCCACCCAACAAATAATCATCAGTAATTGACCGGAGATGGTATCAGCGACATCCCAAGGAATCGCGAGTAGAAATCCCTGTTTGAGAATTAATTCCGCTGGCTTTCGCGCACAATTCTTTAACTTGTGCGCCATCCATAATTGCGTCAGTAAAATCAGCACCGGTGATATCAACTCCATCAAAAGTAGAACGCAACAAAATTGTTTCTACTAAAATGGCATCGCTTAAATCAGCCTTAGTAAATTTAATTTGATCGATCATGGCATTAGTTAAATTTGCGCCGTGCAAATTCGCCTCAGTCATCACCGAAGCGCTCATAATTGCTCCCCGCAAATCGGCATTAGAAAAATTAGTTAAGTCCATATTAGCGTTAGAAAACTCAGCAGCCCGCAGCATTTGACCGGAAAAATCGCGTCTTGTGAGTTCGGCGTTGCTAAAGGACAGCGGCGGCGCGTAATATTTAGATTGAGCCAGGGCTGGCCGCGGGAGGATGAAGATAGTTAGCGCTAAGAGGAATGCTGCTAGTTGCCGGAGTTTCATAAGTCTGATATTCTCACAAGGTGGGTATTTTGTAGTGTATCCCGAACTTTGGTCGATCGACTAAACAGTTACAATCTCAATTAATAGTGATGGAGATGAAAAAAGCGATATGTTAAGTTTTTTCTTAACTTGGATAGTGGCCGCAGTTTCGCTGGTGATTACAGCTAACATTGTACCAGGTATTGCGGTGGTTAGTTTTCCGGCGGCGATGGTGGCTGCTGTGGTGATCGGATTGGTGAATGCGGTTGTTAGGCCGATTATTACACTGCTGACGCTTCCTTTGACTGTGATTACTTTAGGTTTGTTTTTGTTTGTTGTGAATGCAATTTCGCTTTCCTTGGCTTCCTGGTTGGCGGGTATATTCAATATTGGTTTTGCAGTTAACGGTTTTTGGCCTGCTTTGTTTGGTTCGATTGTTTTGTCGTTTGTTTCTGGGTTGATTGGTCGTTTTGTGAATCCGGGCACTTTGGATTAGGAAGATATTATCCCAGATAGTCGATCGGGCAAACAGCAACCGCTACTGTAACAGAGCCTAGTTTTTTTTCCGATCGAAAGATTTTTTTGGGAACTAAGAGGGGATGGGAAGCGCCCCCAAACGCAGATAAACGCGGATGACTGATGGATATCTGCGTTTTTTGGTGTTGGTGTGCGGTTACAATTTGGGCGATCGCACAAAGTGCAGCCGCTTCTGCTACACTTTTAGTCCCGACCTTTTGCGCTACCACATTGGAAGGATTCGGAACTTCTACAAAATTTAAAATATCAGCAGCAAAGGTTTTTAACGGCCAGTTTCGCCCAGCACAAAGTTCGAGCAAACCGACTTCACCTGCTTTAGTATCAACAGTAGCAATACCTGCGATCGCACTTTCGGCCAAATGAGCGCCCCGACAGACATTTTGAATCGCAGTTTCGATTAATTCCCGTGGCGTTCCGCCTTCGCAACCTATCCCTACCCACAACACTCGCGGGTGCAACTGAACCTTTGGTAAAGTAGATTCCGGTGCAAATCTTCTCTGGGTGAAACTAATCCAAATTCGCCCTTTGATAGTTGACAGATTTTCCCCTTCCCAATATAAGGAATGATTGTCTGGCAGACTGTTTTGCCACAAAGTAGAACCCACTTCTTGAATTACTTCTACAGTTTCTCCTCTCTTCATAGTTGCCGCTATTCCCGCCCAGTCGCCTTCCCCCCGATTCCAAGCGCTGGGAAAGTCTAACATATCTAACGTAAACTCATCCTTCATTATTCAGTTATTTCTTATGTAGTTTCACTGCGACCGCAATCTTAAAAAAAATTAACACTTTGTTTATTGAAAATTTTGGTATAATTGTAGCACAAACTACAAAAAATCCAACATTTAAGATGGTAGAACTAAATCAGTTACTGTTAGAGTTTGAAAGAAACGTCAAATCGGAACAAGTCACAAAAGAATGGAAAGAGCGCCGGGAAAGTTGGGTTAGCGATGTGGCAGCATCAGTTAACCTGACATATCTAGCAAAATTGCTAGTTGAATTTGAATCCAACTTGCAGGGGGAATCGGTTGATATTCAGTGGAAAGAGCGTCGGAACAGTTGGGTAGAAGAATGTCTGGGAGCATCCATTGTTCAAGAAGTATCAAGTTTATTGCTGGAACTAGAAACCCAGACAAATTCGGAAGCTATGGCTGATGAATGGCCGGATAATCGCGAGACTTGGGTACAGCAAATGCACAAGTTTAAGGAGTAGTTTCGACAATTCAGAGCCTGTAAATATGCGTTTTCAGGCTCTAAATTTTCCTAATGACTAATGACTAAAGCATTCGGATCCACAATCGTATTTTGACTGAAGCACGCGACTGCAAACATTCCCACAAATACCTGAGCGACAATCTTCGGATTCATCTTTGGATAAACTTGTTTTTGCATCGCCGTTTCCCAAAAAGCCACATCGCTCATTATAAAAAAAAACAGTCTAAATCAATAAAATTTGTAATAAAATAGCACAAACTGCAAACAATAAAACATTTAATATGGTAGAAATGAACCAGTTACTGTTAGAGTTTGAAAGCAACCTCACATGGGAAGCTGTGACGAAAGAATGGAAAGAACGTCGCGACAGTTGGGTGAGTAAAGTGCAAGCAGCCGTAGAACCGTCACAGCTAGCAGAATATCTAATTGAATTGGAATCAGACATCCAGTGGGAAGCGGTACAGAGTCAATGGAAACTTCTCCGAAAAAGTTGGAGAGAAGATTGTCAGGCAGTATCGACTCTGGAAGAAGTATCAAGTTTATTGTTGGAACTAGAAAGCAATACAACTTGGGAAGTATTGTCCGATGAATGGCAGGATATTCGGGAGAATTGGGTACAGCAAGTGTACGAATTTAACGACGAGTAGTGTCAGCGAGGCAGAGCTTTGTTAGTATGGGTTTTTAACCCCTGTCTAAAAGCGAAAGTCTTCTGGCATAGGACTAAATAACTCATGGGAGCATCTCAGCATTTAGGTGTGCATTTCGGTTAGTGTTAACTTAGATGCCCGCTCCCCAGCGCTTGATATTAAATCCGGTAGCATCGGAATTATATAGTGGGAGTGTCCCCGAAGAGCGATCGACAAATTCGCTCTTCAATGACTAATGACTAATGATATCAATTCCGGTTGCACTCATACATGATGTTAACAGTTAACAGTAAATTTACTCTTGCGATGAAGAGAGGATTTGATATGACTACTGACTACTGACTACTGACTACTGACTACTGACTACTGACTACTGACTGCTGACTACTGACTAATCCTTAACTAAAACGCCGTTCAGAAAAATATCCGCTAATCCTTCGGCCATTTCCTGCATTTCTTGCGGAGAAGCATTCGGTTCCCCAATCGTATTTTGACTGAAACCGGCTACTGCAAACATTCCCAAAAATACCTGAGCGACAATCTTCGGATTCATCTTCCGATAAACTCCTTTTTCCATCGCCGTTTCAAAAAAAGCCTCAGCTACAACGCTCATTTTTCCGATGACTTCTAACTGAATGCGATCGCGCAAATCCGGGTGAAACTGAGCCTCCAAAAAACATACCCGCATCATATCGCTATTTTCGCGGATATTCAGCATCCGCCGGCGCATCACCTGAGCCACTGCTTTGTAATTGCCCATCTCGCTCAATTCTGTTAGCAAATCTGTTAGTATTTCCACCCATCCTTCCGTCGCCACCTGAATCAAAATCGCTTTTTTATTATCAAAATGCCGAAATAGCGTACCCTCAGCCACCCCCGCCGCCGCTGCTAAATCGCGAGTTGTCGTACCGTCGTATCCGCTGCGGGCAAACAAGCGCACAGCCGCTTGTAAAATCCGCTTTTTGGTTTCTGTTTCTGAAGGAGGAGACTGATTAAAAATTCGCATGGCTTTGCAATCGGTAATTGGTGACTTGGAATTGCGGGTTTGGGACGGGCGGGCGAAATAATGTTAAGTTTTAAGTTGTGCGCGGCTTTAATCTTAAACTTCAAACTCCTCGCCGAGATCCAGATTCTTTTTGAGATTGGCTGTATCAGCCTAACATCTGCGGCGCAACAGATCGCTTATGCCTCCAAAAATCTTTATCCTTAGAAAAGCATCCCTGGCATCGATCGCCAACATTTATTTGTTTGACAATCCAAAATCCCCAATCTAAAATCTAAAATCGAATGACCCCGCAGTTCCAAAAACCACGCGCGGCGAAGCTATCCCCTAGGGAATCGCCCCGCCCAACTCGATTCATCGCCTCCCTGCTGGCTGCTGTAATGCTGTGGTGGGGAATTTGCCCTCAAATCGCCTCCGCCCGCGAGAACCCCGCTAACGGCTCTCCAGCAGTGTCTGTTCAACCGTCGCTCGATCGAGTAATCAAGCAAGTCACCGAATTCAAGCTCGACAACGGCATGACATTCATCGTACTCGAAAGACCCCGATCGCCCGTAGCATCGTTTTTAATTCACGCTGACGTGGGAGGCGCAAACGAACCCGACGGCCAAACCGGAGTCGCCCACTACCTCGAACATTTAGCCTTTAAGGGCACGCCAAAAATCGGCACTACGGACTACAAAGCCGAAAAGCCGCTGCTAGAAAAACAAGACGAACTCTTCGAGCAAATGCAAGCAGCCAAGGCGATCGGCAAAACTGAAGAAGTCGCCAAATTTAGAGCAGAACTGGACAAAGTTGAAGCAGAAGCAGGGCAATTTGTCAAGCGCAACGAATTCGGCAAAATAGTCGAACAAGCAGGCGGAGTCGGACTAAATGCCGCTACTTCTACCGACTCCACCATGTATTTTTACAGCCTCCCAGCTAACAAATTAGAACTGTGGATGTCGCTGGAATCAGAGCGATTTCTAGAACCTGTATTTCGGGAATTTTACAAGGAAAAACAGGTAATTTTAGAAGAACGGAGGCTGCGAACTGAGAATTCTCCGATCGGACAAATGGTTGAAGCTTTTGCCAGCACAGCCTTCTCGGTTCATCCCTACCGCCGCCCCGTAATTGGCTACACCGAAGACATTAAAAACCTGACACGAGAAGACGTGCAGAAGTTTTTTGAGACTCACTACATCCCCAGCAAGCTAACAGCAGCGGTGGTAGGAGACGTGAAAGTTTCGGAAGTGAAGCGACTCGCTCAAATTTATTTCGGCCGCTACAAAGCGAAACCAGCGCCTTCTGACTTGGAAATTGTGGAGCCTCCGCAAAAGCAAACTAAGGAAGTCACGCTGAAGTTAAAAACTCAACCTTGGTATTTGGAAGGATATCACAGGCCGGCGATGAATCATCCCGACAATGCGATTTATGAAATTATTGGTTCTTTGCTCAGCAACGGCCGCACTTCTAGGCTTTACAAGTCTTTGGTAGAGCAGCAGCAACTGGCGCTAGCGGCTCAAGGTTTCAGTGGCTATCCGGGGGAAAAGTACCCGAATTTGATGTTATTTTACGCTCAAACTGCTCCGGGCAAGACGGTTGATGAAGTAGCTGCGGCTTTGAGCAAGGAAATCGATCGCCTGAAAAATGAGCCGGTTTCTGCTATGGAATTGGAGCGGGTGAAAACTCAGGCGAGAGCGGGTTTGTTGCGATCGCTCAATTCTAATATGGGCATGGCTTTTTCGCTGCTGGACTATCAAGTAAAAACTGGTTCGTGGAAAAATTTGTTTAAGGAATTGGATGCGATCGCTGCTGTTTCGCCTGCTGACATTCAGCGAGTTTCTCAGGCAACTTTCCGCCCGGAAAACCGCACGATTGGTAAGCTTTTGTCGCTTTAATCAGAAGGAAGAAGGAAGAAGGAAGAAGGAAGAAGGAAGAAGGAAAATTTGTTTCCCGACTCTGCCCCTTCTTGCCAACTTAGCTCGTTTCCAGGCTGTGCCTGGAAATGCAGATCCCGAGGCTCTGCCTCGTCGAATTTCAAATCAGCGAGGCAGAGCCTCTAGATATCGGTTCCCAGGCAGAGCCAGGGAACCAGTTAAAACCAGTTAAACCAGTTAAAAAGGTAAAAAACACTCGTTTCCAGGCTCTGCCTGGAAATGCAGATCCCGAGGCTCTGCCTCGTCGAATTGTCAACAGATTAAACTTAGGAGAAAGAATGACAAGGACTAAATTGAAACTAAAAAAAGTAAAGTTATTTCTGCTATCACTTTGCATTTTTACTGTTTCATTGGGCACGTTTAATTTGTTACCTTCCTTCGCGGCAGGGCCAAAACACTATGACGAATTAACATTCCCGGCGGTGCCAGAAATTAAACTGCCTAAATACACTCGCTTCGAGCTAAAAAATGGCATCCGAGTTTATCTGATGGAAGACAGGGAACTCCCGTTAGTCGGGGGAACGGCGCTATTTCGCACGGGCGATCGCTTTGAACCTGCGGATAAAATTGGACTGGGAGGTTTGACGGGAGAAGTGATGCGAACTGGCGGCACGGGCCGGCATACGGCTGATGAATTAAATCAGTTGCTAGAACAGCAAGCGGCTGCGGTAGAAACGGGGATTGATGTTACTTCTGGTAGCGCTAATTTTAGTGCTTTAGCTGAAGATTTGGAATCGGTGTTTGACTTGTTTGCGGAGGTGATTCAAGAGCCAATTTTTGCTAAGGAAAAGTTGGATTTAGCGAAGAATCAAACTCAAGGTGCGATCGCCCGCCGCAATGACGATCCTAACGATATTACCGGGCGCGAGTTTGAAAAGTTAATTTATGGCGATCGCAGTCCCTACGCCCGCACGGTAGAATACAAAACCCTCGCAAATATTTCTCGCGACGATTTGGTGAGTTTCTACCAGAAGTATTTCCACCCCAAGAATATGATTTTGGGTATTTCTGGTGACTTTGATACTGCTAAAATGCGATCGCTCGTGGAGCAAAAATTCGGGAATTGGCAACCGACTCAAAATGCAGAAGTGCCAGCGCTACCAACGGTATCGCCCGCAAAGGAGGGCGGCGTATTTTTTGTAAACCAGCCACAATTGAGTCAAAGTTACGTGCAGATGGGACATTTGGGCGGAATGCTCAACAGTCCAGATTACGGTGCTTTGGACGTGATGAATGGGGTTTTGAACGGTTTTGGGGGGCGTTTGTTCAATAATGTGCGATCGCGCCAAGGTTTAGCTTACACAGTTTACGCCGCTTGGAGTCCGAGATATGACTATCCGGGGGTGTTTGTCGCTGGTGGCCAAACGCGATCGGACGCGACAGTACCGTTTATCAAGGCAATTCGCGCTGAGATCGATCGTATCCGCACCGAACCGATTACCGCCGAAGAATTAGCTTTTGCTAAAGATTCCACCCTCAATTCTTTCATCTTCAAATTTGAAAATCCCAGTCAAACATTGTCGAGACTAATGCGCTACGAATACTACGGTTATCCCGAAGATTTCATTTTTAGCTACCGCCGCAGCATCGAAACAGCCACAATTGCCGACGTGCAGCGCGTAGCCAAGACTTACTTGAAACCGGAGAATTTGGTAACATTAGTAGTGGGAAATACTGCGGCCATTCAACCGCCACTATCGAGTTTGGGAAATGCGGTAAAAGTGCAATCTGTTGATATCACAATTCCGTCCGCGACTTAATCGATGATTCATGTGACGCACCAGACTATTGTGTGGTGCGTCACTGTGAGATTGTGAATCTAATTTGTAAATTTTCGAGTGCGAACCTTACGGCTGATGAATAATATAATGCAATACGGTTTACTTAAGACGATCCCCCCTAACCCCCCTTAAAAAGGGGGGGGATCAGAATGCCCTCAAATTCCCCCTTCTTAAGGGGGATTTAGGGGGATCTCCGGGGCATAAATATGTTAAGTGAACCGTATTGTAATATAATGAATATAACCACGCAAGAGCAATTCGAGTTAATTCTAAGTTCTAGTATAGAAAATCAAGAATTCATCAGATTAACTTTAGGGAAGTATAGAGGAGGAGAAGACGGTTTAACTAAAATTATTGTGAGAATTGTAGAATTAAAAGCAAGCATAAAGCTTTCTTTCACCTATAGTTACAAAACTAAGGAAATAGTCAAAAATTACCCAATCGAAGAGGGATTAGATTTAATCAAAACCCTTATTTGCAGTGAATTTATGAGTATTAGATTATTTTCGATCGAGCAAGATGTTCAACTGGAATATGGCAAAAATAAAAACCCTAAAATTAATTTTCTTAAGCCAACTTTTACCAATCCTGTTGATACGACTCCGCAGCAACACGATCGCAGGAAGAAACGGTATATTGAATCAGAAAATAATGTATATCTCAGAGCATTAGGCATTACCAATAGTCAAGGTAATGTCGTAAGAACGATGGAAGATAAGTTCAGACAGATAAATAAGTTTGTGGAAATCATACATGGCTTAGTTGAATCATCAGAATTGGCAGAAAAAAGTCATATTTCTGTAGTTGACATGGGTTCAGGCAAGGGATACTTAACCTTCGCAATATATGATTTTCTGAACAATATTTTAGACAAGAAAGCATCGGTTATTGGTATAGAAAGCAGAATACATTTAGTGGATTTTTGTAATTCTGTTGCCCAATCAGTTAATTTTGAAAGGTTACATTTTAACCAAGGAAACATCAGTAACTATAGCGCCGAAAAATCAGACATAACCATCGCACTTCATGCCTGCGATACTGCAACAGATGATGCAATTTATAAAGGGATACAGTCTGATTCTTCTTTAATCATCCTAGCACCATGCTGCCACAAGCAAGTTAGGAAAGAAATTCATCCGAATATGGTTTTGAAGGATCTCCTAAAGTCTGGTATTTTGCTGGAGAGGCAATCGGAAATAGTTACTGATGGATTAAGAGCGCTTTTACTTGAATTGTCTGGCTATAAAACTAAGGTTTTTGAGTTTATAGCTGCTGAACATACGAGTAAGAATATAATGATTGTGGGAATTAAAAGCAATCATAGTATCAATAAGGAGCAGATTATTGGACAAATCAAAGAAATTAAAAAACTTTATGGAATAAACTTTCACTATTTAGAGACTTTACTATTTCCCCACTTCTTTCTTTCCCCCGATCTAGCCGATCTAATTAATGCTTAGTTGGTAAGCGATCGCCCTATAATACCAATTTGAACCCGATCGCATTCAAGCAGTAATCCTGGGTTTGAAGTGCCCTATGGTCAATTTGGATTGAGTAGCGATTTGCCCGATCGCCCGATTCATGTCAGCCGATCGATATCAACACCCAACTCCCGCAACTTAGCCGCCAATAAATCCGCCCGCAACCGTTCATGTTCCGCCCGCAACCGTTCATATTCCGCCTGTTCCGAACTCCACAGCAGCAAATTTCCAGCTTCATCCCACCAGCGCAGCCAATTCATAGTTTGGCCCAGCCGTTCCCCCGACCAAATCCCCAGCCACAAATCTAACTCTGGAATCCGCACCCGCCCTGACGCATCAGCAGCCTGCGTTTCATAGGCTCCATTGAGCAAATACCGCACTTCCAGCTTGGGCTCGTAGGGGTCGTAAGTCACATAGGTGGGCACTTGCAGAATCTGTTCGTAGAAGTAGAGCTTGCCGTAGGGAGGAGTCGATCGCACGGACAATTCGCTGTAATCTTCATTAGACAAAAACTCCATCACCACCGATACCGGCGCACCCTCCAGATTCGGCGTGTAACTGCGGCGAATCGTACCCTCTGCGACTTGATGCACTTCCGGCACGAAAAACCAATCCGGTGCTTTGACGACAGTCTGCTTATTTACCGTCGCTACCAGTCCAAAATTGGAACCGATCAGGGCGATCTGTTCAATGCGTCCAGCGGCACCCAGAGTATCGGTAAGAGCAGCAGCAAGCGGCGGTTGTTGAATATTTTCCACAGGATCGTCCGGTAAAACAAAGTCGGCTGGTAGGGCTTCCCAAGTGACATTTGGTGTTGTGGAACTTGATAAGATTTGAAGAACCATTAACTCATACCATTTGAGATTTTATATTTGAAATTACTCGTTACCAGGCTCCAGCCTGGTAACGCCGGGAGGTTCTGCCTCCATTTTACCAAGCGAGGCAGAGCCTCTGGATATAGGTTCCCAGGCTGGAGCCTGGGAACCAGTTAATTTTCCGCACAATCCTCAACTAAAAATCAATAGTCAAAGGCGCTCTCGGAAACGGAATTACATCGCGAATATTCCCCATTCCCGTCATGAATTGCACCAACCTCTCAAACCCCAAACCAAAGCCAGCGTGAGGCACAGTACCGTAGCGGCGTAAATCCAAATACCACCACAACTCCTCCTTATTCATACCCTGCGCTTCCATGCGCCGCTCCAACACATCCAGCCGTTCTTCCCGCTGGGAACCGCCGATAATTTCCCCAATATTCGGAGCCAAAACATCCATTGCTCGCACGGTTTTATCGTCTTCATTTAAACGCATATAAAATGCTTTAATCCCGACTGGATAATCGCTAACAATCGTCGGCTTTTTAAACAAGTCCTCAGCCAAATAGCGCTCGTGTTCCGACTGCAAATCCAAACCCCAGCTTACCGGAAAATCAAATTTTTTGTCGGCTTTTTCCAAAAGTGCGATCGCCTCCGTGTAAGTAATCCGCTCAAACTGATTGTTAATAATATTTTCAGCAGTAGCCAAAACCGTCTTGTCAATCCGCTCGTTGAAAAACTCCATATCCTCCGGGCAATGTTCCAAAACGTACTTAAATATGTACTTTAAAAACGCCTCAGCCAAATCCATATCACCCTGCAAATCGCAGAAAGCCATCTCCGGTTCAATCATCCAAAACTCAGCCAAATGTCGCGAAGTATTAGAATTTTCCGCTCGAAAAGTCGGCCCAAAAGTGTAAACATTGCCGAAAGCCATTGCCATAACTTCCGCTTCCAACTGGCCGCTAACTGTTAAATAAGCGCGCTTTCCAAAAAAGTCCTTCGCATAATCAACCTCTTGCGAATCCGTGCGCGGCACATTCTTTAAATCAAAGTTAGTAACGGCGAACATTTCCCCCGCACCTTCGCAGTCGCTAGCAGCGAGAATTGGAGTGTGAACCCACAAAAAGCCGCGTTCCTGAAAAAATTGGTGTACCGCCGCCGAACAAGCATTGCGGACTCTAAACACAGCGCCGTGAGTGTTTGTGCGCGGCCGCAAATGGGCGATTGTCCGCAAAAATTCCAATGAATGGCGCTTTTTTTGCAGCGGATAAGTTTGCGGGTCTGCTTCGCCGTAAACTTGTACTTGTGATGCTTTTAATTCAATTCGCTGTCCTTTCGCAGGTGACGCTACCAGCACTCCCGACACCTCTAAAGATGCACCTGTATTAAGTTGTTTGAGTATATTTTCAAAATCCGGCAAATCAGCATTGATGACTACCTGCAAATTAGCCATCGCCGAACCGTCGTTAACTTCCACAAAGGCAAATTCTTTTAATTCGCGCTTAGTACGAACCCAACCTTGAACAGTGACAGTTTCGCCCGGTTCACCACCGCGCAAAATTGCTGCAATTCGTTGACTTGTCATAATATCCACTCCTATTTATTTAATATTTTGCACCAAAATTCTCTCTTTTCTCTTCCTCTGCGCCCTCTGCGCCCTCTGCGGTAAAAAAAATCATAAATCCCAACATAATTCAACCCGCATAGGATTTCAAAATCCAACCGATCAAAATGCCGAGTCCCCCAAAGCGAACTGCTTGCCAAAAAGGTTGTTTTATGCTTCCCCAAGAAAACAGGCTGCTTTCTAAATTTAACTCGATCGTTTCCAATTCTTGCTCAATTTCCCGCAATTCTTGCTTGAGTTGCGGCAATGGATTTTGGCGCAGAGACTGGCGCACGTCTTCGCGCCGGTGCCCGAGTTCGTCTTGGCGCTGTCGATCGACCTGAATTTGAGTGTAACGCTCTTTGACTGCCGCGAGCGATCGCTCCACTGCTGCGATCGCCTGCACAAACTCATTTTCTTGCTCTTTTTGATTTAACTCTGACGGCTGTTGAGGCATTTCGATCTGCAAACCTGACGAGAATAAAAAAACCGATTCCCAATTAAATTGTTATTATTATGTGCAGTTATTTAAAAAATTCAGAAACCCTAGCCAAATCCCTATAATTGCCACCTATGCTTGAAACTGCACAAACAACCCAAACTGTCAACCTCAACGAGCTTAGCACGGTAGAACTAGCTCAAGCTCTAGCAGCGCGCCTCGCCATCTCCGAAAAAGATTGGCACCGCCTCAAAGCCAACCGTTCTGCGCGGGCGGGCGAGCAAGCTGCGGCCGCTTTGGTGTTTTTGCTCAAAAAACAGCCAGAAGAAGCTCTCCCGCGCTTACAACAAGCCGCAGGATGGCTGGATCGATCGATCTCTGCTCCTCCCTGTCCCACCCACGGCAAATAATTGTGAGTCGCTGAGTCTTGAGGTGAACAGCGGATTTGTTGCTAAAAAATCAGACGATCGCGCCGCTCGATCGAGCAGCGCGATTGCGAGTTAAAAAAGATTTTATGCTTTTCTAACTCAAAACTCAAATTTTGCATTATCATCTACTATCAATAGCCAGATAATCCAAATTTTCAATCCCTGCTTCAGCGGGGAAACGAAAAAATTTGCCAGTCTAGCCGAACCTAAAACTGCTGCAAAATATCATTTCTAGTGCAAGCGAGGCAGCCGGTACCGACTGGAAACTTCTTTGCACAGCCGTAACTCTGTACCTTGAGAATTCCACTCTACCCGATCGAATATTTGGTAAAGAATAAACAGTCCCCTACCACATTCTTGTTCCACATGGGGGAGTGCAGAGTTATCTGCAACATCCTCTGCTATGAGACTGTCAAAATTATCGGTATCAAGATCGCAACCGCAAGGAGTTTTAAAGCCAGCACCTTCATCCGATATCACCCACCAGTATTGGTTTTGGACGATCGAAAAACGGACTCCAACTGTTTTACTGGGGTCTAACTTGTTTCCATGCTTAGCCGCATTTACCAAAGCTTCTTGAAGCCCTAACCGCAATTCCGCTTGCCACCGCTGTGGAACCTCTGCTAGGAGCAGATCCAAAACAGGACAAAGGTATAGGGTAGAAGCGAAGCTAATCGTAATCCAATTGCGTCCGGTCGGACGGGTTGAAATAGCAATCACTCAGAAAACTCCCTAACTTTCAGGTGGATGAACTTCACACCCTGCATAAGTTGGCTCCCTAGTATTCAAAATGCTAATTAATTGAGCTGCGCCACTCTATTTCTATCTTAGAGTATTTGAGCATTTAAGCAAAGCAAACAACGTCACAAAATATTCTGCGATTCTCAGAAACGAATAGCGGCAACACTCAGTAATTTTACTTATCAGTTTCACTTGCAACAGATTTTTGATGTCGGATCGAGGCAACTCGCAGGCGATCGCCGCGACATCTCCCAAGCCGCAAACAGTCGCGGTACGAAACGATCCCCAGCCATAAACAATCTAAAATATCTATTAAAACATCGATCCCTAGAACCATCGCCGATCGCGCCAGACTCTCTCGCCCCACAGAGCGATCGGGCCGCTTTAGGGCACGAACATCATACCTAGGTGTGTTGCCATCAAGATCTCATCTATTTCTCCTATGCCGGTCGGCGAAAAACACTCGCACTGCAGTAATCTTGATTAAATCAATATTTGTTACAAAACTTAATTCACATGAGTCAAGAACTCGCGATCGCCCAACCGGCCAAAATTGACAAATCCTTTGCTGGCGAATCTCATGCGCGTTTACCGAACTTTATAAATCTGAACCTCGCGATACAATAGTTAAAGTAAATAATTATTTCTTTACATTATGCAAACCACCCCAACCATCACCACAGCCCCTATAGCCGGCACTTACTGGCAGTGGCGGGGGCATTCAGTATACTACGTCCGATCCGGCGATCGACATCCCGAACGCCCTCCCCTGCTGTTAATTCACGGTTTTGGCGCGTCCACAGACCATTGGCGCAAAAATATCAGCGGCCTGAGCAAAGACTTTGAAGTCTGGGCGATCGACCTGATCGGATTTGGGCGATCGGCAAAACCCGAAATCCAGTACAGCGGCGACCTCTGGCGCGACCAACTCCACGACTTCATCACTAACGTCATCGGCCGGCCCGCCGTCCTCGCCGGCAACTCCCTCGGAGGCTACGCCGCCTTGTGTGTCGCCGCCCAGCGTCCCGAATCAGCCGCCGGACTCATCTTAATCAACAGCGCCGGCCCCTTCAGCGAACCCCAACCGGCACCCGAAGCCCCGCCCGTGCAAAAAGCTATATCTGTGGTAGCTAAAACCTTATTCCAGCAAGATTGGGCAAGTTTTCTGCTGTTCCAGTACGCGCGCCAGCGATCGACAATTCGGAAAACTCTAGAAAAAGTGTATCTCGACCAAAGCGCCGTCACAGACCAATTAGTAGAAGAAATTTACCTTCCCTCCTGCGATCCCGGTGCACCCAAAGTATTCGCCTCCGTATTCCGAACACCCCAAGGTGAAAAAATCGACCTATTGCTGAGTCAATTAACCTCTCCGCTGCTGATGCTGTGGGGAGAAGGCGATCCGTGGATGAATTCTGCAGACAGAAGCGCCAAATTTCGCCAACACTATCCGCAGTTGACAGAACACTTTATCAAAGCCGGTCACTGTCCCCACGATGAAGTACCGGAACAGGTAAACGAACTGATTCGCGGATGGATAATTGACCAATAGTCGATCGGCATCAAATCTGTTAATCTCCGTTAATCTGCGGTCAAAATACCTCAACCAAAAAACAAGACGACCTATTGGGGTCGTCTTATTTTATTTAATAAAAAATGCAATTTGTCAATAGCAAACAGCGACTATTTTTTCCGTTTAGCCTTATCTAACCGCCTGCGATCGCGCCACTCAACCGAAGTCAAATATGCAACCCCGCCTGTGACAGTCACCAGCAGTACAAAGGCCACTAAAACGAGAAAATTAGCAATAGAAAATTCCACAACCCCTCCTGCTTGGCTTAGATTTGAGATTATGTGCGATCGCACAACCGCAATCAAATTAGCTTGTAACGAGGAATATAAGTCCTCATCAAACTCTGCAGACTCGCATTCCTCACTACAAACCTTACAACAACTCTTCCAAAATTGTAAACCGGACATGATTAATTGCCAAAGTCCCCACGGAAACATCCTCCTTCTTCAGAGGAACGCCCCCGCTGGTGAGACTTTGAAACCGAATTCCCTTGCCAATTTCTACATGGTACCAAGCTAAGCCCATAAAAAATCTCAAAGGATAAGGGCCTCTGTCTTGAATATCATCGGGATTAGATTCCATCGGTACCCAGCCAAAGCCCGGAATATAAAACTCCAGCCAAACATGATTGAAATCTGGTTCCAGCGGCACACCTTTTCTGTCAGCAAAAGCCGGACACTTGTAACGCCCAATTGTGCGGCAAGCAATCCCGTTTAACCTTGCCAAAGCCAACAATAACCCTACGTACTCGCCACAAGAACCGATGCCGCGCCGCAGTACAATATCGGGTGTGTCTATGTGAGGCCTGATTCCGTAAGAAAGTTGGTCGTAAACAAAATTGCGAATGCTCAACAATTGCCTGAGAATGTTAGTTTCTGTGCCAATTGAGGCCACCGCAGCCGATCGCACAATCTCCGTATCCATCGCCAAATTATCATTATCCACCAAATACTTAGCTTCAAACTCCGGCGACAGTTTTGGAATTTTTTCCACATCCCGAGGCGACAATTGATACTTAATCGATCGCACTTCCAACAAAGCCTTCCAGCCAAAAATTCGCCGTTCCCCCTTCATCAGGCGATCGAACTTAAACACCGCCACCCGTTCCCCTTCCAGAATTTCCTCAGTAAAAGGCATCCCGACTGGCGTAATTTTCCTCACCTTTTGCCGATGAGTGTCCGAAGGTAAAGCAATCCGCCACTCCAAATTGTCGATTTCTACCTCATCCAGAGGAGACAGTTCCTCCACATAGGACATTTCTATCAAAAAACCGTTTGACAAAGCGTAGCATTCTGCCTCATTGTAGTGAAAAGACAAAGGGTGAATAAAAGTGCGATCGCGCTTCGTCAACTGAAAAGGATCTTCCGAATTCGGGTCATCCCGGATATAAAGCTCATCCCCCGCGTAAGCCACGTAGAGAACCTCTTCCCCAGTCTGGGAATCCTTGTGAAAAGCCAAACCAGAAGGCGATTCAAAGGGAGTCAAAATGCTAAATTTAATCTCTCCTGTGGCCCGTTCTAAACAGTAAACAGTTTGCTCAGTTTTGTCGGAAACCCAAATTTCTTCATCCCGAACTGTGATATTTTCTACTCCGATACCGGGAGCGAAAAACCGAGTAATTTCCCGACCAGTTTTCCCGTCAAAAACCAGAATATAGCCCAATCTCTGGCAAGTTACGTAAAGTGTAGATTGCCAAACAGCAATCCCGTCAACTGGATAAGAAAGGGAAACAAAATGTTCGGGTTTGAGTTGTGCGATCGCCCCATCGCGAATTGCACCCGGACAGCAACAAATATCCTGACCTCGCGCAAACCAGAGAGTATTTTCCCAAATAGCCAGCCCGGTTGCGCCCGCAAATTTAACCGTTTGATAAGGATTCAAAACAGTAGTGTTGTCAGTTTCTCGATCGATCTCCAATAGCAGCCCTTCGGCGCGATCGACAGCGAACAACCGATTTCCAAAAAAAGCAATGCCGTGCAGTGCAGATACACCGATCGGTCTTACCATTCGCAGCCCCGAAGGCTGTTTGTCCGAGATAACTGGTGAATCGAGGTTCATGCTAAATTTCTTGCCGGTATTGTACAGAAAACTTGACTTTTGACTTGTAGCCGATCGCTTGAGATCCACCGGTCTTCATTACCGAGATTCCCGGTCTCCAAAACTAACGCATCAACCGGGTTTGTTTACGAAAATACAAGTTTTAGCCTGTCGTCGTAGTTAAAAAACCCGGAATATTAGTCATTGTCAAAATTGGGTGTAACAAGGTCAACCCAACTTGCTGCTGTGAATGCAGCTAAGTATAACCACTAAACCACCGCGCCAAAACGCTACACAGAATTCTATTTCCGTCACAGCAGCCAAACTAATCGTATCTGTCTGAACATATAAATTAAGTACAACAGATTACTATATCCGCCAAAACCTTGGGTAGAATAAAAATGTGCATCGAGTTCTTAGGTTCATCAGAAGGCAGGTTCATCATGGCTTGGAAGTCTGCTCTCAATAACAGCGCCCTTTCCTTAATTCTGTCTTTACAGGCAGTTGGCACCGGTAGTTTCTTTATACCAGCCGAGGCTATCAACAGCCCCGCAAAAAGCGTCCACCGCCCCTCAACACCGCAGCTACCCCTCAACTTGCAAACAGCTCAACCCCCCGGACAGACGGGAAACAGAACCAACAGCAAGCAACCCGGAGCCGCTTGGAATAACTTTCAACCGCCGGAACAGGGAGTACCCGGAAGGCGGGAAGGGGGAGGAACCAGGGGCTTAGTCTGCCCCACTCCGATCACAGCCTTGATTCCCCAATCAACTATGGGGCAAACCATATCAGCAAAGCCGACATTTTTCTACTACATTCCCGCAGCCGTTGACAAAACAGTTCAGTTTGAGTTAGCAGACGAAAGTGACAAAACAGTATACAAAAAAAGTTTTCGGATGGTAACTAGCCGTGGTGGTATCGTTAGCGTCAGCCTAGGCTCCGACGGCAACGCGCCAGCCTTGGAAGTGGGCAAAAACTATCAATGGTACTTTACTATCAAATGTAGCCCGCAAAGCTATACAGATGATGTTCTCGTGTCCGGGTGGATCAACCGCACCGCACTCGCCCCAACAGTAAAAACACAGTTGGATCGATCGCCCGACAGTCGCGCCAAGCTCAGCATCTTCGCCCAACAAGGTCTTTGGTACGAGTACCTGGCAACTCTAGCTCAACTGCGCCTAGAGTCTCCCAGCGATAGCAGTTTAGCCACCAAGTGGTCAGAAGTGTTGAGTTCGGTCCAACTCGGCAAAATCGCCCAAGCACCATTAGTCGCCAGTGAGTTAACACCCATAACCAAAAAATAATTCTATTTGTGCGCGGCGTACCAAAAACTCGGTTTCGAGGGCGGTATCTGCCAGCGCCACAGATGATTTTGGGGGTGTTGGGGGTTTGTTTGTCGATCGTCCTGAATAAATTCAAATTTTTGTGCTCATGAGCATTTCTGGTTCGCTTGCCTCTTGAAAGCCGGACTGTTCAAATTTTTATAGTAAAATTGCGCCCAATACTAAATGGTAAACTTGCAGAGTCAAGCAGAAGACAAACTTATTTTACAAAACACATTAATTATGCGCCCGAGAGCAAATATTGCAATATTTCGGTTGGGGATTTCACTTCTAACAGCGCTTCCTATCGCTTGCTTTTATGCCAATAAAGCTATATCCCAAATAAATGATATTTCTCAGTTTTCGGCCGCTGACAACTCAGCAAATACGGACAACGAAGCATTAGCACTTCAAAAACTGGAAATCCAACAAGATGAAACTGCAACCAACTTAAATCAACTCCCCGATTTTCCCGAAAGCAGCCCGATCGAGAATCAGCCCGATCGCTGTTCTACAATTAATCAAACAGATTGTGATACGCGCCTGTCGCCCGAAGCCAAAAAGTTCGCAGACAGCCAGCCAAAATGTCATAACCCCCTAGATTGCAATGTTTTAGCCCAAAACCAACCCCAGACACCTCCAAACCTGCCACCGCCCCCGACTCAACCAGATCCAAATCGCGATCGATTTCTGCAACCAGTCCCGCAGCCTTCCCCACAACCTCCCCAAACACCACCAACAGTTGCGCCCCAACCCCCGTCACCAGTTCCGCAGCCGCTGCCGAATACGATAATTCAGGTGCAGAAAATTGAAGTAATTGACAGCACCATATTAAGTGAAGACGAAATTAATGCCTTAATCAAGCCGTTTGAGGGCCGTTCTGCCACCCTAGAACAGATCCAACAAATCGCCGACAAAATTACCGAAATTTACCTCAGTCGCGGGTACATCACTTCCAGAGCAGTCTTGCCGGCCCAAACTATCACCGCAGGGGTAGTCAAAATTCAAGTGATCGAAGGCAAGCTAGCCCGAATTGAGGTAGAAGGAAATAAAAGAGTGCATAAAAGTTACATCCGCAGCCGAATTCGACTCGGTGCCGGAATACCTTTAAGCACATCTTCATTAGAAAACCAACTCCGGCTGCTGCGAGTCGATCCTTTATTCGACAATGTAGAAGCCAGCCTGCGGGCTGGAGATAATGCAGCCGAGAGTATTCTGATCGTCAGAGTTACCGAAGCTAATCCGTTTCAATCTAGTTTCAGCTTTGACAATTACTCGCCTCCCAGCGTCGGTTCCGAAAGATTGGGGGTGAGTGTGCGGCACCGCAATATCACAGGAAATGGCGACGAACTGGCGGCGGCTTATTACCGATCGCTAGGCGATTCAGACTTGTTCGATTTCAGCTACCGCATCCCGCTAAATGCCATGAACGGCACTTTGCAACTGAGGGCGGCACCGAACCGCAACAGTATTGTACAAGCACCTTTTGACGCTTTTGATATTTCAGGAAAATCGCATTTATTTGAATTAAGTTACCGCCAGCCGCTGCTGAGAACGCCGATCGAAGAATTTGCCCTGTCTGCGGGTGTTACTTATCAGACAAGCAGAACTTTTCTCGCTGGCGAACCGTTTCCTTTTGGCATCGGCCCGGACTCCAAGGGTGTCAGCACTACCACTGCAATTAAGCTGGGACAGGACTACATTCGGCGCGACGCGCAGGGTGCTTGGGCCTTGCGATCGCAATTTACGATCGGCACTAGCTTGTTTGATGCTACTCAAAACGAAGGTTCTGTCCCTGACGGACAATTTTTGAGTTGGCTTGGTCAAGTGCAGCGAGTACAGCGATTGAACGACAAACATTTATTAATTTTGCAATCAGATTTACAGTTGTCTGCTAATAGTTTGTTACCTTCCCAGCAATTTGTAATTGGTGGCGGACAATCTTTGCGCGGCTACCGCCAAAATGCCCGTTCTGGCGATAACGGCTTCCGAGTGTCTGTCGAGGATCGGATTGCTTTGCAGCGCGATGCTTCGGGAAATCCCAAACTTCAATTAGCGCCTTTTTTGGATGCGGGTACGGTGTGGAATAATCCCAACAATCCTAATAAATTAACGAATCAGAGATTTTTAGGTGGTGTGGGTTTGGGGGTAATTTGGCAACCGATACCGCAGGTGAACCTGCGCGTAGATTACGCTTTTCCTTTGGTGAGAATTAGCGATAAAGGCGACAATTTGCAAGATAACGGCATTTACTTCAACCTAATTTATACGCCATAAGGAGAATGGGAGAGGGGGAGAGGGGGAGAGTGGGAGAGGGGGAGAGGGGGAGAATGGGAGAGGGGGAGAGTGGGAGAATGGGAGAGGGGGAGAGGGGGAGATGAACACAATATTTTCTTCTTCCCTCTTCCTTCTTCCTTCTTCCTTCTTCCTTCTTCCTTCTTCCTTCTTCCTTCTTCCTTCTTCCCTCTTCCTTCTTCCTTCTTCTATCCGATATTAATCGCCAACTTCCCCGACAACCTCCGCAGCAGCCTGAGTTTCGAGCCAGAGTTTGAGCAGCAATCGCTCCGCCCGATCGCCCAACACAGTCGCAAACACGCCCTGGGCCCCCTCAGATGCGTCATAAATCCACGTACCACGCAGAGTCACCTCCACAAAATCAGCATCAGCAACACAAAGATCGATCGCCTCGCTGTCATTTCGGCGGGCCTCAGATTCCAGCAGAGACAGCGCCGGCAAATTCGCCGGCAGCAAAAATGCCGCAGTGCTCGGTTCGACGCTGATGCTTTGACCAACTCGCATAGCCAGCACAACTCGCAGCGCCACTAACTGTTCGGGAGATTGAGCCAAACGCTCTAGGTTAAAGCCCGTTTCAGTGTAAGTCAACTTCAGCATATTGACAGCCTTAAAATTGAAATTTGTCAGTAGTCAGTTGTCAGTTGTCAGTTGTTAGTAGACTGACTAATTTCCTATTCCCCAATTTGGTATTCGTGCCAAAACATTTCGGAAAAAGCCACAGTGGGGTGCATAGGAGACTTCGGCTTAGTTCGCAAAGGCATTTGAGCTTCTATGGGAGTTCGATCGCCCTTACGAGAGTTGCACCCTTCGCAAGCAGTCACCACGTTGTCCCAAGTATGCAGCCCGCCCTTCGATCGAGGCATGACGTGATCCAGCGTCAACTGTCGGTTGCTGCCGCAGTATTGACAAGAATGAGCGTCGCGGCGCAGAACTTCCCGGCGATTGACCGGTGGCACTTTCCAAAGGCGTTCGCTGTTGGCAAAAGTCAAGCGGATGTGTTCGGGTACGTGGATGCTGGTACTGGGCGATCGCACCAGCCAGCCATTGCCGGTGCTATAATCTAGAGCTTGGGCCTTGCCTGTTACCAAAAGTACGATCGCCCGTTTGATGTTGACACGGCTCATCGGTAGGTAATTCTGGGAAAACACCACCACAGATTGCCTCAATACATCAGTTAGTACGGTCACGGCTGCCTCCTCTTCATTAGGATTTTAGATTGAAGAATTTAAAATTTTTCGACTTCGCTCAAAACAAGTTTTAGATTTGGGATTTTGGGTGTTTCACCAGCATGATTAGATTTTAGATTTGGGATTTGTGGATGTTTCACCAGCATTGTGAGATTGAAGAATTTAAAATTTTTCGACTTCGCTCAAAACAAGTTTTAGATTTAGGATTTTGGGTGTTGCACCAGCATTGGCTGAATCTGGTTTTTTGCCAGTTTCCCAAGCCTTTCCCAATTTCTCAAATATCCAATCAAATGCCCCCGCTTCTGTACGACAGAAGCGGGGGCCAAAAAAACTGCTTTCATGCAAATTTTCATCCTGTATCGGTACAGTTTTTTTAGCTGTACCTCCCGCTTCGCGTATCTTTCTCTGGCTGTGCCACTCCCAGACCGTCCCGGTCTACCTGGTTGTAATTAATTTCTGCATTTTGTCTTAATCCACTATAACCGGGTTTAATTGGGCTTATACGCGCCCGCGAGATTGCTGTGACGGTGACAAAACTCGCCATCAAGACGCGCAGTGACGAGTCGCTGCAACCCCAAGGGCGATCGCCGCGCTGCGGTTGATAGGTGGAATTGGTGGAGAGAAATATCACAGTAAGCACAAAGCGATCGGAGACCTTTAAATCTAGCTTTAAACATACTACACTGATATTACACATATGTCTACCTGTCACGGAGAAAAATAATGCATACCTTACCTAGAACGTCAACCACCGAAATGGAAGTCACCAGCATTCGACTAGAAAGAGAACTCAAGGAGAGACTCAAAGAGCTCGCCGGGAATCAAGGCTATCAAGCTTTGATTCGAGATTTGCTCTGGAATTACGTCCAGCAGAAGTCTGGAGAGTATCGCCAGATGTTTTGCAGAGAGGATATTCGAGCCAGTATTAATGCCACAGCACAGCAGGAGGAACGCTGCGCGCTTACAGGAGAAGCGATCCGAGTTAATGAGCCGATGTTATTAGGCCTGACGATGCACGGGGAAATGGTGCCGCTAAGTATGGGGAGTATGGCTGGATAAACCAGTTTACCGAGAATTTGCCCGGCCTGGGGTGAAGGCCCCAGGCGCTGAATATCAAATCCTGAAGCGTTTCGAGATATCTATTTAACGAAAGCAAGAAGACGGGAAGTGCGCGAAGGAAGATCGGAGAAGGAAGAGGTGCAGCTAATGCTAAACTTTCCATCGGGTGTGCCGCAGGATGAATGGTCAATTTGATGGAAAAATTTAAGGTAATGCTGAAAAACCGCTACTTGACTGCTGTAAGTTCGATCGCCATTCTCACAATTATCGCCGGATGCGCCGCTACGGAATCAGCCCAACTTGCAACTCCCTCTCCTATAGCCGAATCTTCCCCGCCGCCGGTTAAACCGAGTCAGCCGTTAACAGTCTCTGTCAACAATCCCGAAACTGCCACAAATACCAAAATCCAGCAATATCTCAACGGATTGACAGCCCAAGGTTCTGCCAAAGAAGACCAAGGAATCTGGATGCAATCTGGCAATACTTTGCTAGCCAACCATCAAGGTACAGTTCCTCTGTCAGCGGCATCCATTACCAAAGTAGCAACATCTCTGGTAGCCCTGCAAGAATTTGGGCCGGAACATCAATTTATTACTTTAATTAGTACCGACGGGACAATCAAAGACGGCGTATTAAAAGGCGATTTAATTATTCAGGGTAGCGAAGATCCTTTGTTTGTTTGGGAAGAGGCGATCGCCCTCGGTAACACCTTAAATCAAAAAGGCATCAAGCGCATCACTGGTAATTTGATAATTGTCGATAAATTTTACATGAACTTTGAATTAAATCCCCTCAAATCAGGAGAATTGCTCAAACAAGCATTCAACAGTCAAAACTGGCCCAGCGAAGCCGCCGCCC
Organism: Microcoleus sp. B4-D4; assembly: GCF_036705185.1. Taxonomy (NCBI): domain Bacteria; kingdom Bacillati; phylum Cyanobacteriota; class Cyanophyceae; order Oscillatoriales; family Microcoleaceae; genus Microcoleus; species Microcoleus sp. B4-D4. The sequence continues at coordinate 78,858 of NZ_JAUBTX010000018.1, read as the reverse complement.
AGTATCAAACACTAGCTCCAAATACCCCAAAACCTCAAATAGTAATTGATGGTACTGTCAAAGTTGTGCCAGCACCTCCCACCAGCGTGCCTTTAGTCAAACATTATTCTTTGCCCCTCACCGAACTGATCAAAAAAATGAATCAGTACAGCAACAATCTCATGGCAGATATGCTCGCCGATAGTGTCGGCGGCGCGAAAATAGTTGCACAAAAAGCAGCAGCAGCAACTGGAGTTCCTCCCGCCGAAATTCAACTCGTCAACGGTTCGGGATTGAGCGAAGATAACCGTATTTCTCCCCGCGCTGCTTGTGCATTGTTTATAGCTTTAGAAGGCTATCTTAAACCTTACAGCATGACAGTTGCCGATGTCTTAACTGTAGTTGGAAAAGATGAAGGAATCCTCTCTGAACGACCGTTGCCAAAATTAGCAGTAGTCAAATCTGGCACGTTGGACAATGTTAGCGCTTTGGGCGGAGCGCTGCCAACTCAAAAACAGGAAACAGTATGGTTTGTTATTATGAATCGAGGGGCAAATGTCGAGGAATTCCGCACTCAGCAAGAGGTTTTGCTGAAAAGCTTTTTGAACGATTGGGGAACTGTTCAAGCCTCACCGGCGGAATTAACGCCAAATCCTGCTAGAAATAGTAAGGTATCTCGCAACGAAATTGTCAATTAATTTGGTTTGTAGTCAGGAGTTTCGTCCTTGATTTTTAAGTAGCGTCAGGTTCGCCACAAGCACCTAGCCCGCTTAGGGATGCAATGGACGGATTTGCGTCATTATTAGGTGTTGGCGATCGGCAATAAACAAGATTTATTACCCATCGCCCAATTCCGAGGAGTTCCCTATTTACGAAGGTGATGAAACACTCTAACGATAGAAACACCCGATTATTATCCCCATAAAACTGCTCTGTCTCTACAACTTGCGAAAATAGCCGTTGGAATACTCACAAGCATAGAGTACAGACACTTTTTCAGGCTTGTCTGCAAAAAACTCATCACAAGCACGTTTTACACCAGGCGATTTGAATGGCTCAGCAGTATGTGGACGTGAAAACACCTTTTCATCATAATAAATGCCAAATAAGCAAATAGCTCCTGGCGTTAGACGCTCGTACACATAGGGTAGTACATATTGAGTAGAGCTATATATATCGCCGTCCACAATTGCAAAGCTGATCCGATCGGGAAGACATGAAGGAACAGTATCCTCGAACCATCCTTTATGAATATGTGGTAGATCCAGTCCAACATCGGAAAAATTCTTTTTGAATTTGTCGAGTTTAGCTGTCATCGAACCTTGAGCGTATATTCCATCTTTTATATCGTCTTCTTGTAGTTTTGGAAGCCCTTCAAAGCTGTCAAACACATGAAATTGTTTCTCCGGCGCATACTCATTCAGAATTTTTTGGATCACAATGGAGCTTTCGCCGGCATTACAACCCACTTCGACAACATCACCCTCTACTTTGTATGCTGCTATTTGGCTCGCCAAATGAAAAATATTCATTCGAGCTTCTATACTTGCCATACCAGGCGTTTTTGGAATAACTTGACCGTTCAATCGCAATTTATTCAATACCCGATTAGCCAAGCGATGGCGTTTGCGTGGAGTCCGGTGATCCCAATCAAAATAAGTTGCAATGAAAGTATTGTCCATGTCGTTTACTAGATGAAGTTGTGAATAGTGGTTTAGAGAATGGATGACTTCACTTATAATTCTTGCGTCAGCAGCATAGCAGTGGAACCAAATTACATAGTTCTGAAGAGCGGTGGAAGAAACATTTTGGAACCTGCTAATAGCAAGGACTTTAAATAGAAGAAATGAAAATCCTATCTTTGCCAAGAAGTTGAAGAACGCTCACTTCATTGAGACTAGAGATAGAGTAGCGAAAGAAAATGTTGCTACCTGAGATACTCCAAATTGGTTTACTTCTCTAGAATTACACGCAGTTATGAAATTACGATGAAATGCCGATCGCTGCAAAGCATGAAATTATCTCCTTTTCAGAAGAAAGAGGCAATTAAGCTGTTGCGGCAATTAAATTTTATGTAAAAAAAACAATGAGTGGGCCGTTGCTCTGAGCATCACCCTGAATATGCAATGTTTATTTGCGCGACAGCTTAACAGCTTTGCTTGCGAGAATTTTATCGGCTATATTTTGGGGTGTATTGTGGAGTGGGTTTTGGTGGTTTGTCTGAACCATAAAATCATGCAAAAATACCAAAAGTTATAACAGGTTTTTAGTAAGGGCTTTAGTTTTTTCTGTTGATAACCTCAGATATCATCTTGATCTGGGATCGATCGCCCTAACGACTACAATGCCGATCGCGCTTTCGACTCTGCTAATATATCTTTGCAAGTCGTAAGCAACTGTCACAGCCCCAGCCGGCGAAGCGTGAATTAAACCCAGATTCCCGTCTGCATTCCTGTACACAAAACCCGTATGGGTGACATCCAATCCTTTAAGATCCGTGGCTACCGCCACAATATCCCCCGGTTTTAACTGAGAATAAATACTTTTGATCCGATTTGTCGGGATGTAATTAACAATCGTTTTGGCTAAGTCTGCTTCTTGGTTGACTATGCACTGATAAGTTGCTTCGTCTTTCACCATTTGCGGGTAACTGCTGCGGTGCTGGCTCATGAAATTTAGTGTTTTATTCATGGGCACTCCGCCTAATTCAGCGGTGATGTTTTCTACTGTTTTCCGTTTTTGATTGTCGTTAATCCACTCGGAAAAATAGTGCAGGCGGCTGCAATAACCGTTCATTTTACCGTTTACATACCGCTGTTGTTCTAGGCGATTTACAAAGTTTTGATAGTCGTAATCTTTGACGGATAAGCCTCGCGAAATCGCTAAAACGGTTTCGACAAATAAAACGCAATCAAATTTATTTAAAGTTACGATCAACTTTTCTTCGCCGGAATTGTCAAGCAAATTCTCGGCGTAGGGTTTTCCTAGGAAATTGTCGGCGATCGCCTGTAGGATTTCTCCGATCGCGCGATCGGGCAAATTTTGTTGTTTTGCATACTGTACAATCTTTTCAAAACGTGCTATATCTTCGGGTTGTGCAGCATTTTCTCTCGCGGTATTGTCTGAGTCGGCTCCTCTGACGAGCACTTCGAGCAATTGCGAATAGGAAATTTTAGGTAAATTGTTGATTTCCCAAAACAGACTCGGAAAACTGGACACAGTTTGCTTGTTTATTGTTTCCCGATTTTCGCTTTCTCTGGTCAACTCAGCCACTACATCCGCGCCCTGTGCTTCTGTTTGTCGATCGACAACAGCGACAGCAGGTGGAGGCTGAAATGCCCACACATCCGGTATCAAAGAATTATTCACAATGGCGATCGCAAATCCCCAAATAGCCGGACTCCAAAAATTTCTCATGTTTTTCAAAGGATTTTGCTTTAACCGAGTGCTATCCTGAAATCTTTACAATTATTAGAAGTCTGCATCAGCCTAGAAGAAAGCTCGAATTGGCAGTGGCGGACTCGGCTGATAAGTGTATCAGTCCATTTTAGATTTTAGATTTTAGATTTCAGATTTCAGATTTCAGAAATGAATCTCGGAGGGTCAACTACCCGGCCGCTTCGGGGTTTGTACCTGTTTTTGGGCTTGGTCATTTAAATTAGTTTCCCAAAAGAATCCGACTGTAAGCCCGCGATCCAAACCCTTATATAATCAGTGATTCGCAATTCTCAAATTTCTAATCTAAAATCTAAAATGGTATTATACGCCGACCTATTATAAACTTATCCTGCGAGTTTGATACCACAACACTGTAATGCAAGTAGACCGCCGACGCCCCCCCATCGGGCCCCAACGCCCCATCCAGCCCCGACAAAGCAGCAGCCGTCCTGTCCCATCCCGACAAAGTAGCAGCCGTCCAGTTGCATCCGGGCGCCCCATAGATTTCTGGGAAAAGTCGGTATCAATTCTTAAAATTATCTACGTTTATCTGCGTTCCTCTGCCTTATATCTGCGGTCTCTTTATCGAGAGAAGATGGATGCCAGAAGTTTAACCCAATCCCCACCCCAAAGCAGCCAGCGTCCAGTCAGGCGCAGACACAGCAGCCAGCCTCCCGTCCAATCTCGTCGCCGAGTCAGGACGAAATTTTCTCGATTAAAATACGGTAACATCCTGTGCTTAGTTGCTGGGGCGATCGCGCTTTTTTGGATTGTCACAATACCCTTCAGAATTCGCCGTCCCCCAGAACCGCCAGTCATTTTGACTCAAGAACCCCTCTCGCCGCCGATAATTCAAACACCGGAAAGTTTAGTCGATCGTCAAAGCGAGCCTACCTTCAGCTACAACATCAAAACACCTCCTAATTTAACTTACTCTCAAGAATTGCAAGGGATTGTTGATGAAGCTGTGAAGATTGCGACCAGCAAAGGACTGCCCGCAGATCAACTATCAATTAGCTTAATTGATGTTAGCAATCCCCAAACCCACAGCATTGCCGGATATCAAAATCAAAGTCTCAGATTTCCCGCTAGCGTTGCCAAATTATTTTGGATGGCAGCGTTTTACTCAGCCATAGAAAAAGGCATAATTACGCAAAAAGAATCAGCCTTCAAAAACGACCTAGAACAAATGATTGGCATCTCCAACAACGATGCCGCCAGCCGAATTTTAGACAAAATCACTGATACAAAATCAGGAGTCAGGCTCGCAGGAGAAGAGTTGCAAACATGGCTGCAAAAACGCACGCAAATTAATTCATTTTTCCAGTCAGCCGGCTACAATGATATTCGTATAAGCACCAAAAATTATCCCATATACTATTTGAAGCAAGAAGGCCCTCTCGGTCGCGATTTGCAATTGCGGGGCGATGCTTCCCAGCCAATTCGCAATCAAGTAACTAGCGATCAAGCCGCCAGATTAATATATGAAATCTATACTAGGCAAGCTGTTTCCAGCATCGCCAGCCGCAAAATGGCTTACTTGCTGACGAGAGATTTAGACCCCAAGGCCTGGAAAAATGACCCTAGCAACTCGATTAAAGGATTTTTGGGCGAGTCTTTACCAAGTAAGATTTATTTTGGTTCCAAGGTTGGCTATACTTCCAAATCCCGCAGCGAAGTGGCATTTGTCAGGACTTTGGACGATCGCGCGATTTATATCTTAGCTGTTTTTGCTGACGATCCGGCTTATTCCAGAGACGAAACAGCATTTCCGGCCATTTCGCGATACGTCTTCGATCGGCTCAACGCTCGCGAGATCAAAAGTTCGCAGTGATCTGATGTGGGGCGATCGAACAACCACAATAAAATTGGTTTGCAGTGAGGACTTTAGTTTTTTGATTCAGAAACACTGAAGTCCTCACTACAAACCTAATTAATTGGTTCCTAGTGAGGACTTTAGTCGTTCTGAATCAACCATTGTACAAACAATTTAACTGGGGCGAAAGGATTCGAACCTCTGAATGGCTGGACCAAAACCAGCTGCCTTACCACTTGGCGACGCCCCAACGTCTTAACCTTCATCATATTAGCATTCAAACACCTAAATCTGTCAAGCATTTTGACAGTAAAATCTCAAAAATATTTTTGAAACCGATCGCCCGCCAGTTTTTTGTTTGACCGGCGCGGGGCGATAAAGCGGGATTTAAATCCAGAAATCGCCTCCCTGTAAGGGTTCCGAGATACACTTCAAACTGCAACCCTGTTGTTCCACCACAATCTGGTAGCTGATAGACAAGCCTAGTCCCGTACCCTGCCCCATCGGGGTTAGTGATAAAGAAAGGGCCAAACAAGCGGGATTTAGCTTTTTGGGTCAATCTCGGCCCGCTGTCGCGAATCCGAATCACCACAAATTTGCCGTTAGCGGAGCCCGCCCCTACGGGGGCTGCGCCAACGAAGAGGATCGACTTTCCAAACTCAGCATCCTCCCACTCTCTGGCCACCAGCGCCGTCGAGATGGCGATCGTCTTGGGCGCGGGCCGATTTTCCCAAGAGTCGATCGCATTCCCCAAAATAGTCATAAATACTTGGTTGAGAGCTCCGGGATAGCACTCTACCTTCGGCAAGTCGCCCTAGTCTTTAATTACCTCAATTCCCGGTATCAGCCCGTTGGACTTCAAGCCGCCCTGCAAAATCAGCAGCCTGCTGTCAACCCCTTCGTGAATGTCCACCGGCTTCAATACCGGCCCCAGCAAAACAAGCTCTATATTTTGTGTCGGGAGACTGTGGGCACAAGTCGCGTGCAGCCTGCTTGCGCCCAACTCAGAGCAACCCCTTGACTGAAATTGAAACTTTTGAGTTATGGAATTAGGACACCGCAGATCTAAATACGATACAAATTATATTTCGACTTGACTGTGCTTTTTAATACTCCGGCTGGGTGAATCTAAGAGCCTCCCCAGGGAAAAAAACGCTTCACCCATACATCGCGGATAGCAGTTTACAGAGAATTTTTGAATAAGTCAGTCCTAGAGGCAGGCGAGGCACAAAACCCGGGTTTTTTTCCTCAAGCATCTCTGGGATGAGCAACGATTTTCCAAGAAACCGGATTTTTTGGAGCAAGTTCTCTAAATTTAAGTGTATTTTAAGGGACTTGTCTAATCGTGCGTAGGAGGCTTGCTGGTAGATTAAAATAATCAATTTGTGCCACAATACCAGTGCGGTTTACGAGTCTGTGCCACAGACTACTCAATTACAGTGAGAAAATGAAGTACAAAAGATTGCCAAAATGTTAAACTTTGTAACGATAGTTGGTCAAACTCGACCGTCGAGGGTTTTAGCATTGAGATGGAGATTTTGCAAGTGTTGTAATAGGCGATCGACTTTTCTAGCCATCCCTGTTTTCGAGCCCTTCGACATGGCGAAAATTATGTTTTATCTTTTCAAGAATTATAAATAAACCGGGAGAAGAATATGTCTGCAACTAGCATTCAAATACCAACTATTTTGGCAGTTGATGATAGCGTCGTAATGCAAGGACTGGTCAAACAAGCCTTAAGCAAAGAGTTTCGAGTTCTCGTTACAGACAATGCAGTCGATGCTTTATCAACGATTTATCACGAACAAATTTCTGTTTTGTTGCTCGATGTTTCGATGCCTGGTATTGACGGATTGGAACTCTGTCGCACAGTACGAAGCTTACCTCAATTTCAAAATTTGCCGATCGTGATGCTGACAGCCAGAGATGGAGCCTTTGATAAGGTGCAGGGTCGTTTGGCGGGAGCAACCGAGTATTTAACTAAGCCCTTTGATGCTGAAAAGTTGCGCGAAGTTATTGGTAAGTTTATCACTCTAAAATCATAAAAGAAGATGGGCGCGGTTTCAACCGCCGTCTCCTTCTATAGCAGTTAGATCTCTCATAGGAGGTATTGACAGATCGATCGCTCAATCCCTCAATCCCCCAATTCCTCAATCTAAAATGTCAACTCCTCACCACGCTTGAAAAAGGCTATATATTTTCCCTAAGTGCTAAACTTTTAACTTAGCCAACAGCAGGGGAGCGATCGCGCTGATGGGTAAAACGTGCTGAGCTGCACCAAGGGCGATCGCCTCTTTCGGCATTCCAAAAACCACGCAACTGTCTCGATCTTGAGCAATTGTCAAGCCTCCTACTCGCGCGATCGCCAGCATACCCTCAGCACCGTCTCTACCCATTCCTGTTAGCAAAACACCAGCAGCCCCCCTACCATAAAAATTAGCAACTGACTTAAAAGTTACCGTTACAGATGGGCAGTGTCCCCCTTCACCAGCACCTTCCGAATAAATAAATCTCCCTTGAGAATCCAATTCTAAATGACGCTTTTCAGGCGGAAAATAAATAATCCCAGCTTGCGGTAATTCCCGCAAACCAGCTATTCTCACCGGCAGTTTAGATTCACAACCCAACCAGTTAACCAATCCCTGCAAAAATCCTTCACTGATATGCTGGATGCAAATTACCGGCACTGGCAAATTAGCTGGAAACTGCGAAATAATCGACTGCAGCGCTTGTGGCCCGCCTGTAGACGCGCCTACAGCCAATAATTTAATAGTTTGAGGCTTAAGATTTTCCCTGGATAATTGGTAATTGTTCACTGATAATTGATTAATTTTTGGGCTGGGGCGATCGCTTGTTTCGATTCCTCCCAGCCTTTGATGCCGCGTAAATACTTTAACTCCCGACAAAACTTTAACTTTAGCAATTAATTCATTCGCGAGACGAGCGTAATCTGATGCCAACCCGCCAATCGGTTTGGGGAAAACATCTAATGCACCTGCTTTCATAAGTTCAAATACATTTTGAGTATCGCTTGCTTGTACAGAAGCACTAATTATTAAAATCGGTCGCGGGTATTTTTTCATCACTTCCTGCGTGAATTCTAACCCGTTCATTTTTGCCATATTAAAATCCGTACAGATAACGTCCGGCTGAAGTTTCGGAATTAATTCTAGTGCTTCTAACCCGTTGCAAGCGGTTCCTACAACTTGGATTTCTGGCGAAGCATCCAAAATGCGCTTGAGGACGATCGTAGCTACTGGCGAATCTTCTACTAACAATACTTTTATGACCGAAGACATGAATTTTTTAAGTAATTGGGAATGAATAATTAGGAATTGGGCCCAGCGAAGCGGAGGGATTGGGAATTGGGAATCGATAATTGGGAATTGGGCCCAGCGAAGCGGAGGGATTGGGAATTGGTAGCCGTCTATCCCACTCTCCCACTCTCCAACTCTCCCACTCTTCCTATCTTCCTTCCCCTTGCCCTTCCCCTTCTTCTACAATTAAACTAACCTTTTCAAGGTTTCTATTAATACATCTTGATTGAACGTACCTTTAGGAATATAAGCATTAGCCCCGGCATCAGCCCCTCTTTTTCGATCTTCATCCGATGCCAAAGATGTTACCAAAATAATCGGCAACTCATTGTATTCTTTTTGCTCGCGAATTTTAACAGTAAGTCCTAAGCCATCCAAATTTGGCATTTGTATATCAGAAATCAGAGCATCAAAGTAGCGAGTTTTTAATTTATTGAAAGCATCCAATCCATCTACTGCTGTCACTACTTCATAACCTGCACCTTCGAGGATGCGCTTTTCTTGAGTGCGGGTAGCGATCGAATCTTCTGCTAAAAGTATAACTTGTTTTTGGCTGACCGTCTCAACGGGCGATCGCCCGCCAGAAACCTCACGCGACGAAACTTGTTTGCGTACAGATTTTATCAAATCGTGAGGATTGAGTACCATACAAACTTCCCCCGTTCCGAGAATCGTTGCACCTGAAACATTTCGCACCCGTTTCAGCAATTGACTTTGAGGTTTAATCACCACATCCTGTGCGTCAATCAAAGTATCTATAAATAATCCCAATCTTTCCTCCCCAACTTTCAGGACAATACAAGACATTTTTTGAGAATTTGAAGTCAGGGATTCTCCCTCTATTTTCCTGTTGAGTTTTTTCCAACTTTCCTCTCTCCACTCCTGATTTTGAGGCAGCCATTCTCCCTTGTTTAATTCTAATAAATCTGCCAAATACGCAACTGATAGCGGCTGACCATCGACAAGTATAGTTGCTTTCCCTTCTAAAGGAAAAATATCAGAATTAGCCACCATTATTCCGGTATCAACAAACTCAATTGGCAGCGCATAAGCAACACCTTCAACAGCTATAATTAATACATTAGCAGTAGCTATAGATGTGCCGATAGTTAGCCGAAAAATACATTCTTTTCCTGGTACAGATTCAACTTGAATACTGCCTTTTAGTGATTCAACATTAATCCGAACTACATCTAAACCAACCCCCCGGCCAGAGACTTCCGTAACAAATGTTCTGGTGGAAAAACCCGGAGCAAAAATCAACGATTGAATTTGGCTTTCTGTCATGACGGCGAGTGCTTCCGGCGTGCAGACGTTGCGTTTGACAGCAGTTTGTTTAATGCGATCGAGATTCAGCCCCTGGCCATCATCAGCAACTTCAATGATAATATTACTAGCAGTCTGGTAGCCTTTAATTCGGAGAGTAGCCACGGGAGGTTTGCCGAGCCTTTCGCGTTCGGCGGTAGTCTCGATGCCGTGGTCGATCGCATTCCGAATCAGGTGCATCAAAGGGTCTTTCATTTCTTCTAAAATGCGTTTATCAGCTAAAGTTTCCCCACCTTCAATGACTAATGCAACTTCTTTTTCTTCCTGCTTCGCCAAGTCTCTAACCGCTCGGGGAAATATATTAAAAATATTAGACAAAGGCAGCAGTCTAAGAGTGCGAATTCCTGAGCTTAATTCCTCCGTAATTAATTCGAGTCTAGCCGTATCTTCATCAACTAGATTGTTCAAGCGATTTACTAAAGTTCCCAGATGTTCTAAATGTTCTTCAGTCCGCTGGTAATATTTCTGAAACTGCATGAATATCTCGTTTTGTTCAGATCCGGTTGTCTCAGTTTCTATTTGATGATCAGCCAACCGATTTATAAAAGATTCTCGGCTCCAATCTTCCCACAAAGTGGTAATTTTTTCGAGTTCAGCAAGTCGGTGTACTAACCGAGTTTTGGTAACAGTTAGTTCCCCTGCTTGAGTCATTAAATCGTCTAAATTTTTGGTAGCAACGCGAATTGTTTCGATGCGGTAAGACGAACTAGAAGAACCATTCTTAACAGTCGGTTCGGAAGCCGATGTAGCAGCGGGGCCAGAAGCGGCAGGCAATTTTTGAGATTTCGACAGCAATTCTCGCTCCGATTGTATCGTCAAAAAAGAGAAATTACGATCTAAATTAGTGGCTAAAGAAGTTTCATTGTTTGTTTCTGGTGGCGTATTTTCCGAATTAGTAAATTGCGTTTTTACTAATTCTTGTTCTGGTACTTGTGAAGATGATAGTTCTGCTGTCGGGGCGGCGGGCTGGGGATTGCTAGAAGCACCCATCATGCTAGCGAGCACGTAAAATGTATTGACACCGGAATCTTGACCCGTGACGGCTTCGTTAACGAGTTGGCGAAGCGCCTCTAAACCTTGGGAAAGTCGATCGCTAAGCTCTGGATTTAGTTGAGTTTCTCCCCGCTTGATACCTCCCAAAATATGCTCTATTTGATGAGCTAAAGATGCTACATTTTTTACGCCCAACATCCCAGCATCACCTTTAAGAGAATGGGTTTCCCGCAGCAATTCTTCTAACTTAGCTAAGTCTCTTGGGTGTTGTTCTAAGTACAGAAATCCATCGTCTAGTTTCTGCAAGTGTTCTTGACTAGCAATTTTAAATACATCTCGTAGTTCTTGATCTTCTATCATATATATCTTTGGGTAAGCGGTAATCGCTAATTGGTAATCGCTAATTGGTAATCGCTAATTCTTCGGGAGCATCTCAGTTTTGCAAAAAGCATTTTTTTTATCATAGTACGAGCTTAATATCTCGCGTATTGTACAAATCGCGAGCGGGGAGGCTCGCACTGTAAATGCAAAACTGAAATGCGCCCAATTTTTGATTAAATCCATTAAATCCATTAAATCCCGTATACCCCTCGTTTCCGAACTTCCTTCTGACATCACAGACTTGAAATTTAATGCAGCTTCGTTAGGTTTTTGAGTGCCGATTTTGGCTTGAGTAATGCCGCTGACTGTTTGAAAAGCGGCTTGGTTGAGAGAATTCATGGCATCACCTACTTGCTGAATAGCGATCGCCTGCTGTTTAATATTAAAAGAAATTTGTTGATTGCTAGTAAACACCAGATTGCAAGCTTCCAGAAGCCCCGTAAAAGCTTCTGCCATATCTCGTGCTGTTTTCACGCCTGTTATATCAAATCCTCTCTTCATCGGAATAGTAAATTCACTGTTGACTGTTGACTGTTGACTGTTGACTGTTGATTATTAACATCATGTATGAGTGCAACCGGAATTGATATTACTGCAGTTTTGGCTCCCTCTTATGTTGCTTTCACAGTCGAGTAGATCGCACGTTTAATCTCTGGAATAATACCATTAATCTTTTGTGCCACTTCTTGGCTTTCCTCTGCTAACTTGCGAATTTCCCTTGCTACCAACGCCAAACCTTTATCGTACTCATCGGCTCTGACTGCTTTCACGGCGGCGTTGAGAGCCAGGATATTCCTATGGCTGGCTAAATCGCTAACCAAACTTGCTAAAGTCGAGATATTGCCAAGCTGACTTGTACTGTCATCAAGGGGAAAAGGGGCTTACAGTTGCATATTTTTGTGAAGCTATCAGAACTAATTGCTATTCTTAAACAACTGCTTTTAGATCTAAAGCAGCTTCATTCAATTTTTGAGTACCGACTTTAGTTTGAGTGATACCGGAAGCCGTTTGTGCTGCTGCTTGGTTGAGTGAGTTCATAGCTTCCACCACTTGCTCGATCGCGATTGCTTGCTGTTTGGCGTTCAGCGAAATTTGCTGAGAGGTCAAAACCACATTGTTAATTGCATCAGCCACTCCAGCAAAGGCTGCTGCGGTTTCTGAGGCAATATTTACACCAAATTCTACAGTTTTAGTTCCTTCATCTGTTACCATTACTGTTGAGTTAATCGCCTTTTGAATATCAGCAACTAAGAGATTAATTTGCGTAGCAGATTTTTTACTGCGATCGGCTAGTTTGCGAATTTCTGACGCGACAACGCCAAATCCCTTGCCGTGTTCGCCCGCCCGCACTGCCTCCACGGCAGCATTAAGCGCTAACATATTAGTCTGATTTGCCAAATCGCTAACGACAGTTGAGATATTGCCAATGCGATCGGTTTGCTCGCTCAACTGCATAATTTGCCCTTGCATATCCTGCACTTTTGTTTTCAGGGTTGCCATTGCTTCTAAAGTTTGTTCGACAGCTTTTGTACCTGTTCCAGCTAAATTTAAAGCTTGTATTGCTTGAGATGCGGCAGTTTCTATCTGCTGTGAAGTCGCGCGAGAAGATGCACCCAATTCGTCCATCGTCGTAGTAGTTTGATTGACTGAAGCTGCTTGCTGGCTTGCCATGCGTTCCTGTTCTTCAACTGTTGCTGCAATCTCAGTGGAAGAAGTGGCGATCGAACTAATTGCGCGATCGATAGTTCCGACAATTCCTGACGAAATCAGCCAAGCTATGCCCGCACCAAACAGCATTAAAAGCACCGAAGCAACCAGCAGCGTCGATATCAAAAAGTGTAAAGCTTCCTTTGTTATCTGCGTTTTTTCCTTAATTATATTTAATTCTGCTTCCCGAAATACCCGGTTCACTTCCACAAATTCATTCACAAAATTTGTGTACTTGCCTGTATTAAATAGAGCGATGGCTTTCTCTTTTTGATTTTGCTGCAATAAGCGAACAATTTCGTTAGAACCATCATAATATTCGTTGACTAGCTCTCGCATCCTATACAAACGGGTTTTCTGTGAGGGATCTTTAACGATCTGCTCTACATTATTCGCCGACTGGCGAGCTAATTGTGCACCTACTTGAAAATCCTTTAAAAACTGCTGATTTTTATTAATTATATACCCGCGCATCCCCCGTACCATTTGCTCCGCACCTGCGGATATTTTACTGGTTTGTCCGATTACTTGCTCTACTCTTTCTGTTTCTTGGAAAGTGTTAAACACCTGATTGGTAGTAGCGATAACTATTACGGGAAACCCTAAGTATATAGTTGCTGGCACTAGATATCCGAGCAGTATCTTGTTTCTAATGTTTAAATTGTTAATTTTAGCAAACATCTTTTTTCCTGAATTTAAGATGGGATTTCTGTTGGTAATATTGTGACGCTGCGCTTGTCGTTAGGAATACCGCCTTAACAACAGAAATCAGCCGGCAACTTCTGGCAGCGATGCCGTGCAGTGACACTAACAAATAATATCATAGCAAATTCCGTTTTATTGCTATAGCGGTTCTTAATTTTTGTGAGACATGAGGGCGAGTAATTACATGGCTTACACCCAAAGGTCAATCAACTGGGTTTTTAACCGAGATTGAGGTTTTTTTGGGAGTATTTGGGTGATAAAATTAGCTCTATGGCAACCTATATATAATTCCTAAATTACCAGTTACGAAAAATCCCAGTGTAGGGCGCTTTTGCTGATAAAGGCTATATCTTTTCTTGAATTTTCGGTGACGCGGACTTCGTTAGTGTCGGCGCAATTCCGATGGCTGATAAAATCTTTTTTCAAACCTCCTCGTCAACAACAATTCCCCCTTGTTTCAGGAGTTTATGTAAGTTGAGAACAGCGATAATTTTTTCTTTGTAAATAGTTGTACCGAGCAGATATTCGCGGTTTTCCGAAGTTAGTGCAGCAGGAATAGTCCCAAGCTCTGCCACATTCAAATATATAATATTTAAGATTTCATCAACAACTATACCTGCAACCAAATCTTCAATTTCAACAACGATCGCCTTAGATAGAGATTTTGTATCTGCCGACATACTTAAAACATTCCGAATATCCACTAGCGTCAGAATCTCGCCCCGCAAATTCATATTTCCAATAATGCGATCGGGAGTGCAAGGAACCGGAGTTACTTGGCGAATGTCAGTAAATTCACGCACTACCTCTAGATTAATACCAAAATATTCGTCGTTTAAGAGAACCACCGCCAGCGACAGATTAATTGCTTCAGAATTTTTGCGATCGCCCAAGAGCCTCAAATTGTCAGCTCGCTCTCGAAAAATTGCCTTTTCTTCCGGCAGAGCATTCGGACAAAAAACGCGAGGCTGGCTCAAAAAATTAGCATTTTCCGCTAACAATTTTGGATCTATTTCTAACTGCAAATTTTGGCCCTCTACCTTGCCGGATAACGCCCCAGAGCCTGCAATGCTTGCAGAAAAGGGAATTTCTGCCTCTGTTTTGTCGGGAGAATATCGAATTAGGCGATCGAGATTTAGCAGCATGATCATATCGGCTTCACAGCGAGCAAATCCAGCTACAAAATGATGCGAGGCCTCTGAGTTGTCTCGCCCGTAAGATAGCTGCGGAGTTATTGCATCTTCCGGGATCTGCTTAACTTCGGTAACTTCATTAACAATGATGGCAACTCGAACTTCTTGCCATTCTATAACGATCGCACTATCTGTCAAACAATACTCGTGCCACAGATACCCAAAACGAAGATTTAGATCCATCACCGGCAGAATAGAGCCCCTGAGATCGATCGCCCCAACAATATCTGGAGGCGCTTCGGCGATAGGTGTGAGCTCCGGTAGAAAGAAAATTTCCCGAACGCAGGCGACTTCTACACCCCAGAGCAAACCGTTCTGTTTAAATATAAGATACGGCTTAGTTTCCATATTGATTGTGACACTTTATTGACTGGGACTTGGGAAAAATCAGGGCTAGTATGCTAGAGCGATCGAGGCAGAACATCTGTGTTTTGCATTTAATAACGCACCTCAAGAAATATTGAGGTGTACGATCAAGAAAAAATGCTTTTTTCAAACCCCCAGATGCTCCCATCGAGGCTTGGATACACACCAGAGAGAGCAAAGATTTCAGACTTAAGTTTACACCAATGGGTAGCGAGGTACTTACCAAAAAAATTAGTTTGTAAATTCTCCCTGCCCGTCAGTTTTGTTAGCTGTACAATTTTACCAATTTTTTTTGAACATCCATCAATACTTGACTCGCTGTCATTTTTCCCTGCTGCTCTATCGGAGTATTCGGCGGTAGTTTTTTGAGAATTTCGCAGGATGAGTTGTACATTTTAATAGCGATATTTAGCTTACCTTCTTGAATGTATATATTTCCGAGTTCGAGATAAGCTGAAACAAAAGATGGGCACAGATAAATGATTTTTCTCAAAATAATTTTAGCTGTTTCCAAATCGCCCTGTTCTTCAGCAATGTGCGCTTGTAAACAATAAGGAAATACTGACATAGAATCTACTTTGCTAGCTTGCTTGCAGTGTTCGATCGCCTGAGAATAATTACCTAAATTTGCATAAATTTGCGCCAATAAATAATCAGCATCAAAGGTCTGACATTGGAGAGATAACGCCTTTTTTGCCCGGTCAATCGCCTCAGTATAATCTTTATTTCTAAAGCATTGCTTAGCTTCTTTGATTAGCATTAAATAAGTTTGTTGTGGCGTTTTTTGGGTTAAATTATAGTTTAATAATGCCCCATCCTTGCCCGCACAATGTTCCTCCACATAGCGACTTGGCAGTATTTTTTGCAACGGAGTATCTGCTGTTGACAGCGACCCGATATCTGTAAAATTGCCGTTAGCAAAACTAGCTGGCACCGTTTTTGCTGGTAGCAACTGACGGCTGTCGCTACCAACTTTCGCTCCCTTTCCCGATTCCCCAGAGGCTGATTTTACCTGGGACGCTGGTGTAATCAAAGACTCTATTTTACCTGGTTCATCCCCTAGGACATTCTTGGCTTGATAAACAACCGACTCCGGGAAAATTTTTGGTTGAAACTCCTTCATTACGTGATTGTAAACTTCCGCGTGACCGGTCATTAAATATCCTCCAGGTCTCAGCGTCTTGGCAAATTTTTTCAATACCTGGGAAATATATTTATCTTCAAAATAAACAAAAACATTTCTGCATAGTATCAAATCCATGTTATTAATATCTGTGTAAATATTAGGAAAATTATCTGTCACTAAATTGAGATTGCTAAAGCTCACAAATTGGCGCAATGTTCTATCTATTACCCACTCGGTTTTTCGCCGATCGAAATAGCGCGCTTGCAAATTTGGATCGACTAAGCGAAACGACCAAGGGCTGTAAATTCCCCGCTGCGCTTTTTCTATTACTTCTTGATTGATATCAGTACCTAAAACTAAAATATTCCATTTTTCCAAATCGGAAATTAGATTTTTTAAAATAAAAACTAAAGAATAAGGTTCTTCACCGGTAGAACAGCCTGCACTCCAGATTCGCAGGGTTGGCTTAATCCCCAATTGATCGTGTAGTTTTAATTGGCGATCGATCAATTCCGGGAAAATGACTTTTTCTAGGAGCGACAATTGTCCTTTGTCCCGCATGAAATAACTTTCGTTAGTTGTCAGCAGCAGGGCGAGTTTGTCCCATTCGTTTTGACTTTCCAGACTCGGAGCAGCTAACATTTGATAATAATTATCGGGTAAGCCTATTTTTACAGCTTTCATCCGAGTCAAAAGTTTTTGAGCCAAAGCCGATCGATCTTGCGGGCGAATTTCTAAACCTGTGTGAGCGGCAATTAATTGAATAAATAGCTGAATTTGTGCATCATTCATATCAACTCGGTAAATTTGTTTAGGTAGAATCTATTATGATGGGGAATTGGGAATTGGGGATTGGGAATTGGGAATTGGGAATTGGGAATGGGGGATTGGGAATTGGGAATTGGGAATTTTAGCCGATCGCACTCACCGCCACAATCCGAACGGAAATAAGATCGTGTCAGGTCGATCGACCGCAAGATTCGAGTTGGGGCGGTGAACTCACCCACAAAAACCATCGTTAATTTAGCAGATTGCGAGATCGAAAACAGCAGGTAGAAAACAGACAGCAGCACGAAAAAAATTCGGCCGTTTGCTTTCTACCTTCCGCCTTCAATCGGTAAGGTGCGGCCCGCGCACCCTACACAATGCCGGTTCCAAATCCCGACTGTTTAAGCTGGAAAAATCCGCAGGCGGCGGTTGGGTTCTTCTCCAAAACTGTGAGATTTTAGGTGATAGTGTTCCACAAGTTCGTGCTGCATTTTGCGGACGTTGGGAGAACGCGGTAAGAGTTCCACCGGCTGTCCCTTGGGAATCACAATTTGCTCCACAGCCAAGCGGGTTTCTTCGAGAGCTTCGAGCTCGTCAGAAGTACCGCTGCGGGCGAATAAGGCGAGGTCTGCCACTTCCGGGGTGCCGGGGTCGTCCATGTCCAACAAGCGCCGCAAGGCTCTCGCTACGTGGGGAATAGTGCCGGCCTTAATTGTGTGCAGGGGAACTTGGCGAGTTTTGGCCAAGTGCCTTAATTTTGACTGGTTCCGCACGTTCGATCGCAAAGCCAAAACCACGTCAGCACTTTCAATATCCTTCGTCAACTGCACCGGCAAGTTCAGGGTGGAAATCACCTGTTCTAGCTGGTGGCGAGCTATGCCGTAAGGATAAACGTGGAGGGGCAAATCTTCGCCGTTAGGGCCGACGTTCTGGGAATAACGTCCCCGCTGCTGCGGTACTGGTTCCACGGACAGGGATTCTTCGAGGAGTTGCTCGAAATACCGACTCTCAGGAGCCACCGGCGCGCTGTTAGCTGCTGCGAATTTCTCGCCTTGAGGGGGCATCGGCACCATTTTGCCGGCACTGCGCCACCCAGAAATCGGTGTGACTGGCCGCATTGCTGATACCACAGCGGGGCCTTGGCCGGAAGCTGGCATCCCTGGGAACCGGGCGGGGGGAGAGGCTGACTCGCGCTCGATAATTACTTCTCCGCTGTCGCTGACGCTTCTGATTTGCTGGCTTGGTTCGCGTCCCCGCAGCAGGCTGTCGATCGAATCTGAGACTCGTTCGTGGATTACCCAGCGCTGGCGTTCGAGCATTTCGACCGCAATTTCAAAAGTAGGCGGCGATTTGCGTTCCAAAACTGTCTTTTGAGAACCGCGCCGCCTTGCTTCGTCATCTCCTAGCGTCACCGCTTGGATTCCGCCAATTAAGTCTGCCAGAGTCGGGTTTTTCATCAAGTTTTCGATCCGGTTCCCGTGGGCGGTACCGACCAATTGCACGCCCCTTTCGGCGATCGTCCGAGCGGCCAAAGCTTCTAATTCCGTACCGATTTCGTCAATCACGATCACTTGCGGCATATGGTTTTCCACTGCTTCGATCATGACTTGGTGCTGGAGTTCGGGACGGGAAACTTGCATTCTGCGAGCTCTGCCGATCGCCGGATGCGGGATGTCTCCATCTCCGGCGATTTCGTTGGAGGTGTCGATGATTACCACTCGTTTTTCCAAGTCGTCGGCGAGCACGCGGGCGATTTCGCGCAGGGCTGTGGTTTTGCCTACTCCGGGGCGGCCTAGCATCAAAATTGACTGACCGGTTTCCACTAAATCGCGGATAATGCCGATCGTCCCGAACACAGCGCGGCCCACCCTCAATGTCAAGCCGATAATCTCGCCGCTGCGGTTGCGAAGGGCGCTAATTCGGTGCAGGGTTTGCTCGATACCGGCTCGATTGTCGCCGCCGAAGCTGCCGACTCGATCGATGCAATAGTTGAGGTCTGCTTTGGAAATCGGTGTTTGGGAAAGATGTTCGGCCGAGGATGGAAAACGAGCTTCTGGTCGGCGGCCCAAGTCCATTACAACCTCAATGAGATTGTTGCGCTGCGGGTGCTGCTCTAGGGGCTGCCGGATCTCGTCTGGCACGATTTCTAATAATCTGTTGAGGTCGTCTGTAATCTGCATTCGCCTCGGTGTGTTCGGTTCAGTGGACAAGGGACTGTTGACTGTTGACTGTTGTCTGTTGACTGTTGACTGTTGTCTGTTGACTGTTGACTGTGTACGCATCGGTGGCTAGAAACCCGGCTTCGACGAGTTTTGAGTTGGGTAACGAGAAATATACTAAGAAACCGGGTTTTACTCTTGTCGCAAGTGCGATCGCGAAATCGCAGAATACAGTTGTTAGTTATCAGTTTTTTTTGATTAACAACTAACAACTAACAACTAACAACTAACAACCAACAACTAACAACTAACAACCAACAACTAACAACCAACAACTAACAACCAACAACTAACAACTAACTTTTAATCTGGGAAACTAGAGAACGAGCTAAACTCACGGCCTCCGAGAGAAGTTCTGGGACGGCTTCGAGTTGATTCAACCGAGGTGTTGGAACTTCGGCTGCGCTGTGAGCGGCTGCCACGGGAACGGCATAAGCTCGATCGCTCTGCATTGTGTCTAATTGTTCTAAAATTGGCGACAGCAAAACCCTGGCATAGCTGCCGTAAGCTACACCTGCAATGTATTGGACAGGAGGAACTGACAAATTTTTTCCGCCATCCAAAAGCAGTCCAGAGGCTCTGAGTTTGCTGACAGTGCGATCGTTAGTGCCTCCTGCAAGTTGCACGAATCCCGGCAACTGGGCAGCCAAAACTTTTTGACCGAGTTTTACTGCCGCTCTAGTAGTTCCTGTTCCGATATCTCCGCTCATTGGCCTACCGTCGGTTTGCCAAATTAGGGGACAAGGAAGGGGGGAAATTATTTGATACAGTGTCCGCAAATAGTCAATCAAACCGTCTCCATCGGGGCAACTAATTGCTATTAATTTGAGTCGATCGACCCACGGAGCTATGCTCGACCAAAGTCGCGCAAAATCTACTTCTCTGCCTACTTGCGTGTGGATTTCTAGGGCATCCGCACCGGATTGCAAGATTAAAGGTGCGATCGCAGCGGGAGCAGACACGTAAGAACGAGTGTAGATTAATTGGCTCGGACAAATTGGCAGACAGCGACCGCAGCCATAGCATTGCTGGTCTATCACCCCGGAAAAACCCTCAACAGCTTCCTGAAAAACTATTGCGGAGGCCGGACATATTTTTTCGCAAGGCCGCCAGCAGTCCGTCGGACAATCGGCTGGGTTGAATTCGGCCTTGCGAAAATGCGGGTCTTCCCCATCGTTTAAACTCACCATCAGCCAGGGCAACCCTTTGCCCCCAAACCTGCGGTTGGGGGTTTTTGCCTGTAATTCGCTGGCAACTTGTAGGGCTTCTTTCGCTGCTGCGACGGCGGCGGGATCTGCCGCGACATCGATACAGTCAGCGCCTGCTAAGGTGTAAGCCAAGGTGAGATTCCGAACCGCAGGCAGGTGTTGAAAGCTCGCCCCACAGATCAACTTGAACCAGCGGCCGCTTTTTAATGAGTTTAGGGGATGATAATGTTCTGTCACCCTTATATGCTAATCCTTTCAACTAAAAATTACTACGTGAAAATTTTTTATTTTATTTTTAAATTTCGGCTGATACAACCCAGAAACGCTACTGATAGCAGTAACTGTAGCGCTGTTGGCTCTATATGTAGAGTTCGGGCTGAATTTTTTTCGGAAATTTCATTTTTTTGAAAGCGGCTGTCAGGGGCGATCGCATTTTAGATTTTAGATTTTAGATTGGGAATTGCAAATGATGACTCTTTTAAAGACAGACTCTCTACATTAGCATATTTTGGCGATTTTGGCAAGAAGAGCGTAGGTTATATTTAACTGCTTCCCAGCAGTGCCTGGGAACCTATATCGAGAGGCTCTACCTCGACACAAGATTAGGTCGGCAGAGCCTCCAGCTCGTCGTTACCAGACACTGCTGGTAACGAGTATAAAACGACGTTTTTAAACGGTTTTAGGCTTAAGTTGATATCAATGTTTCCTCTCTCAATAGAATTATATTCATCTGCGTTAGGAAAATGATTCTACTAGCTAGAATGCTTGCTCAGCCGCTTGTAAACCGTAGCCAAAGCATTGCTGTCCCCCACATTTCCCGGAAACAAAACCACTGGTAAATTGGGAAAGAGAGGATGATCGGATGCTGTTTTTACCACCGAACAACCGGCAATAATTTGACCGATTTGCCTGACACTTTTCAGCGACAAACCTGTACTCAAAACATCATTAGAAGTAATGCCACCCTTGCTAATTAAAAACCCGATATCTGCAGGCAGTCCCCGCACGATATCCATCAATAAAGCAGAAACCGCCTCTCCAAATTTTAACCGGACTTCGGTATTTTCAAATTCGAGTTCCTTGCGGCTGGTATAAATTACAGGCGTTTTGCCATCTGCATGAGCAGTGCGGACTTTTTCGAGAATTTCATCGAGCATTTGGGTGCGATACTCGGGTGAATCTTCTAGCAAGTGAGATACATCTATTTCAATGCTAACTATATTGGGTTCTTTTAACAAGCGTTCCAATTGTTCCGTAGTTTTCTTAACGTGGGAACCAACTATTACTGCACCAGGTTTGCCGTCCCTCACGTATTTTGCCATATTGTCGGCTGCGATTGGCTGCGGGCCGAGGTTAGCTAAGGATGTTAAAATACTCGCTGCACTGCGGAATAAAAACTTTTTGCCTTGACTGACTGCATTGAGAATGTGTTTGGCAAATGTGTCTAAATCGCCTTGGCTTTGGCCGTCAACAACTGCACATTGGTTGTCTGTCATGTCCATGAGTCGATCTAAACTTCCGTAGCGAATGTCTGCGAGTAAAATGCGATCGACTGCATCAGCGGGGATGCGACCTTTGGTTTTTTCTTCTACATAGTCTGGCAGGTAACTGTGACTGTACCCGAAGACTGAATCTTTGGCAAATTCGGTTTCGTGTACTGGTGTCGGGACACTGTTAACTATTAGGTAATGCACGCTGTGGCGGGTAATTCTGCCTCCTTCAAAAAAGGCGGGAATTAGAAAATGGGCGTCGAAGGGGCCGAGTTCTTCGGCGATCGCGTCGGTTTCGATGGGATAGTGGCCGCGCAGGGTAGAATCGGAACGGCTAACGATTAGGAAGTCTTCGATTTTTTCGCTGGCGATCGCCCTTTTTAGATTTTGGCACACTTCGCGGGTGACGGAGGCTGCTTTTTCGGGAGTTAGCGATCGAGTATTTGTCAGTATAAAAAAAATCGGGGACTTGTCCCGCAGCCCCAAACGCAGGGTATCTTCGTCCCAACGTGTCAGCAGCAAGCAACTGTGCACGGTTTGCGAACCTGTTGGATCGTCGTCGAGAACTATAATCTTGGGTTGGCTAGAAGACATACTGACCTTGTTGTTAACGTCACCTTTCCAAGATATCCTTACCTGTTACTTAACAGCCAAAAATTTACAATTAGGATATTTCTTAACAATTCTCATTATTCATGAATTTTAAGATGTGTTGAATAATACCGGGCGGTTGAAACCCGGTTGATACTTACCTTACAGCCACTAAAGAGCGGGTTGAAGAAGGGGCGGTTAAAATTTAATAAGGTTGGGTTAACGCTGGTGTCAGAAGAGATTTCTTAGTGTTAGTTTTCGCGATCGGCGACCATCGCGATCGCCGAGATTATGATAGTTATAAATTAACTGATGTGCGCGGGGAGAAATTAGCTTTTTAACTGAACCGTATTTGGCTAAAATTACGTTATACCAATTTCATAAAGTAGCGCTAGACATTACCCCCCCAACCCCCCCTTACCAAGGGGGGGCTAAGACTTCAGCTAGACCACATCTTTAGAAAAATGGTATTATGCTCTTCATTCCGCTTGGCATGGAATTAGTTTGTGTAGACGCGGTTTCAACCGCCGTCCGATCTTTTCCATTTTTTCAATTAGCAGTGTTTCGATCTTGCAACTTTTTTATTTCTGCTTGAACTTCTGTAGCTAACTGCAAAGCTTCGTTGAGCAATCGCCCTTGTTTGCTGGCTCGATCGCTAATTTGCAAGGCATTCAATGTTCTCAAATTATTGGCAAACAGTTCGGAGTTAGTTGCGACAAATTTTTTGTTTTCTCTGAGAATTCTTTCAGTTTTCAAAGCTCGAACTAAATCCTCTCTGATGGCCTGCAAGGCTTGAATGACTTTGGCTCGATCGCCTATTTTGACTTCCGCATTGCCCGCATCTTCTATCCGATCGTTAATTTCGATCGCTTTGATTATACCATTATAGCGATCGACATCATCAAACAAATTGATTAAATCTTTATTTTGGCTGCTCCAAATTTTCCACGCATCCTCAAAAATTAAACCGCATATCGCAGCGAGGTGGAGGGCGAACCAAAACAAATAAGCCCTAGGAAATATCGCAACCAGCAACCAACAACTGATTATAACCAAAACAATTAAACCGACGGTTTTTAAAACTTCGCGCGCAAAATTAGTTGCAGTCGCCGGTCTGTATACGCGATCGGGCCCCGCGCCGCACAGGTGCCTGAGCTCACCGACAGTAATTTCTAATCCTTGAATGTCAGCTCGCATAAATCTTCACAAATATTTGTTAAATATAAAGTTTTGTGGTAGAACAAAAGGCTCGTCTACAATAAATCTAACACTTTTTTCAACCAAAACTGCACTATGTCCGCACGTCCTATCTACCTAGACAACCACGCCACAACTCCTGTAGACAAACGGGTACTTGATGCGATGCTGCCGTATTTTACCGAACAATTCGGCAACGCAGCCAGCATCAACCACGTCTACGGCTGGGAAGCAGAAGCAGCGGTTAAAAAATCGCGGCAAATCATAGCAGAAGCAATCAATGCTTCTCCAGAAGAAATTGTTTTTACTAGCGGTGCGACGGAAGCAAATAATTTAGCGATTAAAGGTGTCGCCGAAAGTTATTTCAGCAAAGGAAAGCACATTATTACAGTAAAAACCGAACATAATGCAATTCTTGATCCCTGTACGTATTTGCAAAAATTGGGGTTTGATATTACTGTTTTACCTGTAAAAAGTGACGGATTGATTGATATTGGCGATTTGATCAAGGCGATTCGGGCCGAGACAATTTTAGTTTCAGTGATGACGGCTAATAACGAAATTGGGGTGATTCAACCGATCGCCGAAATTGCTGCAATTTGTCGCGGAAATGACATTCTGTTTCACACGGATGCGGCACAGGCGATCGGCAAAATTCCCCTCGACGTACAGGAAATGAACATCGATTTAATGTCCTTGACAGCCCACAAAATCTACGGGCCAAAAGGCATCGGTGCTCTGTACGTCCGCCGCAACAAACCGAGAGTGCAGCTAGCGCCACAAATGCACGGAGGAGGCCACGAACGGGGAATGCGATCGGGAACTCTCTACCCACCGCAAATAGTCGGATTCGCCAAAGCGGTAGAATTAGCCGTTGCGGAAATGGAGTCGGAAACAGAACGAGTGATTAATTTGCGCCAGCGTTTGTGGGAAAATTTGAGTGAATTGGACGATGTTTTTCTCAACGGTCACGCTACTAAGAGATTGCCCGGTAATCTTAATATTAGTGTAGGCGGGGTTGACGGTCAAGCGTTGATATTGGGTTTGCAATCGGCGGCGGCTGTTTCTTCGGGTTCGGCTTGTACTTCGGCGAAAATTGCTCCATCTCATGTTTTAGCAGCGATCGGGCGATCGGACAAATTAGCTTATGCTTCAATTCGGTTTGGAATTGGCCGGTTCAATACCGCAGCAGAAATAGATGCAGTCGCCGAACACGCGATCGCAACTATTACATCTCTCCGACAAGCTCAAAAAGTGATGAGTTAGATCGTTCGGCGATTGAAAGAGACTGTTGGCGAATGTCTGAGGGGTTTAACCCCTCAGACATCGCCGTCCTGAATAGGCAGAATGATTGTGCGATCGTACACCATATTAAATAATTTATTATGACTCTTCACCCACGCTCCTTGTCATCGATTCCAGAAATCACCGCCTCCGTAGCACGAACCTCCTTTCCCAAAGGAAATCCCTATATGAAAATGCGCGACGAACTCGGAGTCTTGTACCAAGATACTGATTTTATCACCTTGTTTCGAGCCGACTGCGGTCAAAGTGCTTTATCTCCAGGGCAATTAGCATTAATCAGTGTGATGCAATTTGCAGAGGGATTAACTGACCGACAAACAGCAGAAGCGGTGAGAAGTCGTATAGATTGGAAGTATGCTTTGGGACTGGAAATTACTGATAGTGGCTTTGATTATTCAGTTTTAAGTGAAGGTCGAAGTCGTTTAATTGCTGCGGGACGTGAAAGTCAATTACTCGATAAAATGCTAGCACATTTTATTGAGAAGGGATGGCTCAAAGCCAGAGGGAAAGCCAGAACTGACTCGACCCATGTCATTGGAGCCATCCGTAAAATGAACCGCCTCGAATGCGTTGGAGAAACTTTACGTCATGCCTTAAATCAGTTAGCCACTATTGCTGATGAATGGTTATTAACAGTAGTTAATCAGGATTGGTCTGAGCGTTATGGTACGAGATTTGAGCAATATCGCTTGCCGAAATCTGAAACAGAAAAACAAAGCTTGCTATTAACTATTGGCTATGATGGTCATTACTTATTGTCAGCTTTGTATGACCCTTTGAGTCCTGAATGGTTGCGTCAGTTAAAAGCGGTAGAAATTCTACGCTGTGTCTGGATACAGCAATATGGGTGGTCGGGAGGCAAGGTTTATTGGCGAGAAGCTGATAATTTACCGCCCCACAAGCAGTTAATTACATCCCCTTACGATATCGAGGCTCGCAATCGGACAAAAAGAGATACTAATTGGACTGGTTATACTGTACATCTTACAGAAACTTGCGATCGAGATTTACCTCATTTAATTACCAATGTGGAAACGACACCTGCAACCATTGGAGATGTCGAAATGACTCAGGTGATTCATCAAGCTTTACAGGGTAAACACCTGTTACCACAAGAACATCTTGTCGATACTGCTGATGTTGACGCTCAGCACTTGCTCACGAGTGAGACTGAGTTAGGTATTGAGCTCCTTGGCCCTGCAGGGCCTGACTCTAGTTGGCAACAAAAAGCTAAGCTGGGCTTTGAGCTTTCTTGTTTTACTGTTGATTGGGAGCATCGCCATGCTACTTGTCCGCACGGCCACATCAGCAAATCCTGGCATCAACGCTCGGATAACTATGGCAATCCGGTGATTCAAGTACGCTTTCGTCGGCCCGATTGTGCCACTTGTCCTGTTCGCTCTCAATGTACTCATTCGCCCACCCAAGCCCGTGTTTTGACTCTTAGGCCTCAACCTCTTTATGAAGCTTTAGCCAAGGGTAGGGCCAGACAACATACCGAGGATTTCAAGCAGCGTTCTGCTTTACGGGCTGGTGTTGAAAGCTCCCTGTCTCAAGGCATTCGTGTTTTTGGTTTGCGCGGGGCTCGTTACATGGGTCTTGCCAAGACTCGTCTGCAACATATTGTGACTGCTGCTGCGATGAATTTGTCAAGAATGTGGGGATTTTGGCGCGACATTCCGATTGGCTTGACCCGTGTTTCTCGTTTTTCTGCTCTTTTTAGCTGTGCCTCATCATAGTTTTTTTCCACGATTGTGGGATGTTTGGTTTCACCCTTTTTTAATTCGCCAACAGTCTCTTGAAACCGCGTCTACACAAACGATGTCCGCCTGCGCGGACTGAATAAAATCATGTAAAACTTAATTTTCACCGCCTATTCTTCAACCCGCGCACCATCCGGGTTTTGTTTGTATAGGCGCGGTTTCAACCGCTGGCTTTATATAGTATAATTTCGATGTAACCAAATTTGATATTACCAATTACCCATTACCAATTACCAATTGCCATGACATCCAGCACAATTATACTAATAGCTCAAACCTTGACGGCGCAGCTAGATTTAGAAAGAATACAGGCCATGCAATTCGCCCAAGAATTCTCGAAAAAATTCGTAGAATTGGGGTTTAAAGTTGTACCTCAAATGCTGTGGGCGATCGGCATTTTGTTAATTACGCGATTTGCGATCGACGTTGCGGGGCGCGTGACTCGCCGAGCTCTGAGCCGCACGGAGGCCACGCTGCGGAAATTCTTGGTTCAAGCTGCAGAAATTACGATTTTGATTGTCGGAGTAGTCGCGGCTTTGAGTCAGTTGGGAATTCAAACTACTAGCGTGGTGGCGGTGGTGGGTGCGGCGGGTTTGGCGATTGGCTTGGCGTGGCAAAATACTTTGTCGCACTTTGCTGCTGGGGTAATGTTGATTAGTTTGCGGCCTTTTGAAGTGGGAGATGCAATCGAAGCTACTGATGTGAAGGGAGTTGTCGATAGCATCGGGATTTTTTCAACTACTGTTGTGACGGACGATCGCATAAAAATTATTGTCCCTAACAACCAGCTATTTAACGGTACACTGAAAAATACCACGGCAATGGGAACGAGGCGAGTAGACTTAAAAATTGATATTGGCGATCGGCCGATCCGTCCAACGATGGCTGAGTTATTAGAAATTGCCCACTCTCACCCGCTGGTGTTGGAAAATCCGCCCCCGACTTGTTTGGTAGCCGAGATTACTCCAGATACAACTATTTTATCTCTCCGGCCTTGGTGCGCGTCGGTGGCCTACGAACAAGTGCGATCGCAAGTTCAAGAATACGTCAAAGAAGCAATGAATGCCAACAAAAATCAACAACAATAGATATCAATCCAAAATCTAAAATCCAAAATCCAAAATCTAAAATGAGCAACTGGTATCCGCAGCAAATTTTGCAAGAACCCGGTGTCAGGATGTCCGCCACCGAAAGACAAACAATTCTCAGCAAATTTCCGCCTCCCGACGAAAACAATCAAATTTATGCCGACGCAATTTTTGAAGGCGGAGGCGTGCGTGGAGTTGCATTTTTAGGAGCGCTCAGATGCTGCAGCGATTTGGGCATCCGCTGGCGAAAATTGGCAGGCACTTCTGCCGGTGCAATTACTGCCGCAGTATTGGCAACAGATTTGTCAATAGATGACTTAGAAGAATTGTTGGGACAGCTCGATTACAGCATATTTTTAACTCAAAAAAACAGTCCTCTAATATTAAACGGCGACCCCGCAGACGACCTGCAATCTCCAGCTTGGACGCTACTTTTCCTAACAATTAGCCGCCAAATGGGCGAATATTCTTCGCAGCCTTTCCGGCAGTGGTTGGAAACAATGCTCGGTCGAGGTAACTTGCACACTTTTGCCGATGTCAAACAAATCGTAAAAGACCGGGAATTAAAAGTAGTAATATCCAACCTCACTCGCGGTGAAATGTTGGTAATCCCCGATGACTTGCACCGACGCGAATCGGCGGATTCCGATGCTTTGTACGAGGAGTTGCAGCTCAAAAGTGCTGAAGATTTTAGCGTCGCTGAAGCGGTGCGGCTGTCGATGAGCATTCCCCTATTTTTTGAACCCGGAAAACTCGGAAACGACTTAATTGTCGATGGGGGAATTCTGAGCAATTTCCCGCTGTGGATTTATGACAAACAATCCGTCGGTTCGACTCCGGTTGCACCGCGCTGGTTTACCTTTGGGTTTCGATTGGTCGATACTGGAATTGAGAGTAAAGTTAAGATTGATACTCCGCTGTCGATGCTGGCGGCGATGTTCAGAACGATGATGAAAGCAAGAGACCGCTATCACCAGCGGGAAATGGATAAAGGCAGGGTGATTAATATTGATGTGACTGAAGCTGGGGTGACGACGACGGATTTTCAACTTGATGCCGATCGCAAGGCTAATCTGTACCGGTTGGGCTATTTGTATACTAAGAGGTTCTTTTTGAGTTCCAACTTTAGTTGGGAAAAGCACTTGAAGGCTAGGGGATTTGGGGAATAGTCTTGATTTCGGGAATTGGGCATCGGGCATCGGGCATTGCGAATAGTTTCTTTTTCTTCCCTCTTACATCCTGTATCCGTGTCAAAATCCGTGTTGTGCCCTTCTTCCTTCCATACAGCGTCAGGGATTGAGGATTTTTTGAATTTAGGGGTTGCCAAAGGCTAGATGTGTGTGCTACGATTAGTTGCTGTCATCTGGAGAGGTGGCTGAGTGGTCGAAAGCGGCAGATTGCTAATCTGTTAAGGGTGTTATCACCCTTCGGGGGTTCGAATCCCCCCCTCTCCGTTCTATTTAATATTTGATCGATCGAGGGTTTGAGATTCGTCATATCAATTTCAGTTACACTGGAAGGATATAGAGGAGACGGCAGTGTCCTTGTACTACCCGGATTAATTGTAGGGACACGGCACTCGCGGTGTCCCGGCTATTAGTAATATTAATTCCGATGCTACCGGATTTGAGATCATCCCCTTGAATTTTTTGTTTTTCTTTCATATCGAATTCTTCCATGTTTCGATTTCTTTGCTATCTAAATGTCACCAATGATCGATCGCGCCTTGAATAGATTCCCTAGCGCTGGCAAGTCCCTCTTCGCGGGCTTCAGGGTGTTTCTGCAAACTATGAGCGTAAATAAAGCTCATGTCAGTAATCCCCATAAAGCCAAAAACAGTCCTTAAATAAGGTTCGAGGTGATTGAGTGCCGCATCGGGAGTCCCACATTGATAATTACCTCCTTGAGACGCAATTACTAAGACTTTCTTGTCTTGCAAGAGTCCTTGGAAATTATTTCCATCCATCACAACGGTGCGACCGATCCGCACAATCTGATCGATGTATGCTTTGAGAGTGGATGGAACCATGAAGTTGAAAATCGGTGTGGCAATCAAATAGCGATCGGCTGCAATCAATTCATCCACTAACTCATCCGATATGCGGATGGCATCTGCTAGTTCAGGCGTATGCTCGATGGATGGTGAGAATGCAGCAGCAATCCATGTTTCGGTGACGTGGGGAACAGGATGATGTCCGAGATCGCGATAAGTCACTGTATCGTTGGGATAAACCGCCATCCATTTGTCAATAAACTCTTGTCCAAGCGTCCGCGAGATCGATCGATTCCCGCGCGGACTTGCATCAATTTGAAGAAGATGTGCCATGTGATTTAAGCTCTTTTTTTCATTAGTAAGGACTTGCTGTATATCTGACGATAATTTCACTGATATCAACACAGTCAGGTTGGCCGATCGCAAATAAGATCGATCGGGCGAATGCGATCGCCCGAATGCACAATCTGCGGAATTCTGGCATTCCCACATCTTGCGGTTTCACGATCGGGCAATGTCCTCGGCTGGCGCATTGAGCGTAGCCATGTCGATTACCAAACGATAGCGTACATCTCCTCGCTCCAGCCGTTCAAAACCCTGGTTGATATCCTCCGCCGCAATGATTTCGACATCGGCTGCGAGGTTGTGCTGGCTACAGAAGTCCAGCATCTCCTGCGTTTCCAGCGTCCCTCCCACACCTGAACTTGCTAACCGCCGCCGTCCGATCGTCAGAAAGACGGGGCTAAAATCCAAGTCCTTGGGAATGCCCAGACAACATAGCGTACCGTCGAGTTTGAGCGATCGCAGATAGGGGTCGAGCGGATGGCGAGATGAAACGGTATCAAGAATAAAATCGAAGCGGGATGCTTGACTTGCCATTTGCGCCTTGTCGGTGGACAGGATTGCCTCATCTGCTCCCAGCCCCTTCGCATCGTCCAGCTTTCCTGGAGTCGTGGTGAATACGACGACATGAGCGCCCAGCGCGCGAGCAAATTTCACCGCCATGTGTCCGAGTCCACCCAACCCGACAATCCCAACTGTTTTACCCGGCCCTACTTCCCAGTGGCGTAGTGGCGACCAGGTTGTTACGCCCGCGCAGAGCAGCGGTGCAACGCTTGCCGGATCGAGACCAGCGGGAAGGTGATAGGCAAAATGGGTATCGACGACATATTCGTTCGAGTAGCCTCCGCGCGTGATACTGCGGTCGTGCCTATCAATGCCGTCATAGGTTGTTGTCACCCCTTCGAGGCAATATTGTTCTAACTGTCGCTTGCACGATGAGCAGTGACCGCAGGAATCGACGATCGTACCCACTACTACAGCATCGCCGATTTGGAATTTTGTGACATTCGCGCCGATCGCCGTGACTTCGCCTACCATCTCGTGACCTGGAACCAAAGGAAAACGGCTATTCCCTCGAATTGCGTGCAGATCGCTGTGGCATACGCCGCAAAACAGAATTTTGACGGCGATGTCATTGGGTCGCAATTCGCGGCGCTGGAATGCCCAGGGAACGAGGGGTTCGCCTCGGCTTAAAGCGGCAAGTCCGTAACCGGGACGCATCGATCGATTCTGTTCAATAGAGGTGTTTCCTAGCATTTGCTTTTTCTTTTTGGCGATTTATGTGTGGTGCTTTAGTAAGGGCTGGCTGTTGGTGTGACGATGATTTCGCTGATATCAACATCATCGGGTCGATCGATCGCAAATAAAATCGTAGCTTGCGGGGCCCGACGCCATCGGGCGATCGCAGCCCTGCCTCACAATTCAGCCGCGAGTATTCTCGTATGTTCGGTGCGCCACCAATCAGGGATATTGAACGTTTACGCATAGCATGAGAGTAAGACGATAGTTCGATAACTTAATTAGGACTTAGGCATAAACTCTATCTGTAGGGCGAAGCATACCGCACCTTACCTCTAACAATAGTGTTGCAAAGCAGTTTTTGCGTCCAGAACTGTCTAATTAAGTGCCTTTATCGCTTCGACAAATTGCCGCGATATAAAAGGTAAAATTTCTTCATTCTTGCTATTCTCTTTACCCTCGGTAAATACAACCAACAAATACGGCCGCAAGCCCGGTACTTCAATATAAGCAGCATCGTGACGAACTTGACTTGTCAGCCCTGCTTTTGACCACAATTTTGCATCTTCTGGCAATCCGCCGCCTAAAAAACCTGTAACTTGATTTTCGGGATCTGCCTCTAATTCTGCTGGTGCTAAACTGCGTTTCATTAAGCCCATCATTTCTTGCGATGCTTTGGCAGAAACAGCTACGCCCCCGATTATACTGTGCAGCAAACGGGCCGCTGCATTTGTGGTCAGCATATTTCTATTTTCCATTAATTCTCCCAGAACTGCTCGCTCGCGACCGTAGGGCCCATCGCACCAGGTTTTCTGATTGACGTTAATATTTTCTAATTCTGGCCAATCCAATGATTGAAAGTAACGGTTGACGATGTTTCGCTGCTGTTTCCAAGTTTCAAAGGGGCCTGGTGATAATTCTGGGCCGCTGGTGGTGCCGGTGAGCGCATCTACTACTAAACCGGTGGCGTCGTTGCTGGAATCAACTATCATATCTCGGACGGCGCGTTCTAATTCTGGCGATGTTTGAATCATGCCTTTTTGCGCCCATTCCCAGATGGCAACGAGGTAGAATAATTTGACGATGCTGGCGGGATAAATTCGTTCGGATGCTCGGTTGCTAAAACCTCGCGGTTGATATTTCCAAAATTCTGGTGCGCTGAGGGCTCCGCCCGTGTTGACTCGCACCGGCGGATCGTAGACTATCCAGGTAATGGCTGTGCGATCGCCCGTTAATCCTGTAAATTCTGACAATGCAGAGTCTATAATGCTACTGCCGAGGGTTTCTAATTGTTCGTCTTTGTGGAAAAATGTCATGGTTTATGGCGGACGGTTAACGGTTAACGGCGGTTTGCTAATGGCCATAAATCGTTGGATGCGAACAATTAACAGCAAATAATTAGCAATTAGCAATGGTCAATTCTCAATTATCTGATGTTGTGGAGTACCGGGTGCGATCGCACATAAATATTTACGATTCCCCAAAGTGCGATCGTTTGGCAACTCAAGCATCGCAGGGGCGACATTTGCGCGCCCTCAACCAGAGTCCGAGCGAGGTCAACTTGGATACAAACGCTGTGATGGTGCGGCTGTGCGAAGACGATTATCCCGGATGGTTGGATCTTCGAGATATTGACTTGCTCGAAGTCACAGAAACAGTGTATCATCCCTTGGTGCTTTCTGAGTTTCAAATCAGGGAAAAATTGCCGATCGCAATTACTTTTGCTCGTGAAGCCATGAACCAATCTAATGATTATCTTTGGGGCGGTACAGTCGGGCCAAATTATGATTGTTCGGGATTGATGCAAGCTGCATTTGTGGCTGCAGGCATTTGGTTGCCTAGGGATGCTTATCAACAGGAAGCTTTTACTAAACCTATTAGCATCGGTGCTGTAGAACCGGGAAATTTAGTATTTTTTGGAACGCCAGAAAAAGCCACTCATGTAGGATTGTGTCTCGGAGATCGTCGCTACATTCACAGTTCGGGACAAGCACAAGGTCGCAACGGTATCGGTATCGATGTTTTGTCGGAGGATGGCGATGCAGTCAGTCAAGTTTATTACCATCAGTTGCGGGGATATGGTAAAGTGGTCGCCAGTTATCAATCTGGGAATAGGGAATAGGGCATAGGGCATAGGGCATAGGGCATAGGGCATAGGGCATAGGGCATTAGAACCAAAAACTAACAACAAACATACGACAAATAATATAGGATAACCAACAGCTAACTAATGCCCGATACTTCGGCTACGCGAGCGTACAAGTGCCCGATTCGCAATGACTAATGACCAATGACTAATGACTAATGACTAATGATTACTGATATTATCGAATAAAAAATGGACGCTGCATTATTTTTGGAAAAATTGGCTGCACAACAGGCTGCCGCTGAGGTTGTTCTCGACGTTTCGGTAGTAGTGCCGGTGTATAATGAGGTGGAAAGTTTGCCTCATTTGATTGAGGCGATCGCATCTTCGATTCAACCATCAGGACTCAGCTATCAAATTATTTGTGTAGATGACGGTTCTAAGGACGGTTCTGCTGAACTTCTCAAACAATTGGCCGGTAGTCGCGATGACCTTTGTGCCGTGCTGTTGCGGCGCAATTACGGGCAAACTGCTGCGATGTCGGCAGGTTTCGATCGCGCGACAGGTCGTGCTATTGTTACCCTAGACGGCGATTTGCAAAATGATCCGGCTGATATTCCGCTATTGTTAGAAAAGTTAAATGAAGGCTACGATTTAGTTAGCGGCTGGCGCAAAAATCGTCAGGACAATACTATCAGCAGGTTAATTCCTTCTAAAATTGCTAACTGGCTGATTGGTCGGGTTACAGGCGTAACTTTGCATGACTACGGCTGTTCTTTGAAAGCTTACAAATCTGAGTTAGTCGCCGACTTGAATCTTTACGGGGAATTGCACCGATTTTTGCCTGCTTTGGCGTTTATTGAAGGGGCGAGAATTGCCGAAATGCCCGTGCGCCATCACGCCCGCCGTTTTGGTCAAAGCAAGTACGGAATTTGGCGGACTTTTCGGGTGTTGATGGATTTGTTAACTATTTCTTTTATGAAGAAGTTCCTGACTAGACCGATGCACGTTTTTGGACTTTTGGGACTGAGTTCTATGACGTTGGGAACGGTTTTAGGAATTTATTTGACTTTCGTGAAATTTGGTCTGGGTCAAAGTATTGGTAATCGTCCTTTGCTGATTTTGGCTGTGGTTTTGTTGTTAACTGGCGTGCAGTTATTTTGTTTTGGTTTGCTGGCGGAAGTGATGATGCGGACTTATCACGAGTCCCAGGGAAAACCGATTTATCGGGTGCGCGAGGTTCTTGGTTCTAAGTAAAGGATTAATCCCAATTATACTCGGCGATTGAAAGAGACTGTTGGCGAATGTCTGAGGGGTTTAACCCCTCAGACATCGCCGTCCTGAATAGGCAGAATGATTGTGCGATCGTACACCATATTAAATAATTTATTATGACTCTTCACCCACGCTCCTTGTCATCGATTCCAGAAATCACCGCCTCCGTAGCACGAACCTCCTTTCCCAAAGGAAATCCCTATATGAAAATGCGCGACGAACTCGGAGTCTTGTACCAAGATACTGATTTTATCACCTTGTTTCGAGCCGACTGCGGTCAAAGTGCTTTATCTCCAGGGCAATTAGCATTAATCAGTGTGATGCAATTTGCAGAGGGATTAACTGACCGACAAACAGCAGAAGCGGTGAGAAGTCGTATAGATTGGAAGTATGCTTTGGGACTGGAAATTACTGATAGTGGCTTTGATTATTCAGTTTTAAGTGAAGGTCGAAGTCGTTTAATTGCTGCGGGACGTGAAAGTCAATTACTCGATAAAATGCTAGCACATTTTATTGAGAAGGGATGGCTCAAAGCCAGAGGGAAAGCCAGAACTGACTCGACCCATGTCATTGGAGCCATCCGTAAAATGAACCGCCTCGAATGCGTTGGAGAAACTTTACGTCATGCCTTAAATCAGTTAGCCACTATTGCTGATGAATGGTTATTAACAGTAGTTAATCAGGATTGGTCTGAGCGTTATGGTACGAGATTTGAGCAATATCGCTTGCCGAAATCTGAAACAGAAAAACAAAGCTTGCTATTAACTATTGGCTATGATGGTCATTACTTATTGTCAGCTTTGTATGACCCTTTGAGTCCTGAATGGTTGCGTCAGTTAAAAGCGGTAGAAATTCTACGCTGTGTCTGGATACAGCAATATGGGTGGTCGGGAGGCAAGGTTTATTGGCGAGAAGCTGATAATTTACCGCCCCACAAGCAGTTAATTACATCCCCTTACGATATCGAGGCTCGCAATCGGACAAAAAGAGATACTAATTGGACTGGTTATACTGTACATCTTACAGAAACTTGCGATCGAGATTTACCTCATTTAATTACCAATGTGGAAACGACACCTGCAACCATTGGAGATGTCGAAATGACTCAGGTGATTCATCAAGCTTTACAGGGTAAACACCTGTTACCACAAGAACATCTTGTCGATACTGCTGATGTTGACGCTCAGCACTTGCTCACGAGTGAGACTGAGTTAGGTATTGAGCTCCTTGGCCCTGCAGGGCCTGACTCTAGTTGGCAACAAAAAGCTAAGCTGGGCTTTGAGCTTTCTTGTTTTACTGTTGATTGGGAGCATCGCCATGCTACTTGTCCGCACGGCCACATCAGCAAATCCTGGCATCAACGCTCGGATAACTATGGCAATCCGGTGATTCAAGTACGCTTTCGTCGGCCCGATTGTGCCACTTGTCCTGTTCGCTCTCAATGTACTCATTCGCCCACCCAAGCCCGTGTTTTGACTCTTAGGCCTCAACCTCTTTATGAAGCTTTAGCCAAGGGTAGGGCCAGACAACATACCGAGGATTTCAAGCAGCGTTCTGCTTTACGGGCTGGTGTTGAAAGCTCCCTGTCTCAAGGCATTCGTGTTTTTGGTTTGCGCGGGGCTCGTTACATGGGTCTTGCCAAGACTCGTCTGCAACATATTGTGACTGCTGCTGCGATGAATTTGTCAAGAATGTGGGGATTTTGGCGCGACATTCCGATTGGCTTGACCCGTGTTTCTCGTTTTTCTGCTCTTTTTAGCTGTGCCTCATCATAGTTTTTTTCCACGATTGTGGGATGTTTGGTTTCACCCTTTTTTAATTCGCCAACAGTCTCTTGAAACCGCCGTCTAATCGTCCTAATTAAGAGTTTACCGCAACGCGGGGCAATCGGTGTTTAAAACCGCAGAGAATTTCCCAAGAAATAGTTCCTAAAATTGCGGCCCAATCGTCTGCAGTAATTTCATTTTCCCCATCTTTGCCCAACAGCGTCACCACTTCGCCGACTTCTAAATCGGGAATTGCCGAGACATCCAGCATTAATTGATCCATCGTCACTGCTCCGATTTGCGGCACAAATTTGCCCCTGACTAAAACCTGAATTTTATTAGAAAGATTGCGCGGAATCCCATCTGCATAGCCGATGCCAACTACGGCAATCTGTGTCTGCTGCGAGGCGATAAATTGATAGCCGTAACTGACACCGGTGCCTGCTGCAATTGTTTTCACTTGAGTAATCCGGGCTTTTACCTGCATTGCCGGCTGCAAAGAAGCGATCGACTGCAAGTGAGGAGCTGGATAAATACCGTAGGTAGCCAAACCGACTCGCACTAAATCGTAGTGTAAATCTGGGTCGGAAAGGGCCGCCGCCGAGTTTGCCAAGTGCAGGCGGGGGGGGTTAATTCCTGCTGTTTGAATTTGCTCGATCGCCCGTTTGAACCGATCGTGCTGAACATTCATCACGGCGGGATCGGGACTGTCGGCTGTCGCCAAGTGAGAGTAAATGCTCGCTAATTTTAAATTGGGCAACCGCTTGACTAATTGCACAAATTCTGTTACTTCCGACGCGGGCGTACCCAACCGAGACATTCCCGTATCTAACTTAGCGTGAACCGGCAAAGAGCGATCGAGACTGGCGAGAACTTCGGAAAAAATTAGGGCTTGTTTGGCAGTACAAATAGTGGGCTGCAAGTGCCATTGGGCGATCGCCCTTACCTGCGCCGCTGTATGAGTCGCCCCCAACAGCAAAATCGGCGCTTCTATCCCAGCTTCTCGCAATTCTATGCCTTCGGGAATCGTCGCCACACCAAGCCAACTAGCACCAGCTTGCAATACTGTTTGACTGACTGCAACAGCACCGTGCCCGTAAGCATCCGCCTTCACAACTGCCATCAATTCTGTGCGGGGAGATAACAGATTTTTAAGCTGTTTTACATTGTGAGTTAAAGCTGCCAAATCAATTTCTACCCAAGCCCGCTGGCAAAGTCCGCCATCACCTTCCCACAGCACCATCTGGCGGTTTTTTGTTGGCGCCGATTCTGCTGTTGTTTCTTCCTCGCTCAACATTGTCGCTCCTATCTTGCTTACACAATTAAACACTGCTCGGAGATTTTATCCTAGGTTTAATTATCAGGAATTACGCATTAATACCACAAAAACCGGGTTTAAATCGAGATTAAAGGTCTAGATGCAGTA
This sequence comes from Microcoleus sp. B4-D4, assembly GCF_036705185.1. Classification (NCBI taxonomy): domain Bacteria; kingdom Bacillati; phylum Cyanobacteriota; class Cyanophyceae; order Oscillatoriales; family Microcoleaceae; genus Microcoleus; species Microcoleus sp. B4-D4. The sequence continues at coordinate 40,755 of NZ_JAUBTX010000018.1, read as the reverse complement.
TTTTCGCAATACAACCCGGTTTCTCACCACTCGCGCGTCCAGGACTAATTTATAACTGGTTCCCAGGCAGAACCCGATCGCGAGTAGTACCATAAATCATTTAGGATTGCTATAGCATCCAAAATACCTGGTAAAAACTATGGACGGATTAGCTTACCTGCATTTAGCTGAAACTTGGGAAACGCCTGCGCCTCAAACTCGATCGCCCAATTCGACAAAACACCTAAATTTAGCCTTTGCTCCTTTACTTTTCTTTACGATCGCTCTGACAATTTTAAATATAGTCAATCCCGCCCTGGCCATCAAAAAAGGCGATTCAGGCCCCGAAGTTGCCGAACTCCAGAAAACTCTGCAAGACGCAGGATATTTTAGCAGGAAACCAACAGGATTTTACGGCTCCATAACCCAAGCTGCTGTGAAAAAGTTCCAAGCAGACAACAACCTGAAAATTGACGGAATTGTCGGCCCTCAAACCTTGTCAGCACTTAACGTTAAACCGGAAAGCGCTCTAGCTGACAATCAACCCGCTGACGAAACGCAGTCAAAGTACGATCGGCGTAGCTATCCCCAAGAAAATCAATATTCCCTATCGCCTAGCACCACAGAAAACACCAACAAACTCGAAGATACAACTAAAAGCCAGCCGAAAAAACCTTTTTTTCAAGAACCATTTTTACCACCATTTAAAACAGAAACTCCCGAACCACAATCCGAAGCAGAAATACCTGAATTTCAACCCGAAAAGCAGGTAAAATATCCAGAAAAGATTACCCGCAACATGACATTGAAAAAAACTATTTACGGCAAAATATCGCCGAAATCAATAGTTTATTCAGGAGCAGGATTGTTTTTTGCTCAAAACATGATGTACAGCCACACAATCACAGTTTACGACAGGAACTTTAAATTAGTCAAGACTATTCCCGATACAATAAACTTGTCCAAGTTCGGATTTGCTAAATTCAAAGGTAATTATCGAGGTGCTCCCGTAGAAGCTGCTTTTTCAACAGACGGCAAATATGCCTACGTATCCAACTACCAAATGTACGGTAAAGGGTTCGACAATCCGGGGAGTGATAGATGTTCTCCATCGGCCAAACACGACCAAAGTTTCCTCTACCGCATCAATACCAAAACGTTAAAAATAGAAAACGTAATTCCTGTGGGTGCTGTTCCCAAATTCAATGCTGTTTCGCCAGACAATCGCTTCGCCCTCGCCAGCAATTGGTGCAGTTGGGATTTGAGCGTAGTTGATATCAATAAAAATCTCGAAATCGAGCGGGTAAAACTAGGTGCATATCCTCGGGGAATTGCGGTAACTCCTGACTCAAAGAATGCCTATATAGCCGTCATGGGTTCTTCGGATATTGCGAAAGTAAATCTGATAGATTTTTCGGTAAAAAGGCTGAGAAACATTGGCAATGCCCCGCGTCATCTGACAATAGACCCCAACGGAAATTATCTTTATGCCACGTTAAACGGTGAAGGAAATGTGGCAAAAATTGACCTAAAAACGGGTGAAGTGGCGAAAAAAATTAGGACTGGAAATGCACCTCGCAGTATGACGATTTCGGGGGACGGTAAACTGATTTATGTGGTTAACTATTTCTCGAATACTGTTAGCAAAGTTAGGACTAGCGATATGAAAGTGCTGCAAACAGTGAATGTTAATTCAAGTCCGATCGGAATTACTTACGATCCTGAAACTCATCAGGTTTGGGTAGCTTGCTATTCGGGCAGCATTATGGTGTTTCAAGATTAATTTAGCTAATTCGCAGTCAGGAATTAAATCCTCAGAAAATACCGGAGAAAAAACTAAATTTCTTACTGCAAACTAGCTAGATTAAATCTTATTCTGGATCGCCGAGCCGGAGCTGTCCCAAAAATATTATTTGGACGACTTGACCTGCTTGATCACATACTTAGAAGGTTTAGCAGGTACTTTACCTTTTTTTGCCATAGCTTGGTAAATCATGGCTGCTACTTCCGCGCGAGTTGCTGTTTTGTTGGGCTGCAAAAGTGTGGGCTTGGGGTGGTTGACAACAATGCCAGCTTTTGTGGCTGCTGCTACTTTGTCAACTGCCCATTTCGGCACTTTTTGTCTGTCTGTATAAACTTGTAAAATCTTGGTGGAATTCCCTTCTTTTTTCAGGTTTAAACCGCTAGCTAATGCTACGATGACTTCGACACGGGGAACGTCTTTTGTGGGACGAAACTCATTGTTTGGATATCCTTTAAGAAATCCTTTTTGAACGCTGCCATCGATCGCGCTAGCGGCAGGGTTCTTGTCTTTCACGTCTTCAAAATTAATCGGTTTTCGGGTCTCTTTTTTGTCTGACATTCGCTCAATTAAGCGGGCTAGTTCGGCTCGCGTCATTGGTTCGTCGGGACGAAACTTGTCGTCGGTGAAATCAGTAAAGATTTGCCGATCGACCAAAGCGACAATAAATGGACGCGCCCAATATTTGTCAGGCATATCGGAGAATGTAACCGGCCCGACTTTTGGTTTAGGGGCTTTCGGTTTGGTAATGATTGCAGGGGGAGTCTCGCGCGCAATAGGCGTTTGGGGAACCACGATCGCCCCCTGGGGAGGAATTGCCGGTAAAATCGGCCCTAAAGGCGCAACAGGCGCAATCGGTACAATCGGTACAATCGGCGCAATCAGTGCGGCATTAGGTTGCGAGGGAATCAGCTTTGTAGCGGGCGCAGGCGCGGGCGATCGCAAATCCGAACTCGGCAGGGGTGTTAAGATTGTCGAGTTTCCGGGTGTGACAGCAGGCGCTGAAAAAACGGCTGGAAATTGCCAATTTCTCATGCCGAATTGATTGGGGTTCTTGCTGGTGGCCCAAAAGAAAATTGTTCCCATCGTGCCGAAAGCAACCAAGATGGCAATCAATTCGTCGAATCCTAGAGGGTTTCTTTCCCCTGATGGGGGTTGTGAAGAAGACATATTGTCACCACATATCAATGTAGCAATTAAATCACATATTTTTTGGGTCTGGTAAATACACAAATCGATCGCTCAACTATTCCCAAATTCTCACCGTCAATAACTGCGGCCGCGTGGTATACAGAAGAGCGATCGAATCCACTTTTATCGATCGGGCGTTGCTGATTTTGGCAATCTTCTAATCAGCGCCCTCTGCTGCGGGAAGAGCCACTGCGACTAGGCCTGCGAGAAGCACCACCGCTACCAAAACTCGGCTGGCGCTTGTATTGATTTTGACGCGGCTGCTGCGATCGTTTCAAAGTGCTGCCGCCGTAACCCGAACCGGTCGATCGATTGGCATTCGGCGGTGCTTGCCGTCTTACTGGCGCATTCGATGTGGGCGATCGCAAGCGGCCGGTCGTCCTTAAAACTTGACGGTTTCTGACAGCAGCAGGCGGGGCTTGGTAGCGAGTTTGATATTGCGAGACAGCTTCGCCGTAAGTATTGCCGTACCCGCCATATCCCCTCATAGTTACCCCAGGCTGATAGACTGGCGGCACGTAATATCGCGGTGTAAATAACAAACTGCCGATCGCCTGACCTGCCACGGCCCCAGCAAACGGAGCCCAGAAGCCCGATTGCTGCCGCACCACCACCGTTTGCGGCTGACCTGTTTGAGGATTAGCAACAGTTTCAGTAACGTTATGAACGTACTCAATTTTAAAATCTTCTGTCAAATGCAGGCTCGCATTATTGTTATCAATTTTTAGATAACTTTTCTTACCTGCCGATATTTCTTCCTCCGTCAAACGAGCCATTTGTAAATCGGTACTGCGATAAATAGAAGAATTACCGGGGGCAGTATTCAGCAACATCAAACTGTACTCGCCATCGCCATCGTCGTAGGTAGCTTGCTGTACGGGATATTCCCCTTGACTCAAGTTATTCTTTGGTGAAGTACGCACCCTGTTAATCTCCTGATTTCCAGCAGCAGGATTTGTCGGAGCTTGGACTGAAGGAGAGCCGCAAGCGGTTGTCGTCACTAACAAAATTACAGCCATCAAATAAACTGTCAGTTTTCGCAGCATAGTCAATAATATTTGCTCATTGGTTGTTGGTCGTGAAAGCATTTCTGCGCCAGCTTTAAGAGTGCGAAATGAATGTCGCGGCGAGTCTTCTAGCTAACCGCAAGCATCCTCTCTCGCCCTATAAAAAAAAGCTTTTTACAAAGCCCGTAGTTTTTCCTCGGTAAAAAATCCGAACGATCGAACCTTTTTATTTTTCTTCTTTTTTTTAAATCGTGTCGGCTAACATTGTTTTTGTCAAAGCGAATTATTTTTACCAAAGCACTGGTTCGTTGTGTTGATGGCAACTTTTCCAGTTTTTAAAGGGGAATGAGTTCTGGGAAATTGACCAAAACTTGGTCGTTGGTAAGTTCGTCTCCCAATTGTGCCGGAGAAAAGTGAACTTGCACGGCTCGCAGCCTTTCCTGGTACTGTAAATTAATCAATGCTTTCAAACCAGCTTTCAGGGCGCTCATGTCAGCGAGGTCTGTTTCTAGGGCTGGAACTTCACCTTCATAAGCAACTGTCAGCATCACTACGACATTTCTAGTTACCGGCAAAGACAACGGGGAATTTTTTTCGTCAGCAGATGTGCTGTATTGAGGTTCGCTGAGATAGCGGGAGGCTGAATCAGTGAAAAGTTCATCCACATAATCGCCCGCTTCGCCTTCATCCCAAAAAACATCACCTTCATTAGCGGCTGCTTGCCAGTAGTTGTCATACTGTAACAAGTGATTGCAAATTTCTACAAGGCCTTCTCCCAAAACTGTTACATCGCCATCGGCATCAATTGCTTCTCTGGCGGTGCTGTTGAGAACTCCTAACATCGGTGCAACTTCTTCACCTGTTAGCTGAACGAACACGCGACAAACTGCTAATCTAGTTTTACCTGTAAATTGATTGAACCGATCGCGCAAACCACTCATAATAAGCTAATAGTTGTCATTTTTTGGGCAATGCTTTCTATCATATCACCCTATTGGAACTATTGTTATCTACCTTCAGATTGAGATCGAGATTTTTTTCGGCGATCGCCCCGGCAGCCTACAATCTCGCTTTGAGCGATCTAATTTTCAACAGTCGATCTTAGACAATCCTAAAAAGCCTGTAAAGAGCAGGATCGAAGAGCCAGATCCGGCTGGGAAAAAAGCATTTTTTATTCAGCGCGCGATCGCCTCAAAAATTCGCGAGTTCCCGACAGCATTATTAAATGCCAAACACAAATGCTCGCAAATTGCAAATTAAAAAACCTCCAATCTTGCAAGATGGGAGATTCCTTCAGCGAATACTTTGTCGCCAGATAACTATTTGAAATCGTGTCGATTACCATAAAAAAACGGATCGCGCGTGGGTCAGTCAGCGTCCGCTTGCTTGGCTGCAGACTGAAGCCTGCACGCGCGATCGAAGCTGATTGCAGTCTATTTGACGATCGCGCGCTTTACTGGTTCGATCGCACTTTCACAAACTAACTCTGCAACTTGCTCCACCGGCAAATCTAGCTCGCCGCCTGGAGCTTCCGGGTGTTCGCGAACCACAGCAACCGCATCTGCAGTCTCAGCTACACTTGCATCTGTGATCGGCTCAACTGGCTCTTCAAAAACTTCAAAATTATCGCTCATCGCAGCACAAGCCGCAGAGGCCCGCTGGCCGGCGCGATAGCTCATGTAGGCCGCACCGCCACCCAAAACCCCAAACAAACCCAGAAAACCCAGAGCCGCTATTTTGTCGGATTTCCACGGATTCATTCGATCGGAGCCGCCCGAACCTAGGAGCGTTGTCGCAGAACCAGATTGAGTCGCCCCTGATTTTTTGTAGGAACAGGGAAATGCAGATGCAGCGTCACCTATGGCGATGCTACTGGCGATCGCTGCGACGGAAGCAATGCCAGCTAACACTTGAAACTTCTTCATGGTGCTCTGGAAATTGTAAAGGATATTTAAAAAATAAATGGTAACAGCTCTTTACAAATAGATCAACAGTCGCTATCGGCTCAAATCACAGATCGATCGCAAATATCCGCGATCGCCCGATCGCCACTAAAATTTTAAATTACCAAAAATAAACAATAAAAACCTTGTTATGTAAGCGTTACGCTCAAAATCACAGATAGAAATTTAAGTGTGTTGAGTCAATATTTCAGCGCCCCAAAATCAGAAAATCTGAAGTCCGACAACAGAAAATTCGATCGCTGAGCGACAAACACTTGATGACAAACTACATTTAAGGCTACTTTTAAAAAGACTTAGTTATTGGAAAAACTTTTATTTTTATGACAAACATTGGGAATCAACGCATTGAGCGAGAACCTCATCGATTGTTGGTGACGGGCGGGGCTGGATTTATCGGCTCGAATTTTGTGCATCACTGGTGCAGCAGCTATCCGGGCGATCGAGTAATCGTACTCGACGCTTTAACCTACGCCGGCAACAGAGAAACCCTAGTAACCTTGGAAAAAGGAGAAAATTTTCGGTTTGTGCAGGGGGATATTTGCGATCGAGCCCTAGTCGATAGCTTGCTCAAACAAGAAAACATCAACATAGTCGCCCACTTTGCCGCAGAATCCCACGTTGACAGATCAATTATCGGGCCAGCAGCCTTCGTTCAAACCAACGTCGTCGGAACCTTCACACTCCTAGAAGCCTTCCGCAAGCACTTTGAAGCAACAGACGACTCGTCTCTCAAAGCACAAATGCGCTTCCTCCACGTTTCCACCGACGAAGTTTACGGCAGTCTCGGCCCCGACGACCCAGCATTTACCGAAACCACCGCCTACTCCCCCAACAGCCCCTACTCAGCCTCCAAAGCCGGCAGCGACCACCTCGCCCGCGCCTATTTCCACACCTACGGCCTCCCCACAATCATCACCAACTGTTCCAACAATTACGGCCCCTATCACTTCCCCGAAAAGCTGATTCCATTAATGTGCATCAATATGCTACTCGGCAAACCCCTGCCAGTATACGGCGACGGTCAAAACGTCCGAGATTGGCTGTATGTCCTCGACCACTGCCGCGCCTTAGATGCCGTTATCCACCGCGGCCAACCAGGAGAAACCTACAATGTTGGCGGCAACAACGAAGTAAAAAATCTCGATTTAGTCAAGATGCTCTGCCAGCTAATGGACGAATTAGCCGAAGATTTGCCCGCGCGTCCTTGCGAACAACTGATCTCGTTTGTCAAAGACAGAGCCGGGCACGATCGGCGTTACGCTATTGATGCCAGCAAAATAGAAACAGAACTAGGTTGGACTCCCTCAGTAACAGTTGAAGAAGGCCTGCGGCAGACCGTAGAATGGTACTTAGCCCATCGCGAGTGGTGGGAACCCCTGCTTTCGGAGGAATATCAAACCTACTACCAAAAAATTTACGCTCATCAGTAATTGGTAATTGCTAATTCGGGTAAGGTGCGAATTCCGCACCCTACAAATTCTTCTGATTTAATTAGATGAAAACTAATATCACAAACATTCACTCTTGTCAATTATTGTGAAGATTTAGTTAACATTCATCCCAAACGCATAAATTTCAGTGTTTGTGGCTGATAATTTCTATAGAGTTACCTGCTCGAGCATTTTATAAGCTTTTAGTAAAAAACAAAAAGCAGCAATGATAGAAATCAACTGGATCAAACAAGTCCAAGAACCTAAATATTGGCTGTTAGGCATAGCCTGCGGCTTGATTGCCTTGCAACTGACTCTGGCTGCCAGAACAAACGACACAGACCTCTTCGGCACAATGTTAATGTTTTGGGGAGTCGTGGTATTTCTGATTTGGGAAAAACACGAATCCCTAACTTTTGAAAGCGGAATTTTCGCCAGTTGTTTTGGGGCATCGTTAATTGCTTTCATTTTGCTCAAAACTTCCTCCATATCGGGCTACGACTTGTTTATCAGAGTTGCCCCTTTCTTATCTGGAATCAGTCTGGCTTTGCTAGCCTCCGGCACAAAAGGACTGAAACAATATTGGCAAGAACTGCTAATACTTGCCTATGTTATTATTCCTCCCGGAGCGATCGGAGTATTTGTTGACGTAGCCCTACTAACAGCAAAATTTTCAGCTTTCCTCCTGCACTATCTAGGATTTGAAGTTATACGGAAAGGAGTTTTTCTCATCCTAGAAAAGGGCAGCGTCGAAGTGTATCACGGCTGTTCTGGCGTGAATGCCATGCTACAACTATTGGGACTATCCCTAGTTTTCTTGCTGATGTTTCCGACAACTAGGGGACAGAAAATTGTAGTCCCAATCGTAGCAATACTTATTGCATTTGTCGTGAATGCCGCGCGGATTGCTCTCCTGGCAGTGCTGGTATCGCTATCTCAATCAGAAGCATTTAAATACTGGCACGAAGGTAGTGGATCGGTAGTTTTTTCGATGATTTCTGTATTCTTTTTCGGGCTATTCTGCTGGTTTGCAATCTTGCAATCGGAACCGCCCAATAATAAAAAACAAAATTGCTAATGGCTATTACCTCTTGGAAACCAATTAGAATTTCTCTTTTGGCTGTTACTTTGGCAGGAGTTTTATTAGTGGCCGGAAAGTTGACATTCTATCCCTCAACAGGCAATAGTCTAGTAACCCAGTTTAATTTTCCCGAGTCGGTGCCTTTAGCAGAGTGGAAACTAATCAAGAGCGCGCCGCTGGAAATCACCGATACTTCACAAGTCAAGGCTGCCCGAAAGTATCAATATCAAAAAAATAGCAAGGATCTAGAAATAGAGATGCGCTATTTGGTGAATACCATTGGGGACGTGGAAGGTATGATGAAGGGACATACTATTCTCAAGTCGTCTCCTGGTAAGCTAGCATTAGCAAGCACTCAAGCTGCCGGGTTTCACGGAATTTTGCAACAGCAAAATCGACTGTATTTGAGTTCCTGTATCAATCCTCGCGGCAGTCCTACAGTAACTTCCCAACAGTTTAGATACAATCGAAATACTAGCGATTTGCAGCCGAACCGCATTTTGTTTTGGCTTTTGGGTAGGGGAAATATTCAAGACAAGCGCTGTTTGTGGACTCAGATGTCTATGCCTTTGGATAAAACAACTCCAGAAGATGCCAAAAAAATCCTAGAGAATGCTTGGGTTTCTTGGTATGGGTGGTGGCAGCCACGATTTCCCGAACCTTAAGTAAGTCGATTTTAGATTCTTCGACTTGCTTCGGCTACGCTGGCTCACAAGTCGCTAGCGAACAAGTTTTAGATTTTAGATTTACTCAACCTGATTAATCTGGGAACTCTAACTTTGGTCTAAAATTTGGAGATTCGACGACTTCAATCTGTAGCTGGTATCCGTTTTTAACGGAGAGATAGATTTTTTTGTTAACAACAACAGTGAGGATTTTATGAATGACATACAAGGCGAACAAGGTTTTTCTATTTACAGGCTGCGTTGGATTGGCTACGGTTTATTAATTTTGTCTTTATTAGATACGATCGCAGTTTTGATACCAGCAAACTTCGGCAATCGCGTCTGGGAATTGCAGACGATTGGCGCTGTAGTGGAACGGGTGCCAGTTCCGCTGCTGGCTATGGCGCTGATATTTTTTGGAGAAGATTACGATCGCAGGCGTTTTGAAGACCCTTTGTTAAAGCTTTTGTCTTGGGTTTCTTTGCTGTTGGCGCTGCTTTTTCTGTTGATGTTGCCTTTGGGAATTTTTGGCACTATCTACGTCAACAACCAAAACAGCAAGCAAATTACTACTCAAGCCGATCAACAATTAGCTCAATTGCAGCAAGTGGAAGAACGACTGAACAAGGGCACTCCTGAAGATTTAAGGAATTTGGCGGGGGAACTTACCCGTTTGGGGGTACCAGCGGATACGCAAAACCCGCAGGAATTAAAAAGCCAAATTTTGTCGAGAATTACTCCGGCCAAGGAACGGTTGCAGACGCAAAGCGCAGCGGTGCAGGCCAGTCAGCGCTTGGGGTTATTTAAAAATGCTGTTAAGTGGCTGCTGGGCGCGCTGATTTCTAGTGTTTTGTTTTTTACAATCTGGCGCGGTACTGATTGGGCGAGATAGTAGTTAATAGTTTTGAGTTTTGAGTTAGATGTAAGGTGCGCGTCGGCGCACCTTACGAACTTATAAATGCAACATAATTCACACATTTCAACCTCTATTATTTAAGAGTCTGCACTTCAGGATATGCCAAAATTTTCGCGTCAGCCGTCAGCACCGGACACCCATGTATTTTCGCTGTTGCTACAATAAGTTGGTCAGCAGGATCGCGGTGAAAACCCGTGAGTTTGGTTGACTGAATAATAATAGGAATTGTGAGTTCGAGTTGCTGCACTCCCGGATAAGCTAAAGCTGCTGCTAACCACTCATCAACTGCTAGGGACAGAGTTAGTCTTTCCAGCTCTACCAATTTAGCGACTTCCCAACAAGAAATCATGCTAACTCCTAAACCTTGAGACTGATATTGTTGTATCCAGTCCTGGTGTTTTTGAGTCAGTCGCGCATTTTTGTCAACCCACCACACCCATATATGAGTATCCAGTACAATCATTGCAGCACTTCCCAATCTTCTGAGGGGGCAGCAGGTTCAAAGGGGTCATCATAGCGCTTGACAGTACCGTGTAGATGATACAAAAAAGATTTTTTTATAGTTTCGTTAACCAAATTTAGATAATCCACCAATTCTTGATATTGATTTAGTTCTGTTTCTTGTTCAGAAGTGAGAGCTGATTCTGTTTTTTGAGCGGTTAAGGTTTCTATTCGCTCCTGTATTTTGGTGGAAATGCGAAATACTAGGAGTCCTTTGACTAGCTCAATACGGATAGAACCCTCGCTCGGTAAGCTGTTGGGTAAACGCTGCAGATTGAGAAGCAAATTAGTTTTCATAGTAGCTTGATTTAAATATTATGGAAAGGTGCACAATGCGCCCCTACAAAGTTAAGAACTTAGGTGCTGAGCGATCGTATTTTCTAGTTTTTCGGCAATGCCTTCTACCCAGTTTTCGTCTTGTTTGGTGTAGCTGCGGGGCGCGTTAGCACCTAAGATTAAAACGCCTTGGCTGCCGATCGGCTGACAGATGACTCCTTGGGTATTTTCTGGTAAGTAGTCAAATTCAATTTTGCCGGGATAAATATCGAGCTTTACTAAATAAATTGGTTTGTTTTTGTCGATCGCTCGCTGCAATATTGGGCCCGGTTTGACTTCGGGATTGATGCCTAAAATGCCGCGCCGCAATAAAACTTTTCCTCGATACACAATGACGATCGCCCTTGTGGCGGTATTTGTCAACAGCAAACGCGACGCCCAGGCTAATTCTAGCTTGACGGCATCGGGTAAATCCGGCGCAAACTCGAAGCCTTCAGAGCCGATCAGCTTTACCGAATCGGGCGATCGCGCTTGCACCTGCTGCCACAGCAAGCCTGTTAAAATCAGCAGGGCGCTGATAATTACTCCCAAAGCGTCCGATCGAGCTTGAGAGTCTGTAATCTGCTCTGTTAGCAAGCGGTTTACCATCAGCAGCGTACCTGACAATCCTCCTGCAACTAAGGGCAATTGCCGCAAAACTTTATTTGGATCGGATTTAGTCATTAGTTATTGGTTATTGGTTATTGGTTATTGGTTATTTGTTATTGGTTATTTGTTATTGGTTATTTGTTATTTGTTATTTGTTATTTGTTATTTGTTGACTGTTGACTGTTGACTGTTGACTGTTGACTGATAACTAATAACTACTTCTTTCCTGCCAACTGCCAACTAACAACTGCCAACTGCCAACTAACAATTAACAACTAACAACTGCCAACTGCCAACTAACAACTGCCAACTGCCAACTAACAACTGCCAACTGCCAACTAACAACTGCCAACTGCCAACTGCCAACTGCCAACTGCCAACTGCCAACTGCCAACTAACAACTGCCAACTAGCAACTGCCAACTAACAACTGCCAACTAACACCTGCCAAATGCCAAATGCCAACTGCCAACTGCCAACTGCCCACTGACTACTGACTACTGACCAAATTTACCCAACTTCTCCAGGTTCGACAATTCGCTGGAACAGATAACCTGTGCCGCGGGCGGTTAAAATTAATTCGGGATTGCTGGGGTCGTCTTCCAACTTTGCCCTGAGCCGGGAGATGTGAACGTCCACTACGCGGGTATCTACGTGGCGTTCTGGGGTGTATCCCCAAACTTCCTGCAAAATTTCCGATCGCGAAAAAGGCTCTCCAGAACGGCTCACCAGCAGCTCTAACAAGCTAAATTCCATGCCGGTGAGCCGAATCCGCTCGTCGCCTTTGTAAACTTGGCGCTTGTTGGTGTCAATCCTAATATTCGTGACTTGAATGACTCCAGAACTGGGAATCCCGGAAGCACCGTTTTTGTCAACCCGGCGCAGCACGGAACGGATGCGGGCTTCTAGTTCTTTGGGGGAGAAAGGTTTGACGACGTAATCGTCGGCGCCCAATTCTAAACCGGTGATGCGATCGGCTACGTCTCCCAAAGCGGTTAGCATGATGATGGGTACGTCTGATTCTTTACGCAACTCCTGACAGACGCCGTAACCGTCTAGCTTCGGCATCATCACGTCCAAAACCACTAAGTCTGGTTCGCTGTTGCGAAATGTTTCGAGAGCTTCTTCGCCGTCAGCAGCGGTGACGACATCGTAGCCAATCATCGAAAGGCGAGTCTCCAGAATGCGCCGGATACTGGCTTCGTCATCGACTACCAGAATTTTTTCTTTATGGTTTTCCAATTTACCGAGCACTCCTTAAGTTACATTTCAGATAATGTTAATTTTTTGTACCCTATCATAGAAGCTACAGATTGAATCATTGGTGGCGATCGATCTGAAAGCTTTATAATTGCTTTAACTCAGATTTTTCTAAATGTTAGGGTGACTATTTATCATCATAAACAATGGCTAAGCCTCGAATACAATATATTTGTCGGGAATGCGGGTATGATTCACCACAATATTTTGGCAGGTGTCCTAGCTGTCACAAGTGGGATTCTTTTGACGAGCAGTTGGAACAACCTACTGCTGGTGGCTCGCGGGCTGGTTTAACTGGGGTGACAACTAAGACGGTGGGCGGTTCGCCTCCTGATAAGTCGAAGGGTCAACCGAGAGCATCTTTTAGATTATCGCAGATTGCTGACCAAACTCAGTCTCGCTGGCCTTCTGGTTACGGGGAGCTCGATCGAGTTTTGGGAGGCGGGATTGTTCCGGGTTCCCTGGTGTTGATTGGCGGGGAACCGGGTATCGGGAAATCGACGCTGCTTTTACAGGTGGCGAATATGTTGGCGCGCAAGGATCGGATACTGTATGTCAGTGCGGAGGAGTCTGGCCAACAGGTGAAATTGCGATCGCAGCGTTTGGGTGTAGCTAATCCGGTTGATTTGTCAAGCAACGGCGGACATAAATCCGGCAGCAACGGGGAAGCTAAAGCGGATTCCGAGGACAAGTCAGCGGAGAATTTCTACTTGCTTCCTGAGACGGATTTAGAAGTAGTTTTGCGGGAGTTGGAATCGCTCAAACCGAATGTGGCGGTGATTGACAGCATCCAAACTATTTATTTTGCTAGTTTAACATCGGCTCCGGGTTCGGTGGCTCAGGTGCGGGAATGTACGTCAGCTTTGATGCAGGTGGCGAAGAGGGAAAATATTACTTTATTTATTGTCGGTCACGTTACTAAGGATGGAGGTTTGGCGGGGCCGAGGGTGTTGGAACATTTGGTAGATACTGTACTTTATTTTGAGGGCGATCGCTTTGCTTCTCACCGGCTTTTGCGATCGATGAAAAACCGTTTTGGCGCGACTCACGAAATCGGTGTTTTTGAAATGGTAGCAGAGGGTTTGCGAGAAGTAGACAATCCGTCGGAGTTATTTTTAGGTAATAAAGATGAATTTTCTCCCGGTACTTCTACGACGGTTGCTTGCGAAGGAACTCGACCAATTTTAGTAGAAATTCAAGCGTTAGTTAGTCCTGCGAGTTTTGGTTCGCCGCGCCGCTCTACTACGGGTGTTGATAATAGTAGATTGCAGCAAATTTTAGCTGTTTTGGAAAAAAGAGTGGGGATTCCTTTGTCTAAATTAGATACTATTGTAGCTTCGGTGGGCGGGTTGAAGGTGGAGGAACCGGCGTCGGATTTGGCAGTTGCGATCGCGGTTGTGGCCAGTTTTCGCGATCGGGTAATTGATGCGCGCACAGTTTTGCTGGGAGAAGTGGGTTTGGGTGGACAGGTGCGGCCGGTTTCTCAGTTAGAATTGCGGCTGAGGGAGGCGGCTAAGTTGGGGTTCAAAAGGGCGATCGTTCCGAAGAATCAACCGGTGCCAGATTTGGGGATGGAAATTATTCCGGTGGCGAGAGTAATCGATGCAATTATTGCCGCAATTCCGGCTACTCCGGCTCAGTTGCAGTCAGATGATATGGAGTTGCCGTCTCTTGATTTGGAGGAAGAAGATTTATCGAATTGAGTTAGAATAGTGATGTTGTCAATTGAGATTAAGGAGGCAAAAATTATGTATCAAGTAGACATTATTGAGGCAAAAGAAAAACTGCTTGAATTAATTGAAGCGGCGATGAGAGGTGAAGAAGTTGCCATTAGTAAAGATAACCAGCCTGTTGTAAAATTGGTAGGGATACCGCCAGCTAATAAGAAGCGGTGGCCATCCAAAGCTGGGAGTGCTAAAGGCATGGTTTGGATGTCTGATGATTTTGACGAACCGCTAGAAGAATTTAAGGAGTACAGGTTATGAGCTTAAGGAGGTAATAGCAACGTGAGCGTTAGATTACATCCCCATGCTCGATCGCGATTGATTGAGCGAGGTGCAACTGAGGCAGAAGTAATTGCTACTGTAGAAAGTGGTACAACTTTTCCGGCTCAATTTGGCAGAACCGGATTTAGGCGCAACTTTTCCTTCAATGCTGAGTGGTAGGGAAAAGTTTATGCTATGAAGAAAGTGCAGGATCGCAGCTAAGGAAGGCGAAGACTGGATAATTATCACTGTAATTATCAAATTCTTTTGAGCAGGAGGTTCCCGTGAAACTGACTTACGATCCGAGATACAACGTAGCTTATATATACCTGCAAGAAAAAACCGCACAGGTAGAAACTATCCAGGTTAGCGATCGAATGAATGTGGACATTGCCCCAGACGGTACTATTTATGGAATTGAATTACTCAATGCCAATCAACAATTAGGAGCAGATAGTCAAGGAAAATTGATTGTTGTCAACGAAGCTTTGGGAGAATATTCTGAGATTAAACTCGCACTATAACTGCCTTAATAAAATTATGTTAAATACAGATTCAAACCTACCATGAAAGCATACGAGTTTCCCGCAAAAGTCACAGATGAAGGGAAAATAGAATTTCCCGATACCCTCTTAAAATACTTGGCAGCTAACCAACAAGTCAGAGTTATTGTTCTGGTGCAAGAACCAACTGACACAGAAGAGGAAAACGCTGCTTGGCAGATCCTTGCTGCTGAGCAATTATTGGCTGGCTACAGCGAGGAAGATGCTATCTACGACAATATTTGAAATATGCCAAATTATCAATCAGGAGAAGTTCTCTTACTGGCACTACCTTTTGCCGATGTAACAACATCAAAACTCCGTCCTGTGCTGGTACTTTTGGATACAGAAGATGAAGATATTGTTGTTGCACGAGTGACAAGTCAAACAACTAGGACTGTTTTTGATGTTGAGATTGTAGAATGGGAGCAGGCCGGTTTGTTGCGATCGTCAGTGGTTCGGCTGCATAAGGTGAACACAATAGAAAAGCGTTTGGTCAATCGTCGATTGGGAATTTTAACCGCTAGCGACTGGACTCAAGTTAGAGAAAGAATACAACAAATATGGTATTCTATTTGATCCGGTTTAAAAAAATATTTACTTGCCAATTTTTTGAGGTGCCTTTTCACGAAACATGAACAAATCAAAAAGACGCAAAAATCAGTGGTCAAATGAACTAAACGACATCATTAGAGGTGCATCGGGGGGCTTTTTATTCGGCATTCCGCTGCTTTATACGATGGAGGTTTGGTGGATCGGTTCGCACAGTAAACCAGCAGAAATGTCGATCGCCATTGCAACTACTTTTATCGCCGTTTTCTTGCTGGTTCGTACTGAAGGTTTTCGCAAAACTAAGAACATCCGCTGGCGAGATGCTGCAATGGATACCGTAGAAGCGATCGCAATTGGGATTGTCTGCGCCGCTGCGATCCTGTTTTTGCTCAGGGAAATTAGGCTGGAGACTCCGCTGCAAGAAACTTTGGGGAAAATCATCTTTGAAGGCTTGCCGTTTGCTTTGGGAGTGGCACTAGCAAGGGGTTTCTTGAGCGGCGATCGCTATCAAAGCTCAGACGGCGACAGCGAACCTACAATTAATCCAACTGTAGCAGATATCGGCGCTACTTTAATCGGCGCTACAATTATTGCTTTCAACATCGCCCCAACCGACGAAGTTCCCATGTTAGCGGCAGCTATTTCGCCGCCTTGGCAATTAGCAATTATCGCCGCTTCGCTGCTAATTTCCTACGGTATTGTATTTGTAGCAGGCTTTACTTATCAAGAAAAGCGCCAACAACAACAAGGGATTTTTCAGCGTCCCCTCAGCGAAACTGTAATGGCGTATTTAGTATCGCTGGTTGCTTCTGCATTTATGCTGTTTTTCTTCCAAAAACTCAACTTTGACGATCCGTGGTCGATTTGGTTGAGCTATACGTTAGTATTGGGATTGCCGGCGACAATTGGTGGCGCGGCGGGGAGGTTAACGGTATGAGTGAAAAAGATAACGAACAGCAACAAAAAAGAAATCCTGCTGAATGGGTGACATTTGCGATCGCCTGTTTCATCCTTTCTGGCCTCACCGGACTCGTACTCTACAACTGGGCGACTAAAGAACAGAAACCTCCGGTGATTTCTGTCACTCGCAATGCACCAATTCGCGAAACCCAAGGGCAATTTTACGTGCCGTTTACAGTGACTAACACGGGCGGCGAAACGGCTGAATCAGTGCAAATTATTGCGGAACTACGAGTCAACGGTGAAGTGTTGGAATCCGGCGACCAACAAATTGACTTTTTGTCAAGCGGCGAAACTCAAGCAGGAGCTTTTATTTTCAGCCGCAACCCCAGTCAAGGTGAATTGATCGTGCGATCGAGCAGTTATAAACTACCTTAGTAGTGCTAAAGAAGTAATCATACATAGTAGTGATGTACAAAATAGCACATGGCACTGATGTGATTTTCTAGCGGTTAGGAAAAAGACCAGCTTTTTCCGGTAGTGCCCTAGAACTAATGATGCTATATTAGCAGTAGTTTTTGCTAATTTATCCCTGACAATCCCTCTTGTCCTAACTATTCTTCTTGCCAGACTGTCAAAAACGGCCGCATTCACAACGGTAAACAATGGTTGAAGTTGCTTAAGTGCGATCGGCAATTCGTTGAACATCCGCATTCATAAAGTGATTTACCAGCAGACACGATAACTAATTGATCGATTGTTGTTAGAACGTATTTCACTTGCCGGGATTGCTCGTGCGATCCAGATTTCTCAGCAATGGCTCCAAACCTAGGTTAATGAGAAACATTCTGGGTACCCCGAAGCGTGATTGATTGAATCCGTAGGAGAAGCGAGTTATTTACCTGTCTCCTTATTCTCCCGATTTAAATCCGATTGAAAACAGAAGAGTCTCAGCTAAAAGGATATCTACGTTCGGTTGCTGCACGTAAGTAATTACACCTGAGAGTCAGCACTTGTGCACGGATTCGACTCGATCGCTCTCAAATCTATCACAAATTCGTTCACTCGTTGTAGTTACTGTACCTAATACGGTTGAAAACTGCTATACGAAGGTGGGCGGGGCGGGTTTTAAGAGGGCAAAATCTCTCCTAGCAATGATTCCGGGCTAAACCCGCCCTACAGATCATTTATTTTGCGCCTATCTACTTAGCTGCGGGATGTGTTATCATCAAAAATATAAAACTTAAATAAAAAGGGTCATATGTTTTACAAAAGTTCAGACTTTTTCCAGCTAGTTAACGAAAAAATACTTTTTTCAGGTTTCAATATTAAAGAAAGAGATATTTACCGAAACCACCCCAACTCTTTACTTTCGCACAGCATCAAATACTGTTAAGAGAGATACAATATTTATGAATATCAAGGCAAATTACAAACTCATAGAAAAACTTAATGAAGGTTTGACTACAGTAGTTTATCGCGCAGAGAGGAAGGAAGATCGGACTGCTGTGATTATCAAAATCCTTAGCTCTGACTATCCTACTCTCGAAGAGATTATGCAATTGAGACATGAATATGAAATCTCCCGACATCTCAATTTAGAAGGTATTGTCAAGCCCTACGGTTTAGAAAATCATCGTAATGGTCTGGCATTAATATTAGAAGATTCAAAAGGAGAAGCACTAAAAAAGTTTTTGAGACTTCGCCAACTTCAACTAACAGAGTTCTTAGCAATAGCTATTCAGCTAGCAGACACTCTGGGTAAGTTGCACGACAACCAAATTATTCATAAAGATATTAAGCCGACAAACATCATCATTAATCCTACAACCCTCAAAGTAAAAATTACTGACTTTAGCATTGCCACGCGATTGTCTAGAGAAACCCAAGCACTCAGCCATCCCACTTTACTAGAAGGAACCCTCGCCTATA
The DNA here is from genome assembly GCF_036705185.1 of Microcoleus sp. B4-D4. Lineage (NCBI taxonomy): Bacteria > Bacillati > Cyanobacteriota > Cyanophyceae > Oscillatoriales > Microcoleaceae > Microcoleus > Microcoleus sp. B4-D4. The sequence continues at coordinate 22,126 of NZ_JAUBTX010000018.1, read as the reverse complement.
TATCGCCAGAGCAAACAGGGCGAATGAATCGCTCCATTGACTACCGCACCGACTTCTATTCTTTGGGCGTCACATTTTATGAAATACTGTGCGGCGAACTGCCATTTAAAACTCCCGATCCGATGGAATTAGTTCACTGCCACATCGCTAAACAGCCAGTACCGCCCTACGACATTGTACGTGCAAAGGCGCAGAATAGCACAGCAGAACATACCATCGGCAATCCCAAATCAAAAATTCAAAATAGCGAGATTTCCAAAGCAATTTCTGACATTGTGATGAAATTATTGGCCAAGACTGCTGAAGACAGATATCAAAGTGCTTATGGCATTAAAGCGGATCTAGAACAATGTCTAAGTCAGTTGCAACAAACTGGCCAAATTTCAAACTTCATCCCCGGTGAGCGCGATAAATCCGGTCAATTTCTCATCCCGCAAAAACTGTACGGACGAGAAACGCAACTAGCCACCCTGATGGATGCCTTTGACCGTGTTAGCGCTGGAACAGCCGAAATGATGCTAGTTTCCGGTTACTCAGGAATAGGTAAATCTTGTTTAGTTTATGAAGTACACAAACCCATAGTCGGAGCTAGGGGTTATTTTATTGCTGGCAAATTCGACCAATTTAAGCGTAATATTCCCTATGCAGCCTTGATTCAAGCGTTCCAGGAATTGATCCGACAACTGTTAACAGAAAGCCCTGAAAAAATTAGTTTTTGGAAACAGAATATCTTAAATGCTTTAGGGCCAAATATTCGGGTAATTATTGACGTTATTCCCGAATTAGAATTGATAGTTGGCGCGACACCAGAAGTTTCTCAGCTAGGTGCAAACGAATCGCAAAATCGCTTTAATCTTGCGTTTAAACAATTCATTCATATTTTCTCACAGAAAGTACATCCGCTAGTCTTATTTTTAGATGATTTGCAATGGGCCGATTCAGCCTCTTTGAAATTGATTCAGTTGATGCTAACCGACTCAGATAGCCAATATTTGTTGCTGATAGGAGCGTATCGAGATAACGAAGTCAGCCCAACCCATCCGTTAATGCAGACCTTAGATCAGATTCGTTCATCTGGGTCAATAGTAAATAATATCATCCTCCAACCGTTGGCACTCAGTACAGTAAATCAATTAGTTACTGACACCTTGGGTGACAACTGCTCATCAGCAGTCTCCACTCTTGCTTCTTTTTCCGATCGAGACGGAGAAATTGAGCGAGAAAGTTTGCTTGCTAAAAACAATAACACTGAAAGAGAAAAGTGGAAGTTATTAGCTGAGCTAGTTTTCAATAAAACTCAAGGCAATCCCTTTTTTCTAACTCAGTTGCTCACCTCCCTTTACGCAGAAAAGCTGTTGACATTTGACTTCAGCATCGGCAGTTGGCAGTGGGACATGGGGAAAATTCAAACTATTGGAATCGCCGATTATAATGTCGTCGAACTCATAGCCAGAAATATTCAAAAACTGCCTCCAGACACCCAAAAAGTTTTAAAGTTAGCAGCTTGTATTGGGAACCGATTTAATTTAGACGTTTTGGCAATAGTAAGTGAACAATCTATATCAGAAACTGCATCTGCTTTATGGGATGGACTTCAGAGCGGTCTAATTTTGCCGATCGGGGAAAGTGCCTACAAAATCCCGTTACTATGCAAGGGTAATGACTCCTTAGCAATGGGTAAGAGTCAAGAAACCCAATTAGAAGTTAACACTTACAAAGTATCCTACAAGTTTTTGCACGATCGCGTGCAGCAAGCGGCTTATTCTCTGATTCCTACTGACAATCAAAAAGCTACGCACCTGAAAATTGGTCAACTACTGTTGCACAATACAAATCAAGACGATTTAGAAGAAAATGTCTTTGATATTGTTAACCAGCTCAATGTAGGAGTAGAATTCATTAATGAGCAAGAAGAAAAATACAAGCTGGCTCAATTAAATTTAATAGCTGGTCGAAAAGCCAAAGCAGCGACAGCTTATGAAGCTGCTGTCACGCTACTAAAAGTAGGGTTAGAACTATTAGCAGAAAACAGTTGGCAGAGTAACTACGATCTGACGATCGGACTTTATGTAGAAGCGGTGGAGGCGGAATATCTTACTACCAATTACGAAAGGTCTGCAACTCTTGCTGAAGTTGTTCTGCAACAAGCTAAGACTCTGCTCGAAAGAGTGAAAGTATACGAATTGCAAATCCAGTTTTATATGGCTCAAAATCAGATGTTAAAAGCCATTGATACTGGTATGGAAGTGCTGGATATGCTGGGTGTCTCCTTGTCAAATGACGAAGGTAATGGGGGTTTTGTGGTTGAATTGCCAAACCTCACGGATTTAGACAATATCCCAGAGATGACAGACCCTTACAAGATAGCGGCTTTAAGAATACTGATGTCCCTTGTTTCTCCTGCTTACGCTGCTAAACCCGAAATTTTGTCCCTGCTTGCAGTAACTCTAGTTAAAATCTGCGTGGAACACGGTCATTCCCCTCTTGCCGCTTTTTCGTATGTTTTTTATAGCATAATATTGTGTTCAGCAATCGGGGAAATAGATGCTGGATATCATGCAGGTAAGCTAGCGTTAAAGCTGTTGGATAAATTTAATGCCAATTCCCTTAAATGTAAAGTCTACGAATTATTTAACGGTTTTGTCGTACATTGGAAAGAGCCTGCTAAAGAAGCCTTACCATTCTTAATATCGGGGTTGCAAAGTGGACTGGAAACCGGAGATATAGAATATGCTGGTTATTGTACTACTGTCTATTGTGCCAGCATATTTTTGACTGGGGAACAATTAGAAATTGTAAAAGAGGAACAAGAGCAATATCTTGATTTAGCACTCAAACTAAAACAAGACTATTCTATTTATTACATCCAGATATTTCACCAATTGACGCTAAATCTTCAAAATGAGGCTGAGGGCAAATGTCAGTTGGTGGGCAAAAGTTTTAATGAAACACAAATGCTGCCTGTTTTTATTAAAACTAACAATAGAATTTTAGTGTTTATTGCTTATCTCGCCAAGACGATTCTCTTTTATATGTTTAAAGATCCTAAAAATGCCGTTACCAGCGCTAGTTTAGCAGCAGAACACGCAGTCAGCGTAATCGGTATGGTAGTTTCTGCTCCTCACAACTTCTACTATTCGCTGGCTCTCCTCGCTGTTTATCCTCAAGCTTCACACGCCGAACAACAACAATACATCAACTTAGTAGAATCTAATCAACAACAAATGCAGAAATGGGCATTTCATGCCCCCTTTAACTTTCAGCATAAGTATGAGCTTGTGGAAGCAGAAAAAGCTCGTGTCTTAGGGCAAATTGTAGAAGCAATGGAGTATTATGACCGAGCTATAACGCGAGCCAAAGAACAAGGCTATATTCAGGAAGAAGCACTAGCATCAGAACTAGCAGCCGAGTTTTATTTCTCCCTCGGCAGAGATAAGTTTGCTCGAATTTATCTGACACAGGCTTACTACGGATATATTCGTTGGGGAGCTAAAGCTAAAGTTAAAGATTTAGAGTCTAGATATCCTTTGGTATTTTCCGAGATGCTGATGCGAGAATCCATAGGCATAGAGATTAATAGGACAACAACATCGACCACGGGAGGAAGTTCGGCGGTTTTGGATTTGTCCACTGTGAACAAAGCATCTCTGGCCTTGGCTGAAGAAATAGTTTTCGATAAGTTGCTCGATAAGTTACTGAAAATTGTGATGGAAAATGCTGGAGCTACAACGGGCTGCTTGATCTTAGAAAAAGATGGAAAGTTATTGATAGAAGCTACAGGTGTTGTGGATAGAGATACGGTTGTGTTGTGTTCAGAATCACCAGTTGAAAACAGCGATAATCTGCCAATTACCATAATTAATTATGTGGGCATAGCTAAAGAAAATGTGGTTTTAAATGATGCAGCATTGTCACGAAGATTCATAAACGATCCTTACATCATAAAAACCCAACCGAAGTCAATATTATCTATGCCTATTCTTAATCAAGGCAAGCTCATTGGCATTCTATATTTAGAAAATAATATAACAACTGCTGCCTTTACAAAGCAGAGGGTAGAAGTATTAAAAATACTTTCTTCACAGATAGCTATATCCCTTAAAAATGCGATGCTTTATGGGAAATTGGAAACTGCAACTCAAAACTTGAAAACAGCCAACGAGCAATTAGACGATTACAACCAAACCCTAGAACAGAAAGTGGAAGCCAGGACGCTGGAGTTACAAGAAAAAAATACGCTTTTGAGAGAACAAGCAATTCAGCTTGAACTTGCTCTACATGAATTGCAAGTGACACAGACTCAGTTAATTCAAACTGAAAAAATGTCAAGTCTGGGGCAAATGGTTGGTGGGGTTGCTCACGAAATCAATAATCCGATTAACTTTATCTATGGCAATCTTACCCATGCTAGTGACTATTTCCATGACTTGCTGGGATTGCTGAATCTTTACCAGAAGGAATTGCCTAATGCAACTCCTGAGATTGAGAACCTTGCAGAAAGTATCGATCTGGAATTCTTAATTTCCGATTTTCCTAGATTGCTTGATTCGATGCAGGTAGGGGCAGAACGCATCCGCCAGATTGTCTTGTCGCTGCGGAATTTCTCGCGCTTGGATGAGGCTGTAATGAAACCAGTAGATATCCATGAAGGGATCGATAGCACTCTGCTACTATTGCAAAATCAGCTAAAAGCGAAACCAGAAAATCTAGGTATTGAAATTGTTAAAGAATATGGAAATTTATCTAGAGTAGAGTGTTACGCCGGCTTCCTGAACCAAGTATTTATGAATATACTCAGCAATGCGATTGATGCTATAGAGGAATCATTGGTAAAGTCTCCTATAGCATCAATCTCCAAGAAAAAATCACAAATTCGCATTCGCACCAGTGTCATAAATAGTAACGAAGTAGAGATTCGGATTGCCGACAATGGAGCGGGGATGACAGAGGAAGTAAGCCAGAAGATTTTTGACCCTTTCTTTACTACAAAACGTGTCGGCTCTGGCACTGGTTTGGGATTGGCTATTAGCTACCAGATTGTAGTAGAAAAACATCATGGTAGGCTGACTTGTATTTCCGCTCCTGGACAGGGAGCAGAGTTCGTGATTCAGATTCCTCTCAAGCAGGGAACTGAGCGCTCTTTGGGGGCTAAAGCCCAACTACTTACCTGACTTAAGGGTTGATTCAAAGGTACGTAGTTGCGCTTCAGC